>NZ_JBHMBS010000079.1:0-3107 GCF_042428775.1 Streptosporangium vulgare | reverse complement strand
CCCCGGTCGAGGGATCGCCTGCGGCCAGCTCTGCCAGCCGGTCCACCAGCTCATCCCGGCTCCGGCCCACCACCACGGCCCGGTGCTCCAACACCGCGCGACCCGCCACCAGCGAGTACGCCACGTCCACACCTGACGGCTGCGACGTCTTCACATACGCAGCCAGCCGCTCGGCCTGCGCCCGCAACGCCGACCCACTCCTGGCCGACAACGGCCACACCACCACCCCACCGCCCTCGACAGGAGCGGAGCCGGACCCGGGATCGGACCCGGCCGCAGGCGCGGGTACGGGTGCGGGCGTCTCGATCGGGACGGCCTCCACGATGACGTGGGCGTTCGTGCCACTGATCCCGAACGACGACACCCCCGCCCGCCTCGGACGACCCACCTCCGGCCACGGCACGGGTGAGGTCAGCAGCGACACCGCGCCCGACGACCAGTCCACGTGCGGCGACGGCTCGTCCACGTGCAGGGTGGGCGGCAGCAGTTCGTGCCGCATCGCCATCACCGACTTGATCACGCCCGCGACCCCGGAGGCGGCCTGGGTGTGCCCGATGTTCGACTTCACCGATCCGAGCCAGAGCGGCCGGTCGCGGTCCCGGCCGTAGGTGGCCAGCAGCGACTGGGCCTCGATCGGGTCTCCCAGCGGCGTACCGGTCCCGTGCGCCTCGACCATGTCGATGTCACCGGGCGTGAGACCCGCGTCGGCCAGCGCGCGGTGGATCACCCGTTGCTGGGAGGGGCCGTTGGGTGCGGTCAGGCCGTTGGAGGCGCCGTCCTGGTTGACCGCGCTGCCCTTGATCAGGGCGAGGACCTGGTGGCCGTTGCGGCGTGCGTCCGAGAGTCGTTCGAGCAGCAGGACGCCCACGCCTTCCGCCCAGCCGGTGCCGTCGGCGGCCGCGGCGAAGGACTTGCAGCGCCCGTCCGGGGCGAGCCCGCGCTGACGGCTGAACTCCACGAACGTGCCCGGCGTGGCGAGGACGGTCACCCCGCCCGCCAGCGCGAGCGAGCACTCGCCGTGCCGCAACGCGCGGCAGGCCAGGTGCAACGCCACCAGCGACGAGGAGCACGCCGTGTCGATGGTGACCGCGGGCCCCTCCAGTCCGAAGGTGTAGGCCAGCCGCCCGGAGGCGACGCTGCCCGCGGTGCCGGTCCCGAGGTAGCCCTCCAGCTCGCCGGGGACGGCGGGCAGCAGGGTCCCGTAGTCGTGGTACATCATGCCCGCGAAGACGCCCGTGTCGCTGCCGCGCAGCGACAGCGGGTCGATGCCCGCCCGTTCGAAGAGCTCCCACGTGGTCTCCAGCAACAGCCGCTGCTGGGGATCCATGGCCAGCGCCTCACGCGGGCCGATCCCGAACAGCTCGGCGTCGAACCGGTCGGCGTCGTAGAGGAACCCGCCCTCTCGCGTGTAGCTGGTTCCCGGCGTGTCCGGGTCGGGGTCGTACAGCGCGTCCAGGTCCCAGCCCCGGTCGGCGGGGAACAGTGAGATCGCGTCGCCGCCGGAGGCCAGCAGCTCCCAGAGCTCCTCGGGGGACCGTACGCCGCCGGGGTAGCGGCAGCTCATGGCGACGATCGCGATCGGCTCGTCCACGGCGGAGGACGCCCGTACGGCGGGGGCGGAGGTGGCGGGCGTGCCGGCCAGTTCGGTCGTCACGAAGGCGGCCAGCGCGGCGGGGGTGGGATGGTCGAAGACCAGCGTGGCGGGCAGCCGCATGCCGGTGGCGGTGTTCAGCCGGTTGCGCAGCTCGACGGCGGTGAGCGAGTCGAGGCCCAGCTCGGAGAACTTGCTCCCCGGCGGCACGCCGTCCGGCGTGGGATGGCCGAGCACGGCGGCCACCAGGGAGCGGACGGCTTCCAGCGCGATCCTCGCGCGCTCCCCCTCCTCCGCCGCCGCCAGCCGCCTGGCCAGCGTGGTCTCGCCCGTCATACGCCGGGGGCGGGCCCGGACCAGGCCGCTCAGCAGGGCGGGGACGTCACCGTCGCGAAGCGCGGCGGTGTCCAGCCGTACGGGTGCCAGGAGGGCCTCGTCCGTCGCGAGGGCGGCGTCGAACAGCGCCAGCCCCTCGCCGTCGCTCAGCGTCGCCCGTCCGGCCGCGGCGGGACCGGCGCCCATGCCGTGTTCCCACAGTCCCCAGGCCAGGGAGGTCGCGGGCAGTCCCTCGGCCCTGCGATGCGCGGCCAGACCGTCGAGGAAGGCGTTCGCCGCCGCGTAGTTGCCCTGTCCCGCAGTGCCGAAGGTGGCCGAGGCGGAGGAGAACAGCACGAACGCGGTGAGCGGCATCTGCCGGGACAGCTCGTGCAGGTGCCAGGCCGCGTCCGCCTTCGGCCCGAGCACCCGGTCGAAACGTTCAGCGGTGAGCGAGGTGACGACCCCGTCGTCGAGGACGCCCGCCGCGTGCACCACGGCGGTCAGCGGCCGGTCGGCGGGGATTCCGGCGAGCAGCCCGGCCAGGGCGTCCCGATCGCCCACGTCGCAGGCCGCGACGGTGACCCGGGCGCCCAGCGCCGCCAGCTCACCCTCCAACTCGGTTGCTCCGTCGGCGTCGCGACCCCGCCTGCCGACCAGCAGCAGGTCTCGTGCGCCGTGCTCGGTGACGAGGTGACGGGCCACCAGACCGCCCAGCGCTCCGGTGCCGCCGGTGACCAGCACCGTGCCCTCACCCCAGGACGGCCCATCCACCACCGCGCCACCGGCCCGCACCAACCTCGGCGCGTACACCACCCCATCACGCACCGCCACCCCCGGCTCCCCCACCGGCAGCCCGTCCGGAACCACACCCCCCCGCACGACATCGACCACCGCGAACAACCCCGGAAACTCCGCCTGCACCGACCGCATCAACCCCCACACCGCCGCCGCCACCGGATCCACCCCCTCACCCGGACCCACCGCCACCCCGCCACACGTCACCACCACCAACCGCGACGAACCAGACCCCACCTCCTCAACCCACCCCCGCACCACCCCCAACACCTCATCCAAAACACCCCGCACCCCCGACAGCACACCCCCCTCCCCACGACCCACACCGACCCGAACCACCGCCCCCGGCACCACCACCTCACCACCCACCACCGGCACCCACCCCACCCGGAACAACGAGTCG
>NZ_JBHMBS010000078.1:0-3350 GCF_042428775.1 Streptosporangium vulgare | reverse complement strand
GATCCACCCGCACCGGCCGAGCCGGAGCGAAGAACGCATCCCAATCAACCGCGATACCACGAACCTGCAACTGCCCCAACGCCCTGACCAGCGTCCGCGCCTCATCCCGATCCTTACGGCAAGCCGCGACGAACACACCATCCTCGACACTCTGCTGAGCCAGCGCGGTCAACGTGGTGTCCGGGCCGACCTCCACGAACACATTCGCCTGACAGGCGGTGACTCCGTCGGCGAAACGCACCGCTTCACGTACGTGCCGCACCCAGTACGCCGGGTCGGTGAGCAGTCCTGGCTCGGCGAGACGGCCCGTCACATTGGAGACGACAGGGATGGTCGGCTCGTTGAAGGTGAGGGTGGAGACGATCTGCTCGAATTCGGCGAGCATCGGCTCCATCAAGGGTGAATGGAAGGCGTGCGAGACCCGCAGCCGTCGAGTGCGGGCGCTCACCAAGCCCGCGATCTCCTCCACCGCAGCCTCGCCACCGGAGATGACCACGGCCTGCGGGCCGTTCACGGCGGCGATGCCGACGTCCTGGCGGCCCTCCAGCAGCGGAAGGATCTCGGCCTCGGGAGCGACGATGGCCAGCATCGCCCCACCCTCCGGCAACGCCTGCATCAGCCGGGCGCGGGCGGTGACGAGGGCACACGCGTCGGGCAGCGAGAGCACACCCGCCACGTGAGCAGCCGCGATCTCCCCCACCGAATGGCCCACCAGCACATCCGGCGTAACGCCCAGCGAGGTGAGCAACCGATACAGCGCCACCTCGAACGCGAACAGCGCCGGCTGGGTCATCCCCGTCTCGGCCAGCACACCGTCAGGATCGGAGAACATCACCTGACGCACGGGATGCGGCAGCAGCGCGCAGACCTCGTCCAACGCCTCGGCGAACACCGGGAAAGCCGCCGCCAGCTCACGGCCCATCCCCACCCGCTGACTGCCCTGACCGGCGAACAACATCGCCAACCTGCCACCACCGGCCGCGGCCCCCGGCGTCGTCGTACCGTCGGCCAGGGCACGCAGGCCCGCCACCAGCTCGATCTGGTCGGCGCCCACCACGACCGCGCGCTGCTCCAGCAGCGCCCGGCCCGTCGCCAGCGTCCAGGCCGCGTCGGCCGGGTTCAGCTCAGGACGCTCCTCCACCCAGGTGGCGAGCCTGGAAGCCTGGCCTCGCAGCGCCTGGGGAGTCTTGGCCGAGACCAGCCACGGCGTCACCGGCAGCTCGACAGCGTCCGCCTTGGCCTCGGGCTCCGCCGGACCCTGCTCGATGATCACGTGCGCGTTCGTGCCGCTGATCCCGAAGGACGACACCGCGGCCCGGCGCGGACGGTCCTCGATGTCCCAGGGACGGGCCTCGGTGAGCAGTTCTACCGCACCCGCCGACCAGTCGATGTGTCCCGACCGCTCCTCGGCGTGCAGGGTCCGCGGCAGCGTCCCGTGCCGCATCGCCATCACTATCTTGATCACGCCACCGACACCCGCGGCGGCCTGGGTGTGACCGATGTTCGACTTCAGCGACCCCAACCAGAGCGGCCGGTCCTCGGGACGGTCCTGGCCGTAGGTCGCGATCAGCGCCTGCGCCTCGATCGGGTCACCGAGCACCGTGCCCGTACCGTGCGCCTCGACCACGTCCACGTCCGCGGGCGAGAGATTCGCACTGGCCAGGGCCTGACGGATCACCCGCTGCTGCGAGGGACCGTTCGGCGCCGTCAACCCGTTGCTCGCACCGTCCTGGTTGACCGCGCTGCCCCGGACGATCGCGAGGACCTGGTGGCCGTTGCGCCGCGCGTCCGAGAGCCGCTCGACCAGGAGTACGCCGACACCCTCGCCCCAGGCGGTGCCGTTCGCCGCGTCGCCGAAGGACTTGCACCTGCCGTCGGGGGCCAGGCCGCGCTGCCGGGAGAACTCGATGAAGGTTCCGGGCGTCGACATGACCGTGACACCGCCCGCGAGGGCCAGGTCACACTCGCCCGAGCGCAGTGCCTGCGCCGCCAGGTGCAGCGCGACCAGCGACGACGAGCACGCCGTGTCCACGGTCATCGCCGGTCCCTCGAACCCGAAGGTGTAGGAGATCCGGCCGGACACCAGGCTTCCGCCACTGGTCGAGGCGGGAGCGCCGAGGCCGTAGTCGTGGTACATCAGGCCGGCGAACACGCCCGTCCGGCTGCCACGCAGTTCGACGGGACTGACACCGGCCCGCTCCAGCGCCTCCCACGAGGCCTCCAGCAGCAGCCGCTGCTGCGGGTCCATCGTCAGCGCCTCACGCGGGCTGATCCCGAAGAAGCCGGGGTCGAACTCGGCGGCGTCGTACAGGAAACCGCCGTGCTTCACGTAGGAGGTGCCCTCGCTCTCCGGGTCCGGGTTGTAGATCCTCTCCATGTCCCAGCCCCGGTCGGCGGGGAACTCGGAGATGGCGTCCGTACCGCTGGCCACGAGGTCCCACAGCCCCTCGGGCGACAGCACGCCGCCGGGGTAGCGGCAGGCCATGCCCACGATCGCGATCGGCTCGTCGTTCGGCGTCCCGGCCGTCATGACCGACGCGATCGCGGACGCGGCGCCGGTCAGCTCCGACCCCACGTAGTCGGCCACCGCTTGAGCGGTCGGGTAATCGAAGATCAGCGTGGCCGGCAGCCGGAGTCCGGTGACGGCGCCGATCCTGTTCCTGAACTCGACAGCGGTGAGGGAGTCGAAGCCGAGGTCCTGGAAGGCGCGATCCGGCTGGACGGCCGTCGCCGAGGCGTGCCCCAGCACCGTCGCCACTTCCTGGCACACCAGGTCGGACAGGAGCGACCGGCGTTCCGCGGGCTCCATCGCGGCCAGCCGTCCCGCGAGGCCGTTGAGGGTGCCCGCTCGTGGCAGTACCGTCCGGGCCGGGTTCCTGCCCGGGGCGAACCGGGCGGCGACCAGCGCCGGCCGGTCGTGGCGCAGAGCGGCGTCGAACAACGCCAGCCCGTCGGCAGCCGACAGCGGCTTCAGGCCCATGCGCTCCATGCGGCGTACGTCGGCCTCGGTCAGTTCCTCCGCCATCCCGCCGATCACCCACAGGCCCCAGGCCAGCGAGGTGCCCGCCAGTCCCCGCGCCCTGCGGTGTTCGGCCAGGGCGTCGAGGAAGGCGTTGGCCGCCGCGTAGTTGCCCTGCCCGGGACCGCCCAGCGCTCCCGCCACCGAGGAGAACATCACGAACGCCGACAGATCCAGCTCCCGGGTCAGCTCGTGCAGGTGCCAGGCGGCATCCGCCTTGGGCCGCATGACCCCGTCCAGCCGCTCGGGGGTGAGCGCGGTGATCACACCGTCGTCCAGGACTCCGGCCGCGTGCACCACACCACTCAGCGGCTGACCGGCCGGAATACCC
>NZ_JBHMBS010000077.1:0-3440 GCF_042428775.1 Streptosporangium vulgare | reverse complement strand
GATCCACCCGCACCGGCCGAGCCGGAGCGAAGAACGCATCCCAATCAACCGCGATACCACGAACCTGCAACTGCCCCAACGCCCTGACCAGCGTCCGAGCCTCATCCCGATCCTTACGCGCGGTCGCGACGAAGACGCCGTCCTCGACGCTCTGCTGAGCCAGCGCGGTCAACGTGGTGTCCGGGCCGACCTCCACGAACACATTCGCCTGACAGGCGGTGACCCCGTCGGCGAAACGCACCGCCTCCCGCACATGCCGCACCCAGTACGCCGGGTCGGTCAGCAGACCCGGCTCAGCGAGACGGCCCGTCACATTGGAGACGACAGGAATGGTCGGCTCGGCGAAGGTCAACCCGGAGACGATCTGCTCGAACTCCGCCAGCATCGGCTCCATCAGCGGCGAATGGAAGGCGTGCGAGACGCGCAGCCTGCGCGTCCGCGCGCTCACCAGGCCCGCGATCTCCTCCACCGCGACCTCGCTGCCGGAGATCACCACGGCCTGCGGGCCGTTCACGGCGGCGATGCCGACGTCCTGGCGGCCCTCCAGCAGCGGAAGGATCTCGGCCTCGGGAGCGGCGATGGCCAGCATCGCCCCACCCTCCGGCAACGCCTGCATCAACCGGGCGCGGGCGGTGACGAGGGCACACGCGTCGGGCAGCGACAGCACACCCGCCACATGGGCGGCGGCTATCTCTCCGACCGAGTGCCCGACCAGCACATCCGGCGTAACACCCAGCGAGGCCAGCAGCCGGTAGAGGGCGACCTCGAAGGCGAACAGCGCCGGCTGGGTCATCCCCGTCTCGGCCAGCACACCGTCAGGGTCGGAGAACATCACCTGACGCACGGGATGCGGCAGCAGCGCGCAGACCTCGTCCAACGCCTCGGCGAACACCGGGAAGGCGGAGGCCAGCTCACGGCCCATCCCCACCCGCTGACTGCCCTGACCGGCGAACAACATCGCCAACCTGGCTCGCCCGCGTACCAGCCCGGACTCGACCACCGACTCGCCCGGCTCGCCCTCGGCCAGCGCCGACAGCGCCTCCAGCAGCCCGGCGCGGTCCGCGCCGACCACCGTCGCGCGCTGCTCCAGCAGCGCCCGGCCCGTCGCCAGCGACCAGCCGACATCGGCCACGTCCAGCTCCGGCCGTGCCAGCATCCAGGACCTGAGGTGCCGCGCCTGTGCCCGCAGCGCCGCCACCGACTTCCCGGAGAGCAGCCACGGGACGGCGGGCAGGACCTCGCCCGGCTCCCTGTCCGGTTCGGCCGGAGACTCCTCCAGGACGACGTGCGCGTTCGTGCCGCTGATCCCGAAGGACGACACCGCGGCCCGGCGCGGGCCGTTCTCCGGCTCCCAGGGACGGGCCTCGGTGAGCAGCTCCACCGCGCCCGCCGACCAGTCGATGTGCTCCGACCGCTCCTCGGCGTGCAGGGTCTGCGGCATGACGCCGTTGCGCAGCGCCATCACCATCTTGATCACACCGGCCACACCCGCGGCCGCCTGCGCGTGACCGATGTTCGACTTGATGGACCCCAGCCACACCGGCCGGTCCTCCGGGCGGTCCTGGCCGTAGGTGGCCAGGATGGCCTGCGCCTCGATCGGGTCGCCCAGAACGGTCCCGGTGCCGTGCGCCTCGACCACGTCCACGTCCGCGGGCGAGAGGTTCGCGCTGGCCAGGGCCTGACGGATCACCCGCTGCTGCGACGGACCGTTCGGCGCCGTCAGGCCGTTGCTCGCACCGTCCTGGTTGACCGCGCTGCCCCGCAGGACCGCGAGGACCTGGTGGCCGTTGCGCCGCGCGTCCGAGAGCCGCTCGACGAGCAGCATGCCCACGCCCTCCGAGAGGCCGACGCCGCCTTCCGCCTGGGCGAAGGCCCGGCAGCGGCCGTCGGGCGACAGGTTGCGCTGCCGGGCGAACTCGACGAACGTCCACGGGGTGGCCATCACCGTCACGCCGCCCGCCAGAGCCAGGTCACAGTCACCCGAGCGCAGTGCCTGCGCCGCCAGGTGCAGCGCGACCAGCGACGACGAGCACGCCGTGTCCACGGTCATCGCGGGTCCCTCGAACCCGAAGGTGTACGACACCCGGCCCGAGGCGACGCTGCCCGAGTTGCCGGTGCCGATCAGGCCCTCCAGCTCCTCCGGTACGGACGAGAGCTGGTTCGCGTAGTCGTGGTACATCACACCCGCGAACACGCCCGTCCGGCTGCCGCGCAGCCCGTGCGGGTCGATTCCCGCGCGCTCGATCGCCTGCCAGGAGCTCTCCAGCAGCAGCCGCTGCTGCGGGTCCATCGCGAGCGCCTCACGCGGGCTGATCCCGAAGAAGCCGGGGTCGAACTCGGCGGCGTCGTACAGGAAACCGCCGTGCCGGGCGTAGGAGGTGCCGCGGTTGCCGGGCTCCGGGTCGTACAGCTTGTCCAGGTCCCAGCCTCGATCGGTGGGGAACTCGCCCACCGCGTCGCCCGCCCGCGCCACGAGCCGCCACATGTCCTCCGGCGATTCGACCCCGCCGGGGTAGCGGCAGGCCATGCCCACGATCGCGATCGGCTCGTCGTCCCCGGCCGAGACCCGCGACGTGACCGCGACCTCCCGCTTGCCGAGCAGCTCGCCGGACAGGAACGGGACGAGCGCCGTCTGGGTCGGATAGTCGAAGATCAGCGTGGCCGGCAGCCGCATTCCGGTGACCTGGCTGAGCCGGTTACGGAACTCCACGGCCATCAGCGAGTCGAAGCCGAGCTCCTGGAAGGAGACGCCGTCGTCGAGCGCGGACGCGTCGGCGAACCCGAGGACCACGGCCAGCTGGTCGCGTACCAGGTCCTCCAGCACGGCCCGCTGTCCGGCCGGAGGCAGGCTCGCCAGCTGCTGCTTCAGGGTGGCAGCCGCCTCCGAGGCCGCCGTCACCACCCGCCTGGCCGGAGCGGACACCAGGCCGCGCAGCAGCGGCGGCAGCGAGTCCGCGTGACCGCTGAGGACCTTGAAGTTGAGCTGGGCAGGGAGCAGCGTGGCCCGTCCCGTGTCGAGCGCGGCGTCGAGGAGGGTGAGTCCGTCCTCGGCGGTGAGCGGGTCGACGCCGGAGCGCGCGAGGCGCCGCAGGTCGGCCTCGTCCAGGTCGGCCAGCCCGCCCTCGCGCCACAGGCCCCAGGCCAGCGAGGTGCCCGCCAGTCCCCGCGCTCTGCGGTGTTCGGCCAGGGCGTCGAGGAAGGCGTTGGCCGCGGCGTAGTTGCCCTGCCCGGGACCGCCCAGCACCCCGGCCATCGAGGAGAACATCACGAACGCGGACAGGTCGAGATGCCGGGTCAGCTCGTGCAGGTGCCAGGCCGCGTCGGCCTTGGGCCGCATGACCCGGTCCAGCCGCTCGGGGGTGAGCGCGGTGATCACACCGTCGTCCAGGACTCCGGCCGCGTGCACCACACCACTCAGCGGCTGACCGGCCGGAATACCC
>NZ_JBHMBS010000076.1:0-3833 GCF_042428775.1 Streptosporangium vulgare | reverse complement strand
CTCCCAGGAGGTCTCCAGCAGCAACCGCTGCTGCGGATCCATCGCCAACGCCTCACGCGGAGAGATCCCGAAGAACCCCGCGTCGAACTCCCCCGCCTCGTGCAGGAAACCCCCCGACCTCGCGTACGACGTACCCGCACGATCAGGGTCGTCGTCGAAGAGGGTGTCCAGGCTCCAGCCCCGGCCGGTGGGGAAGTCCGACACCGCGTCCCGGCCCGAGGCCACCAGGTCCCACAGTTCCTCCGGAGAGGTGACCCCGCCGGGGAGGCGGCAGGCCATGCCGACGATGACGATCGGATCGTCGTCCACCGGACCGGCCGAGGCCGGAGTCGTGGTCAGGGTCGAGGTCGTGCCCAGCAGTTCCTCGCGGAGGAAGGCGGCCAGGCCGACCGGGGTCGGGTAGTCGAAGACCAGCGTGGCGGGCAGCCGCGTACCGACGGCGGCGCCCAGCCGGTTGCGGAACTCCACGGCCGTCAGGGAGTCGAACCCGAGATCCTTGAACCCGCTCTCGACACCGACCGCCTCCGGAGAGGAATGACCGAGCACCGCCGCGACGTGTTCGCGCACCACGTCGAGGAGGGCGCGCCCGCGCTCCGGCTCGGTCATGGCCGCCAGGGTCGCGGCGAACGTGGTGCCCGGGTCCGCCCGCCTCGCCACCCTGCGCGCGGGGGCCCTCACCAGGCCGCGCAGCATCGCGGGGACGTCGTCGGCACGCTTCCGCAGGGCGTTCGGGTTCAGTTTCGTCGGCACCAGGACCGGCTCGTCCACGGTCAGGGCGGTGTCGAGGAGTCTCAGCGCCTCCGCCGAGGACAACGCACCGAACCCCGCCCGACCCATCCGCGCCAGATCACCCTCACCCAACCCACCCGTGATCCCACTACGCTCCTCCCACAACCCCCACCCCAGCGAAACCCCCACCAACCCCTCCCCGCGACGACACACCGCCAACGCGTCCAAGAACGCGTTCGCCGCCGCGTAGTTGCCCTGCCCCGCGCTCCCCAGCGTCCCCGACGCCGAGGAGAACAGCACGAAGAGCGACAGGTCCAGATCCCGCGTCAGCTCGTGCAGGAACCACGCGGAATCGGCCTTCGCCCGCAGCACCCCGTCCAGCCGCTCCCGCGACAGGGAGCCCACGACGCCGTCGTCGACGATCCCCGCGGCGTGCACCACTCCCACCAGGTCGGTGCCGATCCCCTCGACCACCGTCCGCAACCGTTCCCTGTCGCCCACGTCGCAGGCGGCCACGCCGACCTCGGCCCCTAGCCCCCGCAACTCCGCCACCAGCTCCGGCACGCCCGCCGCCCGCTCACCGCTCCGGCTCGCCAGCACCAGGCGGCGCACCCCGTACGCCTCCACCAGATGCCGCGCCACCACGGCGCCGAGCGCCCCCGTCCCGCCGGTGACCAGCACGGTGCCGTCGGGGTCGACCGGCCTGGGCAGGGTGAGGACGACCTTGCCGACATGCCGTGCCCGGCTGACGAAGCGGAAGGCGTCGGGTGCCCGCCGGACGTCCCAGGTGTCGATCGGGGGGAGCCTCAGCGCGCCGTCCGCGAAGAGGGCGAGCACGGCGGCGAACATGCGCCCCACCAGTTCCGGCTCCGCGCGCATGAGGTCGAACGGCAGGTAGTCGGCCGCGATGTCACCGGGGTCGCGGAGGTCGGTCTTGCCCATCTCCAGGAACCGGCCGCCGCGCGGGAGCAGCCGCGCCGAGGCGTCCACGAAGTCTCCGGCGAGGGAGTTCAGCACGACGTCTACACCCCTGCCGCCGGTGGCCTCCAGGAACCGCCGTTCGAAGTCGAGGGTGCGCGAGGAGGCGATGTGCGCGTCGTCGAAGCCCAGCCCGCGCAGGACGTCGTGCTTGGCGGGGCCCGCCGTAGCGAACACCTCCGCGCCGAGGTGCCGGGCGAGCTGGACGGCGGCCGTGCCCACCCCGCCCGTGGCGGCGTGCACGAGCACGGCCTCGCCGCGCCGCAGACCGGCGAGTTCGACCAGGCCGTAGTACGCGGTCAGGTAGGCGATCGGCACCGAGGCCGCCTGCTCGAACGACCAGCCGTCCGGGATACGCGTGACCACCCGGTGGTCGGCGACCGCACTCGAGCCGAACGCCCCGCCGAACAGGCCGAACACCCGGTCGCCCGGTGCCGTCCCGGTGACCCCGGGGCCGATCTCGGTGACGACGCCCGCGCCTTCGCCGCCGAGTGGTACGTCGTCCGGATACATGCCGAGCGCGAGGAGCACGTCGCGGAAGTTGAGTCCGGCGGCCCGCACCTGGACGCGCACCTGCCCCGGCGCGAGCGGCCCGTCGTCGTGGACGGCGAGCACCAGGTTGTCGATGCTGCCGCGGGGCGAGACGTCCAGCCGCCAGTTTCCCTTCCCGGGGGGCGGCAGCAGCCCGCCGTGCGAGGCCAGGGTGGCCAGGCGGGGCACGTAGACCTCGCCGTCTCGGATGGCGAGCTGCGGCTCGCCGGTCGCCACGGCCCGCGCCAGCGCGCCGGGGTCGTCGGTGTCCGTGTCGACCAGGGTGATCCGGCCGGGATTCTCCGCCTGAGCGCTGCGGATCAGCCCCCACACCGCGGCGCCCGCCGGTCCGCCGGGCATGACGGCCCCCCGGGTGACGACGACGAGCGGCTCCGGGCCGTCGTACTCCAGCCACTCCTGTACGGCGGCGAGTGCCTGACCGGTGGCGGCGCGGGTCGCCGCGAGGAGGCCGTCCCCGGAGCGACCGCCGACCGTCACGCCGTCGACCGTCGCGGTCCCGCTGTCGTCGACCGTCACGGCTCGCTCGACGTCTGTTGTCACGGCCCGTGCGGTGTCGATCGTCACGATCCGGCCGGCCGGGCCGGTCCGCGTGCCGTCGCCCGCCGCCGGAACCGGAAGGGCCTGCCAGTCGACCCGGTACAGGGAGTCGTGGCCGACAGGGGACGATGCGGACGCCGTGGCGCCGACGGGCCGCATGACCAGCGTCTCGACCGAGGCCACCGGCGCTCCGGTGCCGTCGGCCATCTCCATCGACAGCGTGCCGTCTCCGGTGGGCGTCAGCCGTACGCGCAGGACCGAGGCGCCGGAGGCGTGCAGACGCACCCCCTCCCAGGAGAACGGCAGCCGGGTCTCGGCGGTGTCGTGCACCGCCGCGAGGGCGTGCAGGGCGGCGTCGAGCAACACGGGGTGCAGGCCGTAACGGCCGGCCTCCGCGTCCTCCGCGAGGTCCACTTCCGCGTAGACGGTCTCCCCGGCCTGCCAGGCGGCTCGCAGCCTCCGGAAGGCGGCGCCGTAGACCAGCCCCCTGTCCGCGAGCGACTCGTAACAGCCGTCCAGATTCACCGGCCGCGCCCCCGGCGGCGGCCACACACCGAGATCGGCGACCGGCACGGCGGACGTGCCCGCCTCACCGGACGTACCGGATCCTCTGAGTGGGTTGGGGCCGCTGGAGGAGAGTACGCCGCCGGCGTGGTGCGTCCAGTGGTCCTCACCCGCGGGCGATCCGTACACGCCGACCGTGCGACGTCCCTCCTCGTCCGAGGCGCCGACGAGGATCTGCACCTGTACACCGGTGGAGGCGGCGAGGGCGAGCGGGGCGTGCAGGGTCAGCTCGTCGAGCCGGTCGCATCCGACGTGATCACCCGCCCGGATGACGAGCTCGACGAACGCGGCACCGGGGAGGATCGCCGTACCGGCCACGACATGGTCGGCGAGCCAGGGCTGCGCATGGGTGGAGAGCCGCCCGGTCAGCAGGAAACCGTCCCCGTCGGCCAGCGACACCGCCGCCCCCAGCAGCGGATGATCCGCCGACCCCAGACCCGCACCCGCCAGATCAACCGACCCCGACGACGGCA
>NZ_JBHMBS010000075.1:0-4188 GCF_042428775.1 Streptosporangium vulgare | reverse complement strand
TCGCCGGTGAGCAGGTGCCCGAGCGGGTGGTGACCGAGGAGACCACCTTCACCCAGGAGCAGGCCAAGCAGGCCCTGCCCACCCGCCAGTACTGAGCCGCCCCGTACCGGGAAGAAAGGAGCGCGGCATGGACGCACCGGCACCGATCGTACGGATGAGCGGGATCGGCAAACGATTCCCCGGCGTCAAGGCCCTGGACGACGTCGGCTTCCGGCTGCTGCCGGGCGAGGTGCACGCGCTGATGGGAGAGAACGGCGCGGGGAAGTCGACGCTGATCAAAGTCCTCACCGGCGTGTACGGCGTCGACGAGGGCGAGATCGAGCTGGCCGGAGAGCCGGTCGCCTTCTCCAACCCGTCCGCCGCCCAGCAGGCCGGTATCAGCACGGTCTACCAGGAGGTCAACCTGTGCGGGAACCTCTCGGTCGCGGAGAACATCTTCGTGGGCCGCGAGCCGCGCCGGTTCGGCCGCATCCGGTGGAAGGAGATGCGACGGCGGGCCAAGGAACTGATGGCCCGCCTGGAACTGCGCGTCGACGTGTCGGCGCCGCTGGCGTCGTACTCGCTCGCCGTGCAGCAGATGGTCGCGATCGCCAGGGCGGTCGACATCGAGGCCAAGGTGCTGATCCTCGACGAGCCGACCTCCAGCCTCGACGCCGGCGAGGTGGCCCAGCTGTTCCGGGTGATGCGCCGGCTGAAGGAGCAGGGCATCGCCATCCTGTTCGTCTCGCACTTCCTGGACCAGATCTACGAGGTGTCGGACCGCATGACGATCCTGCGCGACGGGAAGCTCGTGGGGGAGTACCTCACCCGCGAGCTCTCCCAGGTCGACCTGGTCGCCAAGATGATCGGGCGGGAGCTGGCCGACCTGGAGAAACTCGACGAGAAGCCGCCCGCCCGGGTCGCGGAGCCGCTGGTGGAGGCGCGCGACCTCGGGAGGGCGGGCGCCATCGCCCCCTTCACCCTGACCATCAGGCAGGGTGAGGTCGTCGGGCTGGCCGGGCTGCTCGGCTCCGGCCGCACCGAGCTGGCGCGGCTGCTGTTCGGCGCCGACCACGCCGACGGCGGCTCGCTGGAGGTCGGCGGCAAGCAGATCGCGCTGCGCACCCCCCGGGCGGCGATGAGCCGGAAGATCGCCTTCTGTTCGGAGAACCGGCGGGCGGAGGGACTCGTCGACGAGCTCACGGTGCGGGAGAACATCGTCCTCGCGCTGCAGGCGGCGCGCGGCTGGAGCAGGCCGCTGTCGCGGCGCAAACAGGACGAACTGGTCGCCAAGTACATCACCACCCTGAACATCCGGCCGGGTGACCCCGAGCAGCCGGTCCGCACCCTCAGCGGCGGCAACCAGCAGAAGGTGCTGCTGGCCCGCTGGCTGATCATGGAACCCCGGCTGCTCATCCTCGACGAGCCCACCCGGGGAATCGATGTCGGCGCGAAGGCGGAGATCCAGCGCCTGGTCGCCGAACTGTCCGACGGAGGCATGGCAGTGCTGTTCATCTCCGCCGAGCTGGAGGAGGTCCTGCGGCTCAGTCATCGGGTCGGGGTGCTGCGCGACCGCACGCTGGTCGCCCAGCTCGACAACGACGACGCGCTCACCTCCGACGTCCTGATGCAGAAGATCGCGAGCGGAGCGCCGGCATGAGTTCTGTGCGAGACCGCGCCGGAGCCCTCACACGGCACCGGCTGCTGTGGCCCGTGGTGATCCTGGTCGCGCTGCTGGCGCTCAACGTGGCGTTCACCGACAACTTCCTGCACGTGCAGATGAGGGACGGGCACCTCTACGGCAGCCTCATCGACATCCTCCGCTTCGGAGCGCCGCTGATCCTGGTCGCCCTGGGCATGACGCTGGTCATCGCCACCGGCGGCATCGACCTGTCGGTCGGCTCGGTGGTGGCGATCGGCGGGGCGCTGGCCTGCATGCAGATCAGCGGCCTGGCCGACCAGAACTCCGTCGCCGGCGTGCTGTCGGCGATCGGCGTCACGCTGGTGGTGGCGCTCGCGCTCGGAGCCTGGAACGGGTTCCTGGTGGCGACCGTCGGCATCCAGCCGATCATCGCGACGCTGATCCTCATGGTCGCGGGACGGGGCCTGGCCCAGCTGATCACCGACGGGCAGATCATCACGATCAACAGTGCCCCGTACAAGCTGGTCGGCGGCGGCTACTGGCTCACGCTGCCGTTCGGCATCCTCATCGTGATCGCGCTGACGGCGCTGACGGCCTTCCTCACCCGGAGGCTGGCCCTGGGCATGTTCATCGAGGCGGTCGGCGGCAACGCCGAGGCCAGCAGGTTGTCCGGGATCCGCTCCCGGGGCGTGCTGATCGTGGCCTACACCTTCTGCGGGCTGTGCGCGGGCATCGCGGGGCTGATGATCAGCTCCAACGTGTCCAGCGCGGACGGCAACAACGCCGGCCTGTGGATCGAGTTGGACGCCATCCTGGCCGTCGTCATCGGCGGCACCTCGCTGTCGGGCGGCCGGTTCTCCCTCAGCGGAACCGTGCTGGGGGCGTTGATCATTCAGACCCTGACCACCACGATCTACTCGATCGGCGTGCCGCCGGAGACGACGCTGCTGTTCAAGGCGCTCGTGGTGACGATCGTGTGCCTGCTGCAGTCGCCGGCCTTCCGGCAGAAGGCGTTCGGGTGGGGCAGCAGGCGCCCCGCCCCGCCGCCACCCGCTCCCGGGGACGGCTCCGGCCCCCTCCTCACGGACGTGGCCATCGGCGAGCAGGCACGGGAAGAGACGGTGAGGAACCGATGACGGACACCATCATGACCGGCCCGGCCGGGCGGCTCGCGATCCCCCGCAGGTACGTCCCGGTCGCGGTGACCGCGAGCCTGCTCATCGCGATGTTCGTGGCCGGCGGTATCCGGTACGAGGGGTTCGCCAGCGGCCAGGTGATCCTCAACGTCTTCGTCGACAACGCGTTCCTGCTCGTCGTCGGCGTCGGCATGACGTTCGTGATCCTCGCCGGCGGCATCGACCTGTCGGTGGGCGCGGTGGTGGCGCTGTCCACGATGGTCACGGCCAGCCTCGTCACGAACCAGGGCTGGCCGGCGCCGGTGGTGATCGTGCTGGTGCTGGCCATCGGCGCGGCGCTCGGATTCGGGATGGGGGCGATCATCCACTACTTCCAGGTCCAGCCCTTCATCGCGACCCTCGCCGGGATGTTCCTGGCCCGAGGACTGTGCTACACGATCGGCACCGACTCGATCCCGATCACCGACGGCATCTTCACCGCCTTCGCGCAGACCAGGATCGACCTGGGCGGCGAGATGTGGATCTCGCCGAGCGTGGTGATCGCCGCGGTCGTGGTGCTGGTGGCCGCGTACGTGCTGCACCACACGCGGCTGGGCCGCACGGTCTACGCCGTCGGCGGCAGCGAGCAGTCCGCGCTGCTCATGGGCCTTCCGGTGGGACGGACGAAGATCGCCGTCTACACGATCAGCGGGTTGTGCTCCGCGCTCGGCGGGATCCTGCTGTCCTTCTACATGCTGTCCGGGTACGGCCTGCACGCCGTCGGCATGGAGCTGGACGCCATCGCGGCCGTCGTCATCGGCGGCACGCTGCTCACCGGCGGCTCGGGCTATCTCTTCGGCACCGTGCTGGGCATCCTCGTGCTCGGCCTGACCCAGACGATCATCAGCTTCGAGGGCACCCTCAGCTCCTGGTGGACCAAGATCTTCATCGGCCTGCTGCTGTTCGCCTTCATCCTGCTGCAACGGCTCATCGGCGTCCGGCGGACCTGAGGAGACGGTGACCGTCCCTCGGCCGCCCCGGACGGCGCGGCTGAGGGACGGGGTGAGATCGGGATCTTGCAAGGCCGGGACGACCACGGTCTTCGCCGTGAGCGCGCCCAGCCTCCGGCCGGCCCGGCCAGCGGCCGGCGCCACGAGAGGCGGCACACGCCGGGCGCCTTCCAGGAACGAAACCGCATCGGCGCGGCAACCGTGAACGCCACGATCCCCGCGACGCCGGAGAGCAGGGCCTCGACGGGGCTGGGAAGTACGGCTTCGACCGGGCCGCCACCGCCGGGCTGAAGGCGAGTGGCGCGAGCGACATCAGTGGGATTCCGAAGGCGACGGCTCGTCCGGCGGGGGCGGTGCGGGCCGGCAGCTCTGACCGCAGCCGCCGAACCGCTCGGTGTTGATCGGGGTGAACGACGTCGGCTCGACGTTCTTCAACGCCGCC
>NZ_JBHMBS010000074.1:0-4219 GCF_042428775.1 Streptosporangium vulgare | reverse complement strand
CGGTCGCGGTGGTGGGGCATTCGCAGGGGGAGATCGCGGCGGCGGTGGTGTCGGGGGGGTTGTCGTTGGGTGATGGTGCGCGGGTGGTGGCGTTGCGCAGCCGGTTGCTGGGGGGGTTGGCGGGCCGGGGTGGGATGGCGTCGGTCGCTCTTCCGGCAGATCAGGTGGAGGAGCGGGTCGCGGGGTGGGGTGGGGTGTCGGTGGCGGCGGAGAACGGTCCGGCCTCGACGGTGGTGTCGGGGGAGGTGGGGGCGTTGGCGGGGTTTGTGGCCGGGTGTGAGGCGGCGGGGGTGCGCACGCGGGTGATCGCGGTGGATTACGCCTCGCATTCGGCGCAGATGGAGGAGATCCGCGAGGAGCTGGTCGAGGCGTTGGCGTCGGTGACTCCTTTGGTGCCGAGGGTGCCGTTCTTCTCCACGCTGAGTGGACGCTGGCTGGATGAGCCGTTGGACGGCGCGTACTGGTTTCGGAACCTGCGCGAGCGGGTGCGGTTCGCCGAAGCGACACAAGGGCTGATCGAGGCGGGGCATCGGGTGTTCGTCGAGGTGAGCCCGCACCCGGTACTGACGCTCGGCATCGAGCAGTCCCTGGAAGCCGCCGAAGTCCAAGGCGCGGCGGTAGGGACTTTGCGCCGCGACGAGGGGGGAATGGACCGGTTCCTGTTGTCGCTGGGCGAGGCGTTCGTCCACGGGGTGGAAGTGGACTGGTCCCCGGCGTTCGGAAACGCGCACCCGGACCCGGACGCCGACCTGCCCACCTACCCCTTCCAGAGAAAGCACTACTGGCTGCGGCCGGTCGAGTCCGCCGTCGCGCAGGACACCTGGGGATACGACGTCGCCTGGCATCCGGCCTCGGACACACCGGTCGAAGGCGTCCTGACCGGCGACTGGCTCGTGGTCACCCCCGCAGGCGACCACCACCACGATCCCGGTCTCGTCCGGGCGGCGGCCAAGGCACTGGAACGGCACGGAGCCCGGCCGGTGACCCTCGTCCTGGACGGCGCCACGAACCGCGACGAGGTCGTGCGGACACTCGCCGGTCGCGACCGGCCCGCGGGCATCCTCTCCCTGCTCGCCTTCGACGAGGCCCCCCACGCTCACCACCCGGCCGTGCCCGGCGGGGTGGCCGGCCTGCTGACCCTGGTCCAGGCGCTGGCCGAGACCGGGTGGGCCGTCCCGCTGTGGTCGGTCACCTCCGGTGCCGTGTCCACCGGTTCCGGAGACCCGGTGCGGCGCCCGGTCCACGCCGAGACCTGGGGGCTGGCCCGGGTGGCCGCCCTCGAACAGCCCCGCGTCTGGGGTGGTCTCGCCGACCTGCCCGAGACGCCCGACGACACCGCCTGGGACCGGCTCTGCGGAGTGCTCGCCGGGCTCGGCGACGAGGACCAGGTCGCGATCCGCGACACCGGCGTCCTGGTCCGCCGCCTGGTCAGGGCACCGCTCACCGCGCCCGCGAGGTTCCGTACGTCCGGCACCGCGCTGGTCACCGGCGGCACCGGCGCGCTGGCGCCGCACCTCGCCCGCTGGCTCGCGGCACGCGGCGCCGAGCACATCGTGCTGGCCTCCCGTCGTGGCGCCGGAGCGGAGGGGACGGACGCGCTGGCGGGCGAGCTGGCGGAGAGGGGGGTCACCGTCACGACCGTGAGCTGCGACGTCGCCGACAGGGACGCGGTCGCGGCACTGCTGGACCGGCTGCGGGCGGACGGGCACTCCCCGCGTACGGTGGTGCACGCCGCGAGCGCGGCGCGGCTGGCCTCGCTGGCGGAGACCACGGTCGAAGAGTTCGCCGACGCCGTCGCCGCCAAGGTGCACGGCGCGACACACCTGGACGAGCTGCTCGACCACGACCGGCTGGACGCGTTCGTCCTCTTCTCCTCGATCGCCGGGGTGTGGGGCAGCGGCGACCACGGCGCCTACGCCGCCGCCAACGCCTTCCTCGACGCGTACGCCGAATACGGCAGAGGCCGCCCCGGACACCGCCCGACCTCGGTCGCCTGGGGCGTCTGGGACAGCGAACGCCTCGCCGAACAGGTGGACGCGGAACGGCTCCGCCGCCAGGGCCTGCCGTCCCTCGACCCCGCGACGGCCCTGGACCGCCTGGACCGGGTCCTGACCGGCGGCGCGGCCTTCGCCGCGGTCGCCGACGTGGACTGGGAGACGTTCACCCCGGTCTTCGCCTCCGCCCGGCCCCGGCCCCTGGTCGCCGACCTCACCGGCACACGGCACGGCACCGACGGGCCCGAGGACCCGGACGCCGGCCCGGACGAGACGTACGCCCGCCGCCTGGCCGCGCTGCCGCCCGCCGAGCAGGAGCGCGAGCTGCTGCGGATGGTGATCGCCCACGTCGCGGAAGCGCTGGGCCACACCTCGCCCCGGGAGATCGGCGCGGACCGGGCGTTCAGGGAACTCGGCTTCGAGTCGCTCACCGCGGTGGAGCTGCGCAACCGGCTCAACGCCGCGACGGGCCTGCGTCTGCCGGTCACCGTGGTGTTCGAGCACGCCAACCCGGCCGCGCTGGCCGGGCACATGCGGTCGCTGCTCGTCGGCGCCGAACCGTCCCCGCACGCCGAGCTCGACCGCCTGGAGGCCGCGGTCACGTCTCTCACGGGTGAGGAGCGTTCGGTCATCGCCGAACGGCTCGCGGCCCTGCTGGCGAAACTCGGCACGGACGACGACACCCCGGGCGACGAGGAAGAAGACGACCTTTTGTCCGCGACCGACGACGAGATCTTCGATCTCATCGACCGAGAGCTCGGCGCGTAGGAATCGGGAGGGATCACGGTGGCGGACGAGGACAGGCTGCGCGAATATCTCAAGCGCGTCACCGGCGAGCTGCGCAGGGCGAACCGGCGGCTGAAGGAGACCGAGGACAGGAGCCGGGAGCCGATCGCCATCGTCGCGATGGCCTGCCGCTACCCCGGTGGCGTGCGGTCCCCGGAGGACCTGTGGGAGTTCGTCCTCGCGGGTCGCGACGCCGCCGGGGAGTTCCCCGCCGACCGGGGCTGGGACCTCGCCTCCCTGTACGACCCGGACCCCGCGACCTCGGGGAGCACCTACGCCCGCGCCGCCGGCTTCCTGGACGACGCCGACCGGTTCGACGCGGGGTTCTTCGGGATCTCTCCGCGCGAGGCGCTGGCGATGGATCCACAGCAGCGGTTGCTGCTGGAGACCTCCTGGGAGGCGTTCGAACGGGCCGGGATCGACCCGTCCTCACTGCGGGGCAGCCAGACCGGCGTCTTCGTCGGGATCAACCACCACCAGTACGGCCCCCTCTTCGAGCAGGCCCCGGCGAACCTGGAGGGTCACTTCGCGACCGGCGTCGTGCCCAGCGTCGCCTCCGGGCGGATCGCCTACACGCTCGGCCTCGAAGGTCCCGCCATCACCGTCGACACCGCCTGCTCGACGTCGCTGGTCACACTGCACCTCGCCTGCCAGGCCCTCCGCCAGTCCGACTGCTCCCTCGCGTTGAGCGGTGGCGCCACCGTGCTGTCCACCCCCGGGGCGTTCGTGGAACTCAGCCGCCAGCGCGTGCTGTCCCCCGACGGGCGGTGCAAGCCCTTCTCCGCGGACGCGGACGGCATGGGCATGGCCGAGGGCGTCGGCGTGCTCGTCCTGGAACGGCTGTCCGACGCCCTGCGCAACGGCCACCGCGTGCTGGCCGTGGTCCGCGGCTCCGCGCTCAACCAGGACGGCGCCTCCAACGGCCTGACCGCGCCCAACGGCACCGCCCAGCAGCAGGTCGTACGGCTGGCCCTGGCGAACGCCGGGCTCTCCGCCGCCGACGTCGACGCGGTCGAGACCCACGGCACCGGCACCGCCCTCGGTGACCCGGTGGAGGCCCGCGCCCTCATGGCCGCGTACGGTCGCGAGCGGCCCGCGGGCCGTCCGCTCCGGCTCGGCGCGCTGAAGTCCAACATCGGCCACACGTTGGCCGCCTCCGGCGTCGGCGGGGTCATCAAGACGGTCATGGCGCTGCGGCACGCCACTCTCCCGCGCACCCTCCACGCCGAGAACCCCACCCCGCATGTCGACTGGGCCGACGGGGGGCTGGCCCTGCTGACCGAGACGATCCCGTGGCCGGAGACCGGGGCGCCCCGGCGGGCGGGGGTGTCGTCGTTCGGGTTCAGTGGCACGAACGCGCACGTCATCGTGGAGGAGGCGCCTGTCGTCGAGGAGGAGGTCGTCGCTCCTGTCGAGGGCGGTGGGGTGGTGGTGTGGCC
>NZ_JBHMBS010000073.1:1816-5058 GCF_042428775.1 Streptosporangium vulgare | reverse complement strand
TTGCTTTGTGGTCAAGTCCTCGGCCTATTAGTACTGGTCAGCTCCACACATTACTGCGCTTCCACTTCCAGCCTATCAACCCGGTCGTCTACCGGGAGCCTTACCCACTCTCGTGGTGGGAGACCTCATCTCAAGGCGAGCTTCCCGCTTAGATGCTTTCAGCGGTTATCCCTTCCGAACGTAGCCAACCAGCCGTGCTCCTGGCGGAACAACTGGCACACCAGAGGTTCGTCCGTCCCGGTCCTCTCGTACTAGGGACAGCTCCTTTCAAGTCTCCTGCGCGCGCAGCGGATAGGGACCGAACTGTCTCGCGACGTTCTAAACCCAGCTCGCGTACCGCTTTAATGGGCGAACAGCCCAACCCTTGGGACCTACTCCAGCCCCAGGATGCGACGAGCCGACATCGAGGTGCCAAACCATCCCGTCGATATGGACTCTTGGGGAAGATCAGCCTGTTATCCCCGGGGTACCTTTTAGCCGTTGAGCGACGGCGCTTCCACATGCCACCGCCGGATCACTAGTCCCAGCTTTCGCTCCTGCTCGACCCGTCGGTCTCACAGTCAAGCTCCCTTGTGCACTTACACTCGACACCTGATTGCCAACCAGGCTGAGGGAACCTTTGGGCGCCTCCGTTACTCTTTAGGAGGCAACCGCCCCAGTTAAACTACCCACCAGACACTGTCCCTGATCCGGATCACGGACCGAAGTTAGACGTTCAAAACGACCAGAGTGGTATTTCACCAATGACTCCACCACCACTAGCGTGATAGCTTCACCGTCTCCCACCTATCCTACACAAGACGTTCCAAACGCCAATGTCAAGCTATAGTGAAGGTCCCGGGGTCTTTCCGTCCTGCTGCGCGTAACGAGCATCTTTACTCGTAGTGCAATTTCGCCGGGTCTGCGGTTGAGACAGCGGGGAAGTCGTTACGCCATTCGTGCAGGTCGGAACTTACCCGACAAGGAATTTCGCTACCTTAGGATGGTTATAGTTACCACCGCCGTTTACTGGCGCTTAAGTTCTCAGCTTCGCCGCTCCGAAGAACAACTAACCGGTCCCCTTAACGTTCCAGCACCGGGCAGGCGTCAGTCCGTATACATCGTCTTACGACTTCGCACGGACCTGTGTTTTTAGTAAACAGTCGCTTCCCCCTGGCCTCTGCGACCCCCACCAGCTCAGAACGCAAAGGTTCGTCACCAGCGAAGGCCCCCCTTCTCCCGAAGTTACGGGGGCAATTTGCCGAGTTCCTTAACCACAGTTCACCCGATCGCCTTAGTATTCTCTACCTGACCACCTGAGTCGGTTTAGGGTACGGGCCGCCACGACACTCACTAGAGGCTTTTCTCGGCAGCATAGGATCACCCACTTCGCCACAATCGGCTCGGCATCACATCTCAGGATACATAAGAGGCGGATTTGCCTACCTCTTTCCCTACATGCTTACCCCAGGACTACCATCGCCTGGGCTGGGCTACCTTCCTGCGTCACCCCATCGCTTACCTACTACCAGTTCAGGCCAGGCGTTCAGTCTCACCCACACCCCGAAGGGCGTTAGGGACTTAAGGACCCTTAGTATCACTGGATTCAGTATTGGCGCATCGTAGCGGGTACGGGAATATCAACCCGTTGTCCATCGACTACGCCTGTCGGCCTCGCCTTAGGTCCCGACTTACCCTGGGCGGATTAGCCTGCCCCAGGAACCCTTGGTCATCCGGCGCAGAAGTTTCTCACTTCTGATTCGCTACTCATGCCTGCATTCTCACTCGCACAGCCTCCACAGCTGGATCACTCCGCTGCTTCCCCGGCCGCACGACGCTCCCCTACCCATCCACACACCTAAACCACAAAGGCTCGGATACATGTGTGAATGCCACGACTTCGGCGGTGTACTTGAGCCCCGCTACATTGTCGGCGCGGAATCACTTGACCAGTGAGCTATTACGCACTCTTTCAAGGGTGGCTGCTTCTAAGCCAACCTCCTGGTTGTCACTGCGACTCCACATCCTTTCCCACTTAGCACACGCTTAGGGGCCTTAGTCGGTGGTCTGGGCTGTTTCCCTCTCGACTACGGAGCTTATCCCCCGCAGTCTCACTGCTACGCTCTCACTTACCGGCATTCGGAGTTTGGCTGACGTCAGTAACCTTGTCGGGCCCATTAGCCATCCAGTGCTCTACCTCCGGCAAGAAACACGTAACGCTGCACCTAAATGCATTTCGGGGAGAACCAGCTATCACGGAGTTTGATTGGCCTTTCACCCCTAAACACAGGTCATCCCCCAGGTTTTCAACCCTGGTGGGTTCGGTCCTCCACGCGGTCTTACCCGCGCTTCAACCTGCCCATGCCTAGATCACTCCGCTTCGGGTCTACAGCATGCGACTCAAACGCCCTATTCAGACTCGCTTTCGCTACGGCTCCCCCACACGGGTTAACCTCGCCACACACCATAACTCGCAGGCTCATTCTTCAAAAGGCACGCAGTCACATCACAAACAAAGGACAAGCCCTCGTTTACGCTCCTACGGCTTGTAGGCACACGGTTTCAGGTACTATTTCACGACCCCTCACCGGGGCGCTTTTCACCTTTCCCTCACGGTACTTGTTCACTATCGGTCATCAGGGAGTATTTAGGCTTACCAGGTGGTCCTGGCAGATTCACACAGGATTTCTCGGGCCCCGTGCTACTTGGGATCCCCTCAAACAGTCCAACCAATTTCGCCTACCCGACTCTCACGGTCTACGGCGCAACTTCCCAGAAGCTTCGACTATCGGAAGGATTTCTTACTGTCTATGGTCTCGGCAGAAACCATCAGAGGGTCCCACAACCCCGCAAACGCAACGCCTGCCGGCTATCACACGCCTACGGTTTAGCCTGATCCGCTTTCGCTCACCACTACTCACGGAATCACTAATTTGTTTTCTCTTCCTACGGGTACTGAGATGTTTCACTTCCCCGCGTTACCACCAACCGCCCTATACATTCAGGCGGAGGCAACACCACATGACTGGTGCTAGGTTTCCCCATTCGGACATCCCCGGATCAAAGTCTGGTTGGCGACTCCCCGGGGCTTAACGCAGCCTCCCACGTCCTTCATCGGCTCCTGATGCCAAGGCATCCACCGTGTGCCCTAAAAAACTTGGCCACAAAGATGCTCGCGTCCACTATGCAAATCTCAAACAACAAACAGCGACCAAACCCACCCCACCACCAACACCCACCACCCCCACACAAGCATGCGCGTG
>NZ_JBHMBS010000072.1:0-5494 GCF_042428775.1 Streptosporangium vulgare | reverse complement strand
ATGCACAAGGCAAAGGCAGCAGGCCCGATTGCTTCACGCCTTCACCGAGTTGAGATTGATTTACGCTTTGAATGGTCTTTTGGTGCGATATTAGAGTGATCTTCTGTGTTGTAGGTAAATCGCCGTTATTTAAGGCTAATTCCTGTAGGGGGTTGGATGTGATTGCCTTTCTTTCTGCCCATGGCTTTGGCCGGGGTGGCGATTTGGCCAAGGGAGTGCTTTCGGGAGGTCGCTCATGGCAGGCGGTACGGACGATGCGGGGAAGGTCGGGCTCGGGCGGCGGTCGCCGTTCACCTTCGGGGTCGGTCTTCTCACCCTGATCGGCCTGCTGGGTGCCGGCTGGGCACCGGAACCCGGCACCGCCGCCCCGCGGGAGTCGGTAACCGTGCGGAACGTCGTACCGTTCGGACCCGACGCCGCCCCCGGCCAGGTGACCGGACACGCACCCGGGCGACCCGCCTCGGGCGCCGGGCAGGCGCCGTCCGGCGGACGCCGGGCCGTGGAGGTCAAGGCGCCGCCGCCGAAAGGCGACCGAGCCCGTGCGCTGGAGCGGAGGCTCGCCGAGGCCGGCCTGCGAGGTCTTCCCAGGGAAGACACCGGGAGGCCAAAGGAGAAGACCGCGGACGCGAAGCCTCGCGGCCGGGCTCGCCACGCGGCCTGTCCGCCGTCCTCCGTCATCTGCCTGGAGAACAGCCTGCCGGGAAACCCGCCGAGCGAGTGGGACATACCGGGAGCAGGCAGCAGCAGCATTCAGGGGTACGCGACCCAGATGAGCGTCGACAAGGGGGAGACCCTTCAGTTCAAGGTGAACACCCTGGCGACCGCCTACCACGTGGACGTCTACCGCATCGGTTACTACGGCGGCATGGGCGCACGAAAAATCACAACACTCACTCCTTCGGCCACGCTGCCCCAGGTACAGCCGTCCTGCCTCACGGATTCGGTGACCGCGCTGGTCGACTGCGGGAACTGGGCGGTCTCCGCCTCGTGGGCCGTGCCGGCCGACGCCGTCTCGGGGGTCTACATCGCGAACCTGATCCGGGATGACGAGACCCCCGGTGCCAGCCAGATGATATTCGTGGTCCGGGACGACGAACGCGGATCGGATCTCCTGCTGCAGACCTCCGACAGCACCTGGCAGGCGTACAACAAGTACGGCGACAGCAGTCTCTACTCGGCGGGCACCGCGGCGGGGCGGGCCTTCAAGGTCAGTTACAACCGGCCGTTCACCACGCGTGTCTCCAGCTGCTGTGGCGGTTCGGTGGAGAGCTGGTTCTTCAACGCCGAATACCCCATGATCAGATGGATCGAGGCCAACGGCTACGACGTCAGCTACACCAGCAGTATCGACACCGCGATGCGTGGCCAGCAGATACTCAACCACAAGGTCTTTCTCTCCGTCGGCCATGACGAGTACTGGTCCAACGACATGCGGGACAACGTCACGAACGCGAGGGACAACGGCGTCAACATAGCCTTCTTCTCCGGGAACGAGGGTTTCTGGAAGGGGCGCTGGGAGGCGGCCCTGAGTGACGGGACCCCCTTCAGGACCTTCGTCTGCTACAAGGAGACGCTGGCGAACGCCAAGATCGACCCGAGCCCCCAGTGGACCGGATCGTGGCGCGACCCACGCTTCTCCCCGCCCTCGAACGGCGGCAGGCCGGAGAACGCGCTGAACGGGACGTGGTTCAGGGTCAACGGCGTCTCCAACGACGCGATAACCGTGTCGGCCGACTTCAGCAAGATGCGGATCTGGCGCAACACATCCGTGGCGAACCTCGCTCCCGGGCAGACAGCCGTCTTCCCCACCGGGACGCTCGGCTATGAATGGGATGTGTCACCCAGCAACGGGTCGGAACCGCCGGGCCGGGCCAAGTACTCCAGCACGGTCATGAACCTCACCTCCAAATACCTGCTCGACTACGGCAGTACGTACGGGCTCGGCACCGCGAACCACAACCTGACGCTCTACCGGGCCTCCAGCGGTGCGCTCGTCTTCGGCGCGGGGACCGTCCAGTGGTCCTGGGGGCTGGACGCCAACCACGACCGGGCGGGCACACCCACCGACATCCGGATGCAGCAGGCGACGGTCAACCTCCTCGCCGACATGCGGTCCCAGCCCGCCAGCCTCCAGCCGGGGCTGGTCCCGGCCACCGCGTCGACGGACACCAGCCCTCCCACGTCGACGATCACGAGCCCGTCGAACGGAGCAGCCCTGCCCGAGCTGACGAACGTCACGATCCAGGGAACGGCGGCCGACACCGGGGGCGGTGTCGTGGCCGGAATCGAGGTCTCGGTCGACGGCGGTAACCGGTGGTTTCCGGCGACGGGAAGGGAGAACTGGCAGTATCGCTGGACGCCCCAGACCACGGGAACGGTGACGATCGCGGTCCGGGCGGTCGACGACATCGGCAACCTCCAGGCGATCCCGACCACGATCACCGCCACCGTCTACGCGTCGTGTGACGCCTGCACCATCTGGCCGCCCAGCGCCGTGCCCGCCGTCGGCTCGGTCAGCGACTCCGCGCCGGTCGAGCTCGGGGTGCAGTTCCAGACCACGACTCCGGGCACCATCAGAGGCGTCAGGTTCTACAAGGGCGCACTCAACACCGGAACACACACGGGGAACCTCTGGAGCGCGAGCGGGCAGCTCCTGGCGAGAGCCACGTTCACCGGCGAGACGGCGAGCGGGTGGCAGCAGGTGGACTTCGACACGCCGGTCACGGTGACCGCCGGCACGAGGTATGTCGCCTCATATCACACGACGTCCGGGCACTACTCGACAACGGTTCCCTACTTCACCGCGCAGTACACGAACGGCCCGTTCGTGGTGCCGGCCAGCGGTGTGCAGATCAGTAACGGTGTCTACGCCTACAGCGCGACGAGCACCTTCCCGGCCAGCACCTACCGGGCCACCAACTACTGGGTCGACGTGCTGTTCGTCCCGGTGAGGAGCCTGTGGGACGATCAGACGGTTCCGCAGATCCCGTCGCGGAACGACCCCAACGCCGTGACGGTCGGCGTCAAGTTCCAGACGCTGGTCGATGGCAGCATCAGGGGCATCCGTTTCTACAAGGGCGCCAAGAACACCGGGACGCATGTCGGGGCTCTGTGGACGAGTGACGGGCAGTTGCTCGCCAACGCGACCTTCACCAATGAGACGGCGAGCGGGTGGCAACAGGTGCGCTTCGACACGCCGGTCACGGTGACCGCCCACACGACGTACATCGCCTCGTACTACACGAGTTCGGGGTTCTACTCGCTGACACCGTCGTATTTCACCGAGCCGTACATGAACGGCCCGCTCGTCGCGCGGGGCAACGGTGAGGAGGGGGGCAACGGTGTTTACACGTACGGCGCGGCGAGCACCTTCCCGACCAGCACCTATCAGGCCAGCAACTACTGGGTCGACGTGCTGTTCGTGCCGTTCACGAGCCTCTGGGAGAACACGGCGACCCCCGCCGTCGCATCCCAACCCGACAAGCTTCCCATCACGGTCGGAGTCAAGTTCCAGACGATGACGAGTGGCAGTATCAGGGGTGTCCGTTTCTACAAGGGCGCCAAGAACATCGGGCCGCATGTCGGGAGTCTGTGGACGAGTAACGGGCAGTTGCTCGCCAGCGCGACCTTCACCGGCGAGACGGCGAGCGGGTGGCAGCAGGTGAACTTCGATACGCCCGTTCCGGTGACCGAGAACACGATCTATGTTGTCTCTTATAACACTTTGTCCGGTTATTATTCGCAGACACGACCGTATTTCAACGTGCAGTACACGAGCGAACCGCTCATCGCGCCGGCCAGCGGTGCGGTGGGAGGCAACGGTGTCTACACCTACGGCGCGGCGAATCCCTTCCCGACCAGCACCTACCAGGCCGGCAACTACTGGGTCGACGTGGTGTTCGACGTCGACTAGCCTCACCGCGCTCGCGTAATCCCGGCCGGCGCCCTCCCCGCCGTGCCGGACGGGTGGGCGGACACCGCGGAACCGGCGGTGTCCGGACCCGTTCCCGCGCCGGACATGAAC
The DNA here is from genome assembly GCF_042428775.1 of Streptosporangium vulgare. Taxonomy (NCBI): domain Bacteria; kingdom Bacillati; phylum Actinomycetota; class Actinomycetes; order Streptosporangiales; family Streptosporangiaceae; genus Streptosporangium; species Streptosporangium vulgare. Next base: position 1,470 of record NZ_JBHMBS010000072.1, on the reverse strand, counting down.
TGCCGCCGCTCCTGCGGGACCCTGGTCCAGGCGACCGCGGACAACAGGCTCACGACCATGACGATCGGTATCCGCTGCCGGAAGATGAGACCGATGTTGGACATCGTGGTCGTGTACATGATCGTGCACGGTACGGCGAAGAGCAGGAGGATCAGCAGCATCCTGCGGTTCTCGCCCCACATTCGCCGGGCCCCGGAGACCGCGCACCACAGAAGGTAGTACCACAGCACCGTCTCGGTCTTCGCCAGCTGCAGCACCAGGCTGCCGTCCATCCAGGGGAACGGGGAGAGAAGCGTGTAGACCAGCTTCGGCAGGAACGCGCTCCACGGATTGCCGCCGTCGTCGAAGACGATTCCCGAACCTCCCGCGGCGTTGGAGTGACGGACGATCTCCGACTGCCCGCGCTCCAGCTGCTCCTGCATCATGACGAGCGGTGTGCTCTCCGTCATATCAGGAAATATCAGGACGGGAACCAGGAGTGTGGCCAGGATGGCCAGCACGCACAACGGGAAAGCCCGCTTGAGTCCCGCCAGGCCGAGAATCAGTGGTATCGCGCACATGAAAACCATGTAGGGGCGCACGTTCCAGAGCGTCCACAGCAGCGGCCCGAGAAGAAGTAGTTTGCGCATGTCGAAACGCTGGACGTTCGAAGCGGCGAGGCCGAGACAGGCTATGACGAGAAACGCGTTGAATCCGTCCTTGAACGTGTCGGACGTGTGCAGCATGAATGCCGGCATGAACGCCATCAGGGTCATCAGCCTGAACGCCGCACGCTCGTCGGCGCCGATGAGCCGCGCGAACCTGTACATGACGGCGCACAGCCCGCAGGCGATGAGCGCCACGAAGGCGGTGCAGGCCAGGGGGGCAGGGCCGCCGCACAGGTACATGATCGCCGCGAAGACGTTGCAGGGCACCGCCACGGAGTGAAGGCTGTCGATCTGATCGGAGGTGACGAACGTGAAGCCCTCGTGCTTCCAGTACGCCACGATCTCCAGGGCCCTGCCCTCGTAGACGAAGTTGTCCCCGCCGTATGCGATGGAGTTGGATCGCATCACGAGGACGTGAACGAGCAGTCGCACGACGAAGGCCAGCATCAGCACCCCCAGGGCGCGCCGAGCCACCTGCGCGTCGAGGGCCGTCTGAACGATGAACACCAGCGCCACCGCGGCGGCCGCGACGATCATGTACTCCACAGAGAATCACCCGTACGATGTCGTGGCCGGATCGGGATTTCGTGTGCCGAAGGCGGGTCGGCTCTCCGGCGCGGGGGCAGGGCGGGGGAGTGGGCACCGCCCGCCGACTTTAATGGCAGGGCATGCCATTGCCGCCGGATATGCCATCGTCCGGCTGCCTAAATTCCCGCAAAGGAACAGGGCTTCGGTGTGACCGCATATCAGTTCGTTTCATCGCCTGACGCGGCAGACGATGGATGATCAGGTTGGCCGGGTCTGCTGCCTTTGCCTTGCGTAC
>NZ_JBHMBS010000071.1:0-5706 GCF_042428775.1 Streptosporangium vulgare | reverse complement strand
ACCTGGGAGAAACCCATCGTGATCTTGCCGTCGTCGGCGACCTTGCCGGTGTCGGTGGAGGCACCCGGGGTGCTGGAGCCACCGCAACCCGTCATCGTCAAAGCGACGGCACCGACCGCGATCAGTGCCGAGATCCTTCGCAACATGGGGAGTTCCTTTCGTGGTGTGAGCGCTGACATCCGTGAGCCGTCAACGCTCTTTCTGCTTCCGTGGGCGACTAGCGCACCGCCGACGTACTGGCCCTGAGAACGAGACGGGGAGACACGACGTGACGCTCGCGCACGTAGGGCCCCTCCGTCTCGATCTGCCGTACGAGCACGTCGATGCTGCGCCTGCCCACGGCCCCGAAGTCCTGTCTGATGGTCGTGAGAGGAGGGAAGAAGAACTCCGACTCCGGGATGTCGTCGAACCCCACGATGTTGATCTGGCCGGGGACGCTCACCCCCTGCTCCATGAGGGCGCGCAGCACCCCCAGAGCCATCTGGTCGTTGGCCACGAACACGGCGGTGACCTCGTCGATCATCGCGGCCAGCCGCTGCCCGGCACGGTAGCCGGAGCGCGGGCTCCAGTCGCCGGCGAGGAGTTCGGGGACCGGGCGGCCCGCGGCGGTCAGCGCCTCGCGCCAGCCGTGCGCGCGGCCTTCGGCCTCCAGCCAGTTGGCCGGACCGCCGACGTGCCAGACCGTCTCGTGCTTCAGGTCCAGCAGGTGCCGGGTCGCCAGGACGGCGCCCTCGACCTGGTCGACGCTGACCGCCGACACGCTGTCCGTCCGGCCGCCCTCGACGGCCACGGCCGGCATGCCGGCGGGCATGTCCTCCAGCGCCTCGGCCGCCGAACGCTGTGGGGCGACCACCACGATGCCGTCCACGCCCTGTTCGGTCAGGTAGCCGATGGCGTCGAGCATCCTCGCCCTGTCGATGGTCCGAAGACTCACGATGCTGATGGAATAACCCGCGTTCCTGGCTGCCTGCTCGATGCCGTAGACCGTGCTCGCGGGGCCGTACAGCGTCGTGTCGAAACTGACGACACCCAGCCGGCGGGAGTTCCTGGTGACCAGTGCGCGTGCGACGAGATTGCGCCGGTAACCCAGCAGGTCGATCGCGCGCAGGACCTGGGCCCGGGTCTCCTCGCTGACGTTGGGATGGCCGTTGAGCACACGCGAGACCGTCTGATGTGACACGCCCGCCACCTTCGCCACGTCCGCCATGATGGGCGGGCGACGCCTCGGGACAGGTCCCACCCGGCGCTCCTCTCGTACGATCCAGGAAGACTGTGAGCGCTAACATCAGGTCGCGTCAAGAACTTCACCCATCACGGTCCCGTCACGCCGGAACCGCTTGCCCATCGACCGCCGGAGCGACGTGACCGTGCCCGGCCCGCCCGTCTCCTCGCCCGGCCCGCGGGCGGGGCGAGGAGACGGGCCGATCTCGTCATACGACGAGAGACCGGCGCCGGCCCGGCGGGAGATCCACCGGTGGCGCACTCGCCCCGAAGCGTCTTCACGGCTCGACGGCGAAAAGGCCGCACCTGATTCCCGGCCTGTCGCGGGCCGGACACGAACACCGGTGAACACCGCGTGCCGGCTTCCCGCCTCTCACACCTCGCCGGGACGGCCTCCCGGGGCGGTCTCCTGCCATGCGGCGTGAGACCGCCCCGGGGGCTCCCTCCCGTCAGACGCGGGTCCAGCGCTGGTTGGCGGCGCCGTTGCAGGACCAGATCTGGAGTTTGACACCGTTGGCGGTGGAGTAGTTGGGGACGTCCAGGCACTTGTTCGCGCCGAGCGCGGTGATGCTTCCGTCGCTGTTGAGGCGCCACTTCTGGTTGCTCTGGCCGTTGCAGTCCCAGATGTGCACCGCGGCACCGTCGGCGGTGCTCATGTTGGCCACGTCCAGGCACTTGTTGCCGTACACCCGGAGCTCGTTCGCGCTGGTCTGCGTCCACTGCTGGTTGGTCTGGCCGTTGCAGTCCCAGATCTGCACCAGGGCTCCGTTGGCCTGCGAGACGTTGGCGACGTCCAGGCATCGGCCCGAGCCCACGCCGCGGATCGCGTTCGCGGGCGTGGGGGTCGGCGTGGAGCTGGGGCCACCGGGCTGGCCGATGCTGCCGGAGACCGACTGGAGTGCCGCGTACCAGGCGGCGGCCATCTTGTCGTAGCCGCCGGCGGTGGGGTGGATGCCGTCGATCAGGTCGGAGGTGGTCAGCTTGCTGTGCATGTCGACCAGGTGGACGCGCTTGCCGCTGTTGACCTTGTTCTGCACGATGCCGGGGATGGCCGCGTTGAAGGTGCGGGCGGCGGACTCCTGCCCGGAGTTGGACAGCGGGATGATGGTGGCGACGAACACGTCCGCGTCCGGCACGGTGGTCGTGATGCGGTCGATCAGGGTGGACAGCCGCTGGGGCGCTCCGGCCACGTTGTAGTTCTGCAGTATGTCGTTGGTGCCGATGTGCAGCAGCACCGTGCGCGGATTCTGGGTCCGCGCCCAGTTGGTGATGTTCGCGTCGATCTGGTCGATACGCCAGCCGGGGTGCCCCTGGTGGTCGTGGTCACCCAGGTTGCCCGGCCCGTTGAACTGCGACCCGACGAAATCCACCGTGTACCGGCCGGAGACCAGCCGCTGCCACAGGCCGATGCGGTATCCGCCCGGCACCTGCGTACCCTCGGTGATCGAGTCGCCCAGCGGCATGACCCGCACTCCGCCGTTGGACTCCGCTCCGGCGACACTCGTTTGCGTCACCGCGCCCAGGGCAACCATGGTCACGGCCAGAAGCGCCGCGCCGAACCACCGTCTCCACCCACGCATGCTCAACCTCTTTCCGGCAGCTGAGAGCAGTTACCGCTGACGGCTCGTGTAGCGCCAGCGGTTCGTATTCGTAAATCACTCGCCGGCGAATGCCATGTGGTGGCATGCCTGGCGAGCGGGCGTGGCGGCTCGGGCGCATCGCAGGTGTCCGCCGGTCACCTGAGAGCTGCGAGGCCCGATGTATAAGGCTGATCTCAGCTTCCGCCGTGCGGGAAAGCCTCCTGTCAAGAGATCAGCGACCGTAAGGGGGCAACCATGGGCGTGGTGTCGGGCAGGAATCAACGGTCGCCGAGCACGCATTCTGGGGGGCAGAAAGATGTGAGCGCTAACATTTGTCCGCCGGTCGGGGCTCCTTCTCTGTCGAACGGTTGTGGTGGTGGAGCGGAGCAAACACCAGGCGGAGAGAGGCTGTCAAGAGTACGAAACATGGCCTGCCCGCAAGGGGTGCGAGGCGAGCACGGTTCATCTGCTGTTTCACGGATCGCCGCACCGAGGCGGACGGGCCGATGAGATGAAAATTTCACAAAGGAGGTCTCGGACCCGCGGGCGGACCCGTGGCTTTCCGGGGTCCAGGAGACGTCGGCACTGGTCACGACATGTGCATCAAACAGCAGAACAGAACCTTGCTGGATGAGCTTGACACATTTTGTAATACTTTCCACACTGAGTCCCCGAGACGGCCCCATGCCAAGCCGGTGGTGAGCGGCAGGGGCCGTCGGCCACGACGCCCTGGTGGTGCGCGTTCCCTGATGACGGAACGCGGCGTCGATCCCGCGGTGTGTCCCCTCGCGACTATCCGCTTCCGCGTTTCTGTGATGCAGTTATGGAGGCTCAGGCATGGACACGAATGCCATACCCCCGCCCGGCACCCGGCGACCCCTCGGCGGCCTCCGCCGGGCCCTGATCGTCGGCGCCCTCGGCACCCTCGTGCTCGGCACGACCACAGCGGTGACCGCCCAGGTCTCCGCCGGCGCCGCTTCCGTCAGCGCCGCTTCCTTCAGTGCCGCCGCGTCCACGCTCGGCGCGGCGGCCCAGCAGAGCGGCCGGTACTTCGGCACCGCGATCTCGGCGGGCAAACTGGGCGACTCCCAGTACACGACCATCGCGAACCGCGAGTTCGACATGGTGACGGCCGAGAACGAGATGAAGATCGACGCCACCGAGCCGAACCAGAACCAGTTCAACTTCACCAACGGCGACCGCGTCTACAACTGGGCGGTGCAGAACGGCAAGCGGGTGCGCGGGCACACCCTGGCCTGGCACAACCAGCAGCCGAACTGGATGCGCTCGATGGAGGGCAGCTCGCTGCGCCAGGCGATGATCAACCACATCAACGGCGTGGTGAACCACTACAAGGGCAAGATCTACGCCTGGGACGTGGTGAACGAGGCGTTCGCCGACGGCAACTCCGGCGGGCGGCGCGACTCCAACCTGCAGCGCACCGGCAACGACTGGATCGAGGTCGCCTTCCGCACCGCGCGGGCCGCCGACCCGGCCGCCAAGCTCTGCTACAACGACTACAACATCGACAACTGGTCGTGGGCCAAGACCCAGGGCGTCTACAACATGGTCCGCGACTTCAAGTCGCGTGGCGTGCCGATCGACTGCGTGGGCCTGCAGTCGCACTTCAACAGCCAGAGCGCCTACAACAGCAACTACCGCACCACGATCTCCAGCTTCGCCGCCCTCGGCGTCGACGTGCAGATCACCGAGCTGGACATCCAGGGCGGCTCGGCCCAGACCTACGCCGCGGTGACCAACGACTGCCTGGCGGTGCCGCGTTGCAACGGCATCACCGTCTGGGGCGTCCGCGACAGCGACTCCTGGCTCGGCGCCAACACCACCCCCCTGCTCTTCGACAGCTCGGGCAACAAGAAGGCCGCCTACACCTCGGTCCTGAACGCCCTCAACGCCGCCGACCCCAACCCGGATCCCACGATCACTCCGACTCCCACCCCCACCCCGACCTCGGGTGGCGGTACCGGGCAGATCAGGGGCGTGGCCTCCGGCCGGTGCGTGGACGTGCCGAACTCCTCGACGACCGACGGCACCCAGGTGACCCTGTGGGACTGTCACACCAACCCCAACCAGCAGTGGACCTACACCTCCGCGCAGGAGTTCAGGGTCTACGGCAACAAGTGCCTGGACGCCGCCGGCACCGCCAACGGGGTCAAGGCCCAGATCTACGCCTGCCACGGCGGCAACAACCAGAAGTGGCGCATCAACACCGACGGCAGCATCACCGGCGTGCAGTCCGGGCTGTGCCTGGACGCCGCCAACAACGGGACCGCCAACAGCACCCTGATCCAGATCTACGCCTGCCACGGCGGCAACAACCAGAAGTGGACCTGGAACGGCACCCCGGGAACCCCTGACCCGACGCCGACCCCGACGCCGACCCCGACCGGCACGTGCGATCTCCCGTCGTCGTACCGGTGGAGCTCGACCGGTGTGCTGGCCAACCCGAAGTCGGGCTGGGTCTCGCTCAAGGACTTCACCGTCGCCCCCTACAACGGCAGGCAGCTCGTCTACGCCACCACCCACGACTTCGGCAGCAGCTGGGGCTCGATGAACTTCGGCCTGTTCACCAACTGGTCGGACATGGCCTCGGCCAGCCAGAACACCATGTCCTCCGGCACCGTCGCCCCCAGCCTGTTCTACTTCGCCCCCAAGAACATCTGGGTCCTCGCCTACCAATGGGGCGGCCCCGCCTTCTCCTACCGCACCTCCAGCGACCCCACCAACGCCAACGGCTGGTCCTCCCCCCAGACCCTCTTCTCCGGCAGCATCACCGGCTCCCAGACCGGCCCCATCGACCAGGCCGTCATCGGTGACAGCACCAACATGTACCTGTTCTTCGCCGGCGACAACGGCAAGATCTACCGCGCCAGCATGCCCATCGGCA
>NZ_JBHMBS010000070.1:0-5798 GCF_042428775.1 Streptosporangium vulgare | reverse complement strand
CGACGTTGCATGTGGATGAGCCGTCGCCGCACGTGGACTGGTCTTCCGGAGCGGTGTCGTTGCTGACGTCGTCGGTGCCGTGGCCGCAGACCGGGGCACCCCGGCGGGCGGGGGTGTCGTCGTTCGGGATCAGCGGGACGAACGCGCATGTGGTGCTGGAGCAGGAGCCGCAGGTCCCTGGGCTCCGGGAGGGCGACGAGAGAGTCGGGGAGGCCGAGGGGACCAAGGGGGGCGAGGGAGGTGGTGGCCCGGAAGCCGGGGAGACCGCGGAGGTCCTGCGGATTGTGGCGACCCCGGAGCGCGGAGAGGTCCGGGGGGTTCCGCAGGCTGTGGCGACCTCGGAGGGCGCAGAGGTCCGGGGGGTCCTGCGGGCGGCGACGGTCCCGGGGCGCGGAGAGGACGAGGGAGGCCCGGAGGGCGGGGAGGGGGCTCGTCCGGTGCCGTGGATCGTCACCGGCAGGGACGAGCGCGCGCTGCGCGAGCAGGCGGCGCGGCTGCGCGAGCACCTGGCCGGACACCCCGCGGCCACCCCGGCCGACGTCGGGCACGCCCTGGCCACCACCCGCGCCACGTTCACCCGGCGCGCGGCCCTGGTCGCCGCGGACATCCGTGACTTCGACCGCGGCCTGGCCGCGCTCGCCGCCGGACGGGAGACGCCGGGCCTGGTCACGGGTACGGTCTCCGGCGGGCTCGGCTTCCTGTTCACCGGCCAGGGGAGCCAGCGGCACGCGATGGGCCGGGAGCTGCACGCGGCCCACCCGGTGTTCGCCCGGGCACTGGAGGAGGTCTGGGACGGGCTCCGGCCGCATCTCGGCCGTTCACCGGCCGACGTCGTGTTCGGCGACGCGCCCGACGAGCTGCTCGACCGGACCGAGCACACCCAGACCGCGCTGTTCGCGCTGGAGGTGGCGCTGTTCCGGCTGCTGGAACACTGGGGCGTCCGCCCGGACGTCCTCGCCGGGCACTCCGTCGGGGAACTGGCGGCCGCCCACGTCGCCGGGGTGCTCTCGCTGCCCGACGCGTGCGCGCTGGTCGCCGCCCGCGGCCGCCTGATGGGCGCGCTGCCGGAGGGCGGGGCGATGGCGGCCGTGGAGGCGTCGGAGGAGGAGGTGCTCGGCCTGCTGGCCGGGCGCGAGCACGAACTCGCGCTCGCCGCGGTCAACGGCCCGGTCGCGGTCGTCGTCTCCGGCGACGAGGCGCCCGTGCTCGGCGTGGCCGCGCACTTCGAGGCGCGCGGACGCAAGGTCCGCAGGCTGAGGGTGAGCCACGCGTTCCACTCGCCGCGCATGGACGGGATGCTCGACGCCTTCGGGGAGGTCGCCGAGGGACTGACCTACGGGGAGCCGCGCGTCCCCGTCGTGTCGACCGTGACCGGGGCTCCGGTCGTCTTCTCCGCCGGCCACTGGGTACGCCAGGTGCGCGGGCCCGTCCGGTTCGCCGACGCCGTGCGGGCCGCGCACGCGGACGGGGTACGGACGTTCCTGGAGCTCGGACCCGACGGGGTGCTCTCCGCGATGGGGGCCGAATGCGCGCCGGACGCGGTCTTCGCGCCGGTGCTGCGCCGTGGCGTACCCGAGGCGACGACCCTGGCCACCGCGCTGGCGACGGCCGCCGTGCGCGGTGCGGACGTCGACTGGGGCGCGTTCTTCGGCGGCGCGCGTCCCTTCCCGCTGCCGACCTACCCGTTCCGGCGCCGTCGCTACTGGCTGGAGACGCCGCGGGCCGCCGCGGGCGAGCACCCGATGCTGGACGCTCCCGTCGAGTCGGCCGCCTCGGGGGAGACGCTGTTCACGGCCCGGCTCTCCCGCCGCTCCCACCCGTGGCTCGCCGACCACGAGGTGGCCGGATCGGTCATCCTGCCCGGGGCGGCGCTGCTGGAGCTGGCCTGGCACGCGGGCGCGCGGACGGGCTGCCCGGGGGTCGAGGAGCTCACCCTCGAACGGCCGGTGACGCTGCCCGGAGGCGGCCACGTCGAGGTCCAGCTCGTGGTCGCCGCCCGGGACGCCGAGGGCCGCAGGGCCCTCACGCTCTACAGCCGGTCCGGGGACGGCGAGTGGACGAGGAACGGTTCCGGGCTGCTTGGCCCCGTCCCCACTCCCGCTCTCATCGAGACGACGCCGTCCGGTGTGGACGCGGGCGCCACGCGCGACGTGACTCCGCCGGTCGTCGGAGACGTCACCGCAGAAGCCGATGAGGACGCCGACGCCGTCTACGACCGGCTCGCCGACCGCGGCTACGCCTACGGGCCCGCCTTCCGCGGCCTGCGTACCGTCCGCTACCAGGGCGCGGAGGTGTACGCCGAGGTGAGGCTGCCGGGAGGTCTGCCGCGCGGCGGCTTCGGACTGCACCCCGCGCTGCTGGACGCGGCCCTGCACGCGTGGGCCGGTCGCCCGGCGGCCGGTGACGGACCGCCCGAACTGCCCTTCGCCTTCAGCGGCGCGTCGCTGGTCACGACCGGCGCGGAGACCCTGCGGGTACGCCTGGCGCCCGCGGACGGCGGCGGGATCACGCTGACCGCCTCCGACGAGGAGGGCGGGGTCGTCCTGTCGATCGACGAGCTGGTGCTGCGCCCGGCCCGCCCCGGCTCGGCGGCGCCGGTGAACGCGATGTTCCGGCTCGACTGGCCCTCCGTGCCCTCCGTGCCCTCCGTGCCCTCCGTGTCGTCCGGCAGGTCACCGGTGGGACGGATCGTCACGCTGGGAGAGGACCTCGCCCTCGGCCCGGTCCTCGACGGGACCGTCTCCCAGGACCTCGGCCTCGACTTCGACCTCGCCCACGGCCCGATCGGCGGCGGGACCGCCGACCCGGTCCTCGACGCGACCCGTACGCCGGTCCTCGGCGTGGCTCCCGACCGGTCCTCCGACGGCGTGCCCGGATCGGTCCCCGGCCTGGTCCCCGGCCCGGAGCGGCCTGAGGTGGTGGTCGCCTGGTGTCCTCGATCCGGCGGCGTGCGCGCCGTCACCGGACGTGTCCTGGCGCTGGTGCGCGACTGGCTCGCGGAGGAACGTCTCGCCGACGCCAGGCTGGTCCTGGTGACCCGCGGCGCGGTCGCCACCGAGGCGGGACAGGACGCCGACCCCGTACAGGCCGCGGTGTGGGGGCTGGTGCGTTCGGCGCAGACCGAGCATCCCGGACGCCTGGTGCTGGTGGACACCGACGACGGCTCCGCGGACCTGCTTCCGACCGCGCCCTCTTCACCGCCCCCTTCATCGCCCCCGACCGCGCTCCTGGCCGCGCTCGCGACCGGCGAGCCCCAGCTCGCGCTTCGCGGCGGCGCGGTCCGTGTCCCGCGCCTGGCCAGAGCCACCACCCCGTCCCCCGGCTCGCTCCTCCTGCCTGGCGAGGACTTCTCCCCGGTGTCCGGCCGCGGGGTCCCGTGGCGGCTCGGGGTCGTCCGGCGGGGCACGCTGGACGGGCTCGCCCTGCGCCCCTGCCCCGAGGTGGACGGACCACTGGCGCCCGGCCAGGTCCGGGTCTCGGTGCGCGCGGCGGGCGTGAACTTCCGCGACGTGCTCGGCGCCCTGGGCCACTACCCGGGCGATCCCGGTCTCCCCGGCCTCGAAGCGGCCGGAACGGTCATCGAGGTGGGGCGGGGAGTCACGGGGATCGCGCCGGGCGACCGGGTGATGGGCGTGTTCTCCGGCGCTTTCGGCCCCGTCGCGGTCACCGACCGGCGGGCCGTCGCGCCGATCCCCACCGGCTGGACGTATGCGCGGGCGGCCGCCACGCCCATCGCCTACCTGACCGCCTACCACGCGCTGGTCGAGCTGGCGGGGCTGCGGCGCGGCGAGTCCGTGCTGATCCACTCCGCGGCGGGCGGGGTGGGCACGGCCGCCGTCCGTCTCGCCCGGCACCTGGGCGCGGACGTGTACGGCACCGCCTCCCCGGCCAAGCACGACGCCACCGGCCTGCCCCCCGAGCGGGTCGCCTCCTCGCGTGACACCGCCTTCGAGGAACGGTTCCGGGCGGCCACCGGCGGTCGCGGCGTGGACGTCGTGCTCAACTCCCTCGCGGGGGAGCCGACCGACGCCTCCCTGCGGCTGCTGGCCCCCGGGGGCCGCTTCGTCGAGCTGGGCAAGACCGACCTCCGGGAGCCGGCCGGAGTCCGCTACCACGCCTTCGACCTGCTCGAGCTACTCGAACGGGAACCGGACCGGATCGGCCGCATGCTCTCCGGGCTCGACCCCCTGTTCGCCGACGGGACCCTCGAACCGCCGCCGGTCACCGCCTGGGACGTGCGCCGGGCACCCGAGGCGTTCAGGTTCGTCGGCCAGGCCAGGCACACCGGCAAGGTCGTGCTGACCGTCCCGGGCGGGCTCGACCCACAGGGCACGGTCCTGATCACCGGCGGCACCGGCGCGCTCGGCCGGGCACTGGCCCGGCACCTGGTGCACGCGCACGGCACGCGCCACCTGATCCTGGCGGGGCGCCGCGGCCTCGCCGCCGACGGCGCCGCGGACCTGCGGCGGGAACTGACCGGCCTGGGCGCCACGGTCACCTTCGCCGCCTGTGACGTCGCCGACCGCGCGGCCGTCGCCGCGCTTCTCGACACCGTCCCCGCCGAGCATCCGCTCACCGCCGTCGTGCACGCCGCCGGTGTCCTCGACGACAGCGTGATCACCGAGCTGACCCCCGGACGGCTCGACACCGTGCTCCGCGCCAAGGTCGACGGCGCCCTGCACCTCCACGACCTCACCGCCGGCGCGGACCTGTCGGCGTTCGTCCTGTTCTCCTCCGTCATGGCCACCCTGGGCGGCGCCGGGCAGGCCAACTACGCGGCGGCCAACGCGGCACTCGACGCGCTGGCGCAGAGCCGGCGGGCCCGCGGCCTGCCGGCCACCGCGCTCGCCTGGGGCCCCTGGCGGCAGGCGGAGGGCATGGCCGGTGGCCTCGCCGCCGCCGACCTGGCCAGGATGTCCCGTTCCGGGCTGCGGCCCATGCCGACCGCCGACGCGCTCGCCCTGTTCGACCTGGCCCTGGCCGGGGAGGAGGCGGTGTACGTACCGGCCGCGCTCGATCTGGGCGCGCTGCGTGCGCGCGGCGGGGAGACACCCGCGGTGCTGCGCGGGCTGCTGACCACGCAGCCCGGGGAGGGAGCGTCCATCCGGGCCGGGGACGGGACGAGGACGTCCACGGGGGCCGGAGGCGCGACGCCCGCCCCGGTCGAGGAGACCGCCGGGCCCACGCTGCGCGAGCGGCTCGATGGGGCGGCTCCCGCGGAGCGCGAGAAGCTCCTGCTCGACCTGGTGCACACGCACGCCGGTCTGGTGCTCGGGCACGGCGCCGCCGACGTGATCGACGGCGAGATGCCGTTCAAGGACCTCGGGTTCGACTCCCTGACCTCGGTCGAGCTGCGCAACCGGCTGAGCGCCGCCACCGGTTTGCGGCTGCCCACCGGCCTGCTGTTCAACCATCCCAGTCCCGGGGCCCTGGTCCGCTATCTGCGCGATCGGCTGTTCCCCGCGGACCTGGCGCCGGAACCGCCGGTTCCCCCCGCGACCCCGGCGACCCCACCGGCACCGCCGCCTGGCCCGGACGTCACCGAGCGACTCCGCACGGCCAGTCTCGACGACCTCCTCAGCTTCATCGACAAGGAGCTCACCCATGGCGAATGACGAGCAGCTCGTCGAGTATCTGCGCCGGGTCACCATCGAGTTGCAGGAGACCAGGCAGCGCCTCCAGGAGGCGGAGTCCCGCCGCCCCGATCCGGTGGTGATCGTGGGGATGGCGTGTCGTTTTCCGGGTGGGGTGGTGTCTCCGGAGGGTTTGTGGGATGTGGTGGTGTCGGGGCGGGATGT
>NZ_JBHMBS010000007.1:0-397305 GCF_042428775.1 Streptosporangium vulgare | reverse complement strand
CGCCGTTACGAGCGCCGCGCCGATCACTTCGCATCTTTTGTCGCTCTCGCAGCGGCGCTTATCTGCTACCGAAGACTCACCAAATGAGTCACGCTCTTAGATCCGGACCAGCCGACGGTAGCGGGCCAGCCAGGCGAAGGTTCTTTCCACCACCCACCTGCGAGGTAACACGACGAAGCCGCGGACGTCGTCGCTGCGTCTGACAATCGTGACGGTTAGGCCGAGAACCTGCCCGGCCCAGGTCACCAAACGTCCGGTGTAGCCGTCGGCCCAGACCAGGCTGATGGTGGAGAACTCCTCTCGCAGCCGGGCCAGCACGGAATGGGCTCCGTCGCGGTCTTGGACCGGCGCCACGGTGACGATCACGCACAACAAGCAACCCGAGCGTGTCAACCACGACATTCCGCTTCTGCCCCTTGATCTTCCTGCCTCCGTCGTAACCGCACGCCGCGGCCCCGACGGTCTCGGCGGCCTTGACCGTCTGGAAGTCGACACACCCTGCCGTTGGCAGTTTGCGCCGCCCGGCGAGCCGTTCAGGCAGGCCACGCCGGGACCAGCGCAGGAAGAACGCGTACACCGCCTCATGCAGCGGGAAGTCGATCGGCAGGGCTCGCCACTCGACCCCGTACCGGGTCACATAGGTGATTGTGTCGAGCACAGCTCGCAGGTCATGCACCATCGGCCTGCCGGTGGGCGCGACCAGTTCGGCCATCACCGCCCGAGACTCGCCTTCCAGCACCGCCCATTCACTATCAGTCAGGGCCGATGGATATGCCGGTTTCCGCCCGTGACATCGGCACCCCGGTGAGGCGCAATCGCTGGCGTTCACGGACGCGGGCGTGTAGACAGACAACCACGGGCTCCTGTCCGCTGAGCTGCTTAGACAACACCTCAGCTACCGGGAGCCCGCTCCCGTGCACGGGTCAACGACCCGAAAATGGCCACACCCCGGCGGTCTCCTGACTCAGGCCATGACGCCAAACCCCTTTGTCAGCAGGCTCTTAGGTCGTCCGGGTGCAGAGCTCTCCTCACGTCGACAAAGTATCTGTTGTGAATCGCCCTGGGTTCGGTGGAGACTTTGGTCTGTCCCGGGTCCAGTGGATCACCAGGTCGAATGGTAGTCCGGCTACCTGACCAAACAGAGGATCCACCGCGGGGCACACAAGAACGCCCGGGCCCTGGAGAAGGACATCCGCGCCTGGATCACCGACTGGAACCCCAACCCCAAGCCGTTCGTATGGACGAAGACCCCTGACGAGATCCTCGACCCATTCGCCCGGTATCTACAGCGAATTTCCGGCGCGGGACACTAACGGTTATTTAGTGGGTCCAGCAGAACGAGACGATCACGATTGAGCAATAAGAGCACACCAACCCGGGTAGAGGCAGCAGTTGGGGCTCGCCCGCCTTCCTCACGTTTCGCCGGCGGGCGGCTGCCTGATGGCCTCATAGGCTATGTTACCGAACTTAGTAGATCATACACCAGCGTGAGACTACGAACCCCAAAAGGATATCTTTACTACCGTCAAAGACCTCACCGGAATTCTCTTCGCGCGGACCTCTTATAGTGATTTATGCTCAACGGTTTAACAAATTGACTGGACGCATCCCCACGCCAAAGGAGATGCTTATACATGGCGCACTATTCGCTGATTTTCCCAAGGACGGCATCATGTGGAATCCCCTCCGTTTCAGGCGCTCGTTCACCTTAGCTCTTCTTCTTCCTGCGGCAATCTTGACTTCTGCGGCGACCCCCAGTCCGCCGCCAAACGATGCAGCCTTAAATGACTATCTCATTTACATAAAAAATGATACCGAAAACGACGTTGGTGTCTCAATAATATACAAGCAAAAGGGATTCGCAGGCCATAGAGACACAGGAGAAGTGTACTTAGCTCCCGGATCAGCAAACCGGTACAGGCTAGGAAAATGCGACACTGTCATCCACTACAACATCGGGCTAATCATCTGGCAGGATAACTATCCGCGAACAAACCTCATGGTTCCGCCGGGCGACTTGCGTGCATATGGCAGGCCAGGAGATGAAAAAAAGCCCTGCTCCGACTCTTGGAAGCTTTCCGCCTCCAACAGCGGAGATCCGTACTCACCGTTCCAGGTAACCCCGGATGCGGATACCGGTGGCGTTAGCCCACCCTATTTCAACACGATTTGGTAACCAAGATGCACTCCAACCAGGAAAATCTGCTCAGGTAACGTAGCCGTTCCCCTCCCCCAACTGGATGGAGCGGCGCACCAACTGAACCGGCCAGGCAACCGCAGTGACCTTACAACCGCTCTCTGAGGCAGACCTGGATCACAGCCTGAAAACAAGAATCTCAAACATGTGCAGACTCCCTTCGTAATTTAGCGATGCAGCGCTACTGATCTTGAATAGCTAGGGTTACGGCAGATCGAGGATCAGGCCGGTCCCGGCGATGAAGCCGTTCAATAGCGTCGGCCGGTACTGCATCCTTGAGGTGACTGCGAATGGCAGCGGCGAGCTCATCGACACTGTGGGGGGCCAGGTTGCCCAACATACCCTTGAGATTGGCCCACACTCCCTCGGTCGGATTGAGTTCCGGCGCATACGACGGCAGCTGATAAACCATCAGCCAGTCATGGCGTCCGACGAACGCGCGCATCCGCGCGCAGGTATGGCGGCCCAGGTTGTCCCAGACCACGACGATCGGAGCATCCAGCAGATGGTGGGCGCCCATCAGCAGGGCTTGGAAGTCGCGCACGTCGAAGCCCTTCCGCTCGCGGGCGCGACCGTGGTAGCCAAGCAGGCGATATAGCAGCCGAGGCTCGCGGCCGGGCTTGAGACACAGCAGCGCGGCGACCGATATCCGGCCCGAGCCCTTGGCCGATACCCCCACCACCGGCGTGTGCCCCCGCCGTGCCCAGGTGCGCGCTTTGGGTGGCCGTAGGCTTTGACCGGACTCGTCAGCGAAGATCAGCCATGCTCCACGGGCCGCCACAGTGCTTTTATATCGGGCCAGACCTCCTTGACCCACGTGGCGATCTCTTCCTCGTCGCGTTCGGCGGCCCGGTGGATGGGCACCTGCGGCGACCAGCCCAGGCGCCGCAGCAGGTAGGCCACCCCGCGCGGGGTGTAGCGCGTCCGAAACAGCTCAGCGATCAGCACGGCGACCCGCGCCAGTGTCCAGCGCTGGTCGCTACGCCAGCCGTGTACGGCCGGGCCGCGCTCCAACTCCGCCTCCAGGCGCTGCAACTGCTCCGGCGACAGCCGGCACCGCGCTCCTCCCGGCCCTTTGGAGGCCAGCGCGGCCTTGCCGCCGGCCTTGTATGCCCGCGATTACGAGCACGCCGACTTGCGAGTCACTTTCAGCTGTCGGGCGACCTGCGGCGCGGTCATTCCCACAGCGAACATGTCTGCCGCCCGAAAACGCAGCTGCTCACGCTGCACCCGAGCCTGCGCGGACAGTCCCCCTCTATCTGGATACCTCATACCTCCGGTCTACAACCCGGGAAACAACCGCCCTCGACCGGCCCGTCCCTAACGTAACCTCAGCCTTTCAAGATCAGTAGCTGCAGCTTTCTTAGACGTTGTTTCCAGCTCTCGTAACACCTGTGCGTTACTCGTCCCCGACTCGGCACACACCGGCACAATCTTCGCCTGGATCATCAATCTCGACGACTCCGTCGACGAGGTAGTCAACTGAGCGCGCTCGGCCTCGATCAACTGGATCTCCAGCGCGACGGACCCTTTGACATGCACATCAGGACGCAAACTTACGTGACAAATTTCAACAGTCCAGATCGTTTTCGCCATCGATGTCCGTGACCAATGTGTGGCGTTCCTCGGCGTCTTCTCCAGTGTCGCCACCCTCACCTCGCGGACGGCGTCCTCGAAGTCGATCAGCCTTTTAACGCCTCCTCGTAGACGCGCTGGTCATCGACGGGCAGCCGGAGGATCTGTAGGGTTTTCGGACTCCAGTATGTCCAGCGCGCCCGCCTCGGCCTCAGCCAGGTGAGTCCAGCCCACCTTCTTGAGCTGGTTGATCAGTAGCTCCTCGACCTCGCTGTATTCACTCACCGCAAACCCCTACTGCCTGTACGTGATCAAATAAGCTCCCTGCGTGACTATTTACACTGGGAGCATGAGCGGACCGGCGGACACATCCGACGCGGGGGCCATCCGGCGGCGCTTTCCCTGGGTCGGCTGCTTCGACAGCGGCGAGGACAACCTCTCGTCCCGTTACCGCGACATGATGGCCGAGGCCCTTCGTGACCGGGAGATCGTTGAGGCGATCGACGCCACCTGGCACCGTCTGTAAACAACAACCTCAAGGTCGCTCCGGTCAGGCGGCCAGCTCGCTGTTCAGGTGATCCCGGAACTCACGGACCATCACACTGTCCCCGTACGGCTCAAGCTGTCCGGCGAACTGGCGGGCAAGCTCCACCGTGCGGGCGGAGGTCAGCGTCTTGGTCGCCGGGATCGCGGCTCGGGCGGAGTCAAGAGCCTGTTCCAACTCCCCCATACCGAGGTACGCCTCGGCGGCATGCAGCTGATTGAACTGGGCGGTCCGAGGAACTCGTTCGCCGAACTCGATCACGGCTGCCTCCGCGGGGCCTACCGCTCGCCGGTGTTCGCCGAGCATGCTCCAACAGCGACCCACCTGTGCGTTCAGCTCCACTTCCTCGTATCTGCCGACCCACTCCGGATCACGATCGGTGGCTCCTTGGGCGTAAGCCCGCTCAGCCTCGGTGATCAGTCGTTCGACCTGCTTGGCGGTATGCCGATCAGGATTCTCGGCCAGCTTGGCCTGCAAGGCCGTCGCCCACGCCTCTCTGACCAGCATCAATGCCATGACATGCGGGGACGCCTCAGCCCGGCGGGCCGTGTCGACGGCGGCTCGGGCCAGCCATACAGCCCAGGCCCCCTGCTCCAGGTGGATCGCCTGGCGGGTCAGCGTCGCCAGCACCCAGGCGCCGGTCAGCGGGTCGTCGCCGCTCTTGGCCAGCCGCAGCGCCTGGCCGAAGTGCTGCTGTGCCTGGCCGTGCCGGTTCAGGTCGAAGGCCGTCCAGCCCGCGAGCCAGGTCATCCCGGCCGCCGCCGTCATCAGCTCGGAGCCCACCCGCTCGTCGTAACGGCCTCGCAGCAGTGGCGCCACGGTCTCGTGCAGGTATTTGACCACCACCGGACGCACCAGCCCGGCCCCGAACCGCTGGTCTATCTGGCCGAACGCCTTCTGCGCCTCGACGATCCGCGCCACGTCGGCGAGACCCACCTCGCGCCCCTCGTCCTGCCTGGCGGCCGACGCGGTCGGGGTGCCGTAGTTCCAGGAGACCAGCCACTCGCCCAAGGCTCCGGGCACGAACGGCAGCGAGGCCAGTAGGTGACGCCGGGACGGATCCATCTCCAACCTCCACAGAAGCGCGGCCGACTTCACGGTAGCCGCCGGTGAGTCGTCGTCACAGCCCGCGATCGGCCACGATGATGTCTCCCCGTAGGACCAGCCGTCTATCCACCGCTCGACCTCGACCGCCTCGACCCCGAACACGGCGGCGATCAGCGGCCGGTAGCAGGCACGGACCCCCTGCTCTCCGCGCTCCCAGCGCGCCCAGGTCGTCGGCGTCACCCCGAGCGCCTCCGCCGCCGCCTCCTGGCTCATCCCCCGCCGCACCCGAGCCCTCACCAGCTCGGGACGAGTCTTACGACTCCGTTGCCCACCCATGTCGCCCTCCCAAGGTAGCCGAATGGCTACCTATTGTGATGAGGGAGAACCACTGCACACCACCCCGCCGAGAAGAACGACCAGAAACCGACCACCCCACGCGAGCAGACGCGAGTCGGCATTCCACTTCTGCGTCGAAACGGAGCGCCAGCAGGTCGTGGACCGTCTCCTTGATCTGGCCAAGGCGCCGCACCTGTGTGTGCGCGGGACGCGACAACCCCGCCCCTTCGATCCTTAGCGCCCACCAGCCACCGGACCACCGAGCCGTGGCCCGGAACTCACTCGCTTGCTTACCCTGTTCCATTCAACGCAGCCAATACTGGTTATCACCACCACGACAACAGGTTTGCCTATACATCCGCATAGATTCTGTTTGCACCAGATTTGATCTCGAATAACCGCTTGAACTGGGGAAACGACCAGAGAACGGCCGCGCCGGACACGCTGTTCCTGGAACCTCGGTGAACGAGCGGGGCTCGACGTTCACCTCACTCCGCCCGTCGCGTTTCCTGCTGTCCACAGTCACCGACAGCGAACGGAGCATGCTCATGCGGCCATCCGGCGGCATCCCCCACGGTGCCCAGGACCACCCCGGCGAGGATCCGGTCTTCCCTCCGGATCACGACCGAGGAGGCGGCCTGATGGGAGAGCACGCCGGCGTGATGGGAGGCGGTGACGTTCGCGTACTGATCAAGATCCTTCAGCCGGGCTCGGCCTCACGTCGCGCCCGCGCCGTGCTCCGGGAGGTGCTCAGGGAGGCCGGTCTGGACGACGAGGCCGTCTCCGACGCGGAGACCATCGTGGCGGAGCTGGCCGCCAACGCCGAGAGGCACGCCCATCCCCCGTACGAGCTGCGCGTCCTCAGCCTGGACGGCGTCCCCACCTGGTGCGAGGTCGTCGACGGCGACCCCGACCTCCACGAGGTCCGCATCATCCTCGGCCTTCTCGACTCGGTGGAGGAGATCGGCCTGCCCCTGCTCACCGAGAACGGCCGCGGCCTGCTCCTGGTCCACCGGCTCTCCCAAGGGCGGTGCCACGTCCACCCCGCCACGACCCACACCACCGGCACCCCCGGCAAGGCCGTCACCTTCGCCCTGCCCACCCGCTCGGGCGCCAGTCCGCCCTTCTCGTCCCTCCGCACCGGGGACGACCTCGACACCGGGACGAACACGATCCGTGCCACCGATCGTCCTCTGTGATGGCCGAGGGTTCGCTTCCTCGCACGGGTCGACTCATCAGAACGGGCCTCGCCTCGCCCGCGAAGCGAACGGAACCCCGCGCATGCCGTCGGGTGTGGTCGGCTCCAGAGCCTGCCGACCACACCCGACGGACCACTCGTCTACTCCGAGAATCCCTTGCTTCTCAGCCGGTCGACCAGCTCACTCATACTCTTCGGCTCCAGCCACGGTGAACGCCCGGCGACTCCCAGCGGCTCCTTGCCACCGACGAGCGCGGACTGACCCGACTTCTGCTGGGCCAGGAGAGGGTCCTCGAAGACCAGGCCCTGCGGTGGAACGCTCATCAGGCGCGCACCCGCCGGAAGTCGCTCTCCCTCGTCAAGAACCTTCTGCTCATGCGCCGGCCGCTCCGTCGGGAAGATCATGACCTTCGTCCCGGCCGGAATCGACGTCGCGAAGTCCTGGACCGACCTCTCAGGCTTCCACTCCTCGGGCGGTAGGGAGTCATCCCGGATGACCGCCCCTTGGTCGAGCTCGACGAAAACCAGGTTCGCGGGAATGGACGCCCGCCCCTTCACGCCTTTGAGCGCGTCGGTCACCTTGACCTTCAGCACCACGCGGTAATCGAGAGGGCCGCCCTCGTAACTTTCCAGGATGGGCCCCTGTTGCCAGCCTTCCACCACCCCGGCCGCCACAATGGGGCGGTTTCCGGCCAGAGCCTCCGGCGAGGGTGAGAAATCGTAGTCCGCTTCGGATCCACGCAGAACGGACACGTCCAGGGACCCTCGGGACGACTCCCCGGTGTCACCCACATAACCATTACTCGGCGACGCCTCAGCCGCTTTTCTTTCGTTCTCGTGGGCTGCACACCCGGTGAGCAGCAGAGCAGCTGCCAGTAGGACGGTAACGCCGGCACGCTTTTTCATTGCTACCTTCCCCCCGATCTAGAACCAAGCGTTAATGTGGTCTTTATGGTGCTGATTGTATTGCCATATACATGACCCGGACGCCCCAGGAAGATTCGCACTTGTCACGGATCCGCTCGCCTGGCAGTCATGAGGCTGACCCGCCACACCCGGGACGTCCGGAGGATTGAGGTTCGGATTGTAGTGCGCGAGTCCGACCGAGTGTCCGAGTTCGTGGCAGACCGTCTTGATGCAATGGTGGTGAGGGGCGACCGAGGCGTGCGGACGAGGAGTGACATTGCTAAACTTCTCGCCCGCTTTCCTCTCGCCGTCGTCGTACAGAATCTGGATATCTTCTATGAATGCCCTTCCTGCTGAAAATCAACAGAGTCTCCTACGTGAACATGGACTCCATGGATTCTTTATGGCCCAATGGGTCAGCATCGAAGACATCGGCGAGGTGGCCCGGCGGCTGCACATCGAAGCGGAGACGACATTCGTGTGCGACTTTCAGGCTGCCATGGAATTCTACGGTTCTACGTCCGACGGGTCGCATCGGGCTTGGATTACCCGCCTTGCTCCCGGCTGGTCCCTAGTTCTTTATCTCAATGGATTGAGGTCATCTCCGGAGGCCCTCAGCCTAGGCGGCCAGCGCGTTTTCGATGTCTCATGCATCTACGGTATTGGAGAAATCGACGAACTCTCCTACATCCACGATGGTGTATGGGATGGAACCATCTACGATGAGGAAGGATATCGCATTTACTGGGAGGATCTAAGATATGACCTTAATTCACTAGAAGGGCAGCTAGAGGAGTATCTATGTGTCTTGGGAAGAGTCAGTGGGCGGTTTCTCGACCGCGACTGGTTTTCGTCGCAGGGACTTCTGGGCATCATTCCCGAATAACTGATCGTTTCAAAATGAGGTCCGAAGGCGGCGCAGGCAGATGAGGCTGCACGCCAGGTCGAGCAAACCTTGATGGAGGTCGGCGTGGTGCTCGTAGCGCACCCGGAGCCGTTTGAACTGGTGCAGCCAGGCGAAGGTCCGCTCGACCACCCACCGGACGGCACCCGGCCCGGAGCCCTGCGGGATGCCGCGGCGGGCGATGGCTGGCGTGATCCCGCGCGTGCGCAGGTGGCGGCGGTGACTGAGGTAGTCGTAGCCACGGTCGGCGTACAGGCGGCGGGGCTTGCGCCGAGGCCGACCGCGCACGCCGCGGATGGGCGGGACTTTGTCCAGCAGAGGCAGGAGCTGTGTGACGTCGTGGCGGTTGCCACCGGTCACCGAGACCGCCGGCGGAGTGCCGTGCGCATCGACGATCAGGTGGTGCTTGGAGCCGGGCCGACCGCGGTCGACCGGTGAGGGCCCGACGTGATCCCCCCTTTGAGAGCGCGGATGTGCGAGCCGTCGATGGCAGCGGTGTCCAGATCAAGCAGACCCGCGGCCCGTAGTTCGCTCAGCAGCTGCTGCTGCAGGCGTGGCCAGACACCGGCCTCCGTCCAGTCGCGCATCCGCCGCCAGCAGGTCACGCCCGAGCAGCCGATCACCGACGCGGGAACGTCGCGCCAGGCCACACCGGTGCGCAGGACGTAGATGATGCCGGCCAGGGCCATGCGGTCATCGATCGGTCGCCGCCCTGGATGGTGTCGGCGACGGGGCGGATGCGGCGGCAGCAGTCTCGTGTTTGAAGATCAGACACTTGTTCAGCAGAAAAGCGCAGGCGGCCAAACCCTCGTGGGTGGGATCGAGCCGCTGGACGTCGCGGGCACTCGCTCAGGATGGGCAGAGCCCAAAACATGGACGACCTGATCGCACACCTCAAAGACCATGGCTTTTCCGAGTGAATCCAACGCGCCATAGCCTGTCCGTCGAACCGGACAGGCAGATGACCACTCACCATTCTCACGACCATGCGCTTGCGAACCCTGCGCGGCATGGCCACCGTCCCGGCGTGGCGGTTGTCCTTCTCGAACCCACCCGGCCCGATCGAGCACGTCGCGGTCGACCGTGCCACGCTCGGCGCTGTCGAGGACGCCGTCGGTGACCACCTCCTCATGCCGGGTGACCTGGGGCGCGTCCTGCCACTGACTGCCGCCATCCAGCACAGCAGGACCACCGCTCATCGCCGGACGGCGCGGCCCGGCCCTGCCGTCGTCCTGATCCGGGCCGCCCGACGTCAGGCGGGTGCGTAGGTGAGGCAGTCGATGTCCTGCTGGGCGTAGCCGACGACGATGCCGGAGGCCTGGCACTCGTACTGGACGTTGTGCTGGCAGTTGGCCATCTTGCAGGCGCCGACGCGGCCGGTGGCGGCCGGGTCGCCGCCCTTCGAGGAGACCTTGAAGAAGGTCTCGCACTCCGCGTGGCTGCTGTTGCCGACCGTGATGGCCAGGGCGTGGCAGGCGTGCTCCGTGTTGTACGCGCACGCCTCGACCTGACACTCGTTGACCGTGGGCATCTGCATGGCTGAACTCTCCTAGGGCTCGGGCCGGTCCCGGGCTCGGCGAGCCATCGCCGGGGCCTGTCGCCCAGTGGTCTGCTGGGTCACCGCGCGGCGGACCGATGCGTCCGGCCGGCGGCGGGCCGCCAGGTCCTCGTCACGATCTTCTGTGCTCACGAGTCGGACATGACGCGGTCCCCGTTCCCGCACGCGGGCTCGGGGACTACCCGGTTTAGTACCGCGCCCGGGTCGCCCTCACGCCCATCCGGCCCTCAAGGCTTCCCCAAGAGCGGCCCGCGCCGACCCGGACAGGTCTCGGGTGCGCGGACGCCCGGCAGGGCTCGGGGGCGGACCGGTCAGGACGGTGACCGGTCCTGCCGGCCGGCCGCCACGGAGCCGTCGCCCGCTTCGGGCGCGGAGGCGTCGCCGTTGTGCGCGGACAGTATGCCGCCGAGCATGAACTCCAGCCCGACCTGGAACTGCGAGTCGTGCGGCAGGTCGACGAGCAGCCCGGACAGCTCCACCATGTGGGGGAACTCGTCCGCCGGCAGGGAGGCGTAGAAATGGCCGCGCTGGCGTCTGAGTTCGCGGGCGTCCTCGCCGCTCCCGCCCCAGGGGCGTGGCATCTGGTAGGAGGCGAAGCCGATGGTGTAGGTCATGAGCGCGCCGTAGACCCGCACCGACAGATCGGCCGACAGCCCGGTGGCGCGCAGGCGTTCGAGCACGCGCTCGAACGCGCCGCTCAGCGAGGTCCGGCTGGTCGTCGCACGGGTCGACAGCAGGTGGATCACGCTCGGGTGCGAGCGCATCATCCCGAGCAGCGCCCGGGCCAGGTCGCGTATCACGGTCTCGGGATCGAGACCGGCCTCCTCGGGCAGGCTGAGGTTGCCGAGGACGAGGTCGGCCATGCCGTCCAGGATCTCGTCCTTGTTCTTGAAGTGCCGGTACAGCGCCATCGTGCTGAAGCCCAGCTTGGCGGCGAGCCTGCGCATGGTCAGGGCGTGGAGTCCCTCGTGGTCGCCGATCTCGATGGCGGTACGCAGGATGTCGTCGGCGGTCAGCGCCCGCTCGTTCTTACGGACGCCTCCCCCGGACGGTCCCTGCCCGTTCGGCGTCCCCGCTCCCGCACCGGTGTCGTGCGCCGTCAAACCGTCTTCCAAGGGTCTCACTCTCAGATCGTTTCACAGTCCCGTGGACAGCAGGCGCAGTCGTGCCACGTCCGTCGCCCGCTCCAGCGCCAGGCAGCCGGCGATGTGCCGCGCGGCTCCCTCATGCCCCCGCAGCAGCCGCTCCGCCTTCGCCGTCAGCTGCCCGCGCGTCATCGGCGACGCCGGGTCACCCGGCGGATCCAGCACCACCCGCCGGTACGACGCGCCCGTGGACGTCGTCACCGTGACCTCGGCACCCCAGTGACGCGGATAGGCGGCTCCGACGACCTCCCCCGCCTCGATCGTGACCTCGGGTCCCGCTCCGGGACCGCCCACCGTACCGGGAATCGCAGGCGCGGTCTCTCCCGTGCCGGACACGGAACCAGCACTCCTAAATATGGAGATATTTCGGATATCTCCGCTCAGGGTGGCGGCCACCACGAACGGGGCGCTCGCCGCCGCGGCGGCCGGATCGGCGGGGCGCGGGTCGGCGGTGACGAACCGGAGCGCGGCGGCGGGAAGGCCGATCCTGACCTCGGCCAGCGTCTCGGGCCGCAGCCCCTCCTCGACCAGCCCCTCCAGCGCGCTCACCGCGGCGTGCAACGGGCGGGCACAGGGATAGGCCTTCAGGGAGCACCCCAGCAGATGCGGCGTCCCCGAACCCGCCTCGGCGGGTTCCCCGCGCAGCACGGCGGCAGCGGCGGCCTCCAGCAGGCGGGGATCGGCCTCCATGCCCGCCGCGGCGAACCGTACCGCGTCCAGGCCCGCGCAGGCGGACCTGCCGAGGGCGACGTAGTGCGCGTCGCCCAGACGGTCCGGCGGCAGCAGACCGGCCATACCTCCGACCGCCAGGCCGATCGCGGCGAGCGTGCGCTCCCGGGACAGCCGGTACAGCCGGGCGAGCGCGACGGCGGTGCCGAGGGGGCCGAACAGCGCGCCGGGCCACCAGCGGTCGGCGTACAGGGCCGGGCCGCCGAACCTCGTGCCGGCCTCGGCCACCGCCTCGTACCCCGCGATCACGGCGCGGAGCAGTTCGTCGCCGCCGCGGCGCAGGGCCGTCGCGACGAGCACGGCCGGGGGGATCACCACGGCGGCGGGCAGGGTCGCCGACCCGGTGTGGATGGCGTCGAACTCGTCCACGTGTGCCCGGGTGACCCCCTCCAGCACCGCCTCGCGGAGGGACGCCTCCCGGAGGGCCGTCTCCCGGCGTGCCCCGGCGCCGGCCGGGCGATCGGCCTCCCCCTCCTCGTGCTCCTCCCGCCCCCGCCGGAGCCCGCCCGCCGCGCGGAGCCGCAGCGCGGTGGGGTGGTCGGCTCCGGCGACGACGCAGGCCGTGGTGTCGAGCACGTGCTCGGCCGCCCGGCCGAGCAGCGTCGCGTCCGCGCCCCCGGCGACGGCCTCCGCCCGGTCGAGGATCGCCTCGGCCAGGGGCACCTCCCTCGTCCCGTCGTTCACGCTCGGCTTCCGGACCTCGCGAGCACGTCGCCCAGGGCGTCCATCAGCTCGTACGGCAGCGAGTAGGAGCCGACGTGCTGCACCAGCAGGCCGGTGACGCCGAGCGCGCCCAGCTCGGCGAGCCGGGCGCCGATCTCGCCGGTCGTGCCGAACAGGCAGAACGCCCGCGCGAACTTCACGGCGGCCTCGTCGCTGACCCAGCGGCCGGCCACCTCCACGGCCAGGTCCCAGTCCTCGGCGTGGATCAGGTCCGGGTAGACCTCGCCCTCGTCGAACCGCTCGGGCACGTCCACCTCGATCCCGGCGAGCGCGAGCGAGGTACGGCCTCCGTAGCGGGCGATGGTCGCGCACACGGGCTTGAGGATCCGGGCGTCCCGCTCGACGTCGTCGGTGACATGGCAGTAGGCGGAGGCGGTGACCTGGATGTCCGCCGGGTCGCGGCCCGCCGAGCGCGCCCCCTCCCGGACCCGGTCGAGGCTGTCGGCCAGGTTGGCCGGGGCGATCCCGCTGAGCAGGATCACCCCGTCCGCGGCCTCGCCCGCGTACCGCAGGTTCTTCGGGCCGCTGGCGGCCAGATGGATGGGCACGGCGGGGCCCGGATCGCGCAGGCGGGAGCGCGTGGAGCCGTAGTCCCACTCCTCGCCGCGCAGCAGCGCACGGACCTGCGTCAGACGTTCGGTCAGCTCGGCCCTGGTGCTGGAGCGCAGGCCGACCGGTCCCACCGAGCTGTTGCCCACGCCCACGCCCAGGTGGAAGCGGCCGGGGGCCAGTTCGGCGATGCTGCGGGCGGCCGAGGCCACCACCGCGGGATGCCGGGTGACCAGGTTGGTGACCGCCGTACCGAGGCCGACGCGCTCGGTCCGGAGGGCCACCGCCGTGAGCGCGGTGAAGACGTCGCGCCACAGCAGCTGGGAGTCGGGCAGCCACACGTTGTCGAACCCGAGCCGCTCGGCGTGGGCGGCCGCGTCGGCGATCCGGTCGGCCCGGTCGCAGGGCGGCAGCCGGATGCCCAGGCTCGGCACCGCGCCGCCGCTCACGCGTCCTCCCCGAGGAAGGCCAGGTTGAGCTTGTCGAACCGCTCCGAGTGCTCGTGCTGGGGCCAGTGGCCGCACTCGCCGAAGATCTCCAGCCGGGAGCCGGGGATGCTCTCGTTCATGCGGTGCGCCTCGGGGATGTCGCCGAACGGGTTCTGCGCGCCCCACACGATCAGGGTCGGCGCGGTGATGCGCGCCATCTGCTCGGGAGTGAGCAGGTCCTCGCGGCGGTTCTCGATCTCCTGCAGGCACAGGAGGTTGCCGACCCGCCTGACGAAGTCGGGGCGGTGGTAGATGTCGTGCCTGACCTGGACGAGCTCCTCGGAGACGTCCTTGGCCGGGTCGTGCATCAGCAGGTGGAGCCGCTTGCGGGTCAGGTCGATGTCGTCGGTCTCCACGGCCAGGCGGGTGCTGGTCTTGATCCGTGCCATCACCTCGGGGTTGGCCACCGTGCCGCCGGGGGCGACCAGGGTGAGCCTGCCGACCCGCTCGGGGTGGTCGGCGGCGAGGCGCCCGGCCACCCAGCCACCCAGCGACTCTCCCACGAAGTGGGCCCGCTCCGCGCCGATGGCGTCCAGGTAGGCGAGCACGTGCTCCACGTAGCGGGGGATGCGGTAGGGCTCGTCGATGCCGTCGGTGTAGCCGTGGCCGACCATGTCGATGGCGTGGCAGGCGTAGCCGGCGGCCGCGTGCGCGGGGAGGTTGCGGACGAACGCCTCCAGGTGGCCGCTGGTGCCGTGCAGGAACACCACGGGCTCACCGGTGCCGGCCTGGAGCGCCCGGGTCCTGAGACCTCCGGCGTCCACGTACCTGAGCGTGTGCTCCACACCGGTCAGATCGGTCCAGATACTCATCTGCGTCATGCCTTTCTTCGGGACACGGTTCTGGTGGGCCGGTACGACGTGTCCGGCCGTCGTCCGGGCCGGGACAAAAAGGGCCGGGACGGGAAGGAGGTCAGGTTCCGGGGAGCGGTTCGAGCACCGCTACCGCCATGCCGGTGATCCAGGTGTCGATCGGCTCGTAGGCGAGGACTCTCCCCTTGGCGGCCCCGAGGGCCCTGGACATCGCCACCCAGCTGCGGATCTCCTGCGCCCCGTTCCCCGCCTCCTCCTCGATCTCCGCGGAGCTCTTGGCGACGATCTCCGACAGGTCGCCCTCCAGGAGCAGCTCGAGGAACCGGCGGTCGAACTCGGGGTTGATGTCCGCCTCGGCGGCCCTGATGATCTGCCTGCGCCGCACCTCGTAGTCCTTCCAGGAGTCGCGGCCGTTCAGCCACGCCTCGACGAGGAAGCGGTCGTCGTCCGACATCGCCGAGAACCACTTGGGCCACGGCAGGCGGTGCGAGAGCCCGCCGGAGGCGACCACCAGGACCCGCTTGTCCTGTCCGTCGGACTCGATGGCCCGGCGCAGCACGGTGCCGAAGGCGTCGCAGCGCGCGAGTGAGGGCAGCGGCGGGGCGAACATGTTCATGACGACCGGCACCATGGGCACGTCGAGGTCGGGCAGCAGGTACTGCAGGGCGTGGGTGATGCCGTGGTCGACCTGAAGGCGCAGCGAGAACGCGGCGTCGAAGTCCGCGTCCGACAGCGACCACATCAGCTTCCTGGCGAGGTCGGTGTCGACGGGGAGCGGGCCGCCGGGGGTGCCCGACTCGCCGCTGCCGACGCACTCGGCGACCCCCACGGTGAAGGCCGGCATCAGGTCGAGGAAGAACCCCCGGAAGTGGTTCGACCCGATGACCACCACGGCGTCGGGCCTGGCCGCCTCGACGAGCTCGCGTGCCTCGCCCAGGCCGGCCCGGAAGCGCCGGGCGTCGTCGCGGTGGGCGACCTCGTCCCAGTTGGTGTTCATGAGCGTGCTGTGTGAGGCTCCGACGCCCAGGACGATGCGACTCATGCGTTGATGCCCACTTCTTCTCGGGTGCGCGTGCAGGTGTTGACGACGGTGCGGAGCACGTGGCGGGTCAGCCTGCGCATCTCGCGCAGGTCGGCCACGTTCATTCCCGAGGGGAAGTCCACCGGCAGCGGCCCCTCGGGCCCGACCCTGGTCATGCCGATGCGCGCGGTCGGCAGTCCCCGGCCGCGCAGGATGTTGGCGTCGGTGGCCCCGCTGTTGGCCAGGATCGGCTCGTGCGGCCGGCCCTCCTCCGCCTCCCACGCCTCCACCGCCGAGCGGACGATCCAGTCGTCGGCGGGGGTCGCGGTCCCGGGGATGGACAGGACCATGTCCCACTCCACCTCCAGCTCGGGAAAGGCGGCCCTGATCCGTTCCACGGCCGCGCCGAACTCACGCCTGACGCTCGCGGGCGTGCTGCGAGGGCTGGTACGGAGGTCGACCATGAACCGGCACAGGGCGGGCGCCACGGCCGGCATCCGCATCCAGCCGCCCTCGATGGCGCCGATGTTGCCCTGCGGCGCGACCGTGTCATGCGTGTGGCGGGCCGTGTACTCGGCGAACCACGACTCCAGCTCGGCGGCGACGACGCCGGCCCCGAGGATCGCGTTGCGGTAGTCGATGCGGTGGCGGCTGCCGACGTAGGCGTAGCTGCCGCGCACCCGCACCTCGAACCAGCACAGGCCGACCTCCTCCCAGGCCACGGCCCAGCCGGGCTTGGCCAGCAGCGCGAAGTCGGCCCAGACGCCCTGTTCGAGCATGAAGGAGCAGCCGTTGCCCTGACCCGCGTTGTATCGGCGGACGTGGGGGGCGGTGCGCCTGTTGGTGGGCATGCCCCCCGCTCCGAGTCCGACGATCACGTCGCCGCGCAGCGGCACGCCCGCCCGTTTCAGCGCCTCGGCGGCGGCGACGAGGCAGGCGCCGTGCCCCTTGGGGTTGCTGGCGCCGAGGCCGATGACGTACGGGCCCCGCCGCACGGCCTCGGGGCGCAGGTCGTGGCGGAGGGTGTCGCCCACCCACGGGACGTCCTCGGACTCCTCGCCCACGGTCAGCGTGTCGATGGGGGCGTAGAGCAGCAGGTCCGGTCCGCTGCCGTCACCACGCAGCCGTCCCACGGCGTTTCCCTGCGTGTCGTCGACGGGCTGGTAGGCGGCCTCCAGGCCGGAGCCCGCCATGGTCGTGGTGAGCCACCGGGCCAGCTCGGCCTCCTCGCCGGTCGGGCTGGCGATGTCGGTCATGCCCATGACGATCTCGGCGAGCCTGTCGGTGTCGAGGGCGGCCTCGGCGGCCCTCACCCACTCCAGCCGCCGCTCGTCGAGCGCGGTGTCGGGCGGGGGCCCGCCGCGCGGGTCACTCACGGTCATCGAATCTCCTTGGGTGAGGTCAACGGCCTTCCCCTCTCTCGGGCGGGAGGTGCCGCGACGTCCGAACCGGTCGTCATCGGGAGGGGGAGAGCAGCCGCTCGGCCGCCTTCTCGGCGAGGCCGGCCACGGCGTCGAGCTTCCAGCCGTTGCCGGGGAGCGGGTGCGCGTGGCGGGTGAGCCGGTCGTCCACGATCTCGCGCAGGCGCGCCGCGGCATCGGCTCCCGTCTCCGTGCCGTCCAGCGCGCGCTCGACGTCGCGCGGACGCCACGGGGTGGGGGCGAGCGCGCCGAGCACCACACGGGTGTCCTGCCAGCGGGTGATCGGCTCCCCCGGCACGGCCCTGGTGGAGATCGCGACCGAGGCGACCGCGAAGTCCCCCTCCCACAGGGCGAGCTTCTCGAACACGCACGCGCGCCCGGCCTCCTCCGGGACGGTGACCGAGACCAGGAGCTCGCCCTCCTTCAGGCTCGTCTCCCCCGGTCCGGTGTACAGCTTCGCCAGCGGCACGGCCCGGGTGCCCCTGCCGTCGGCGATCTCGGCCACGGCGTCCAGCGCGATCAGCACCGTCGCCAGGTCGGAGGGGGTGACCGCCTGGCAGCGGTGCCCGTCCACGGCGGCGTGCTGGAAGCGGTGGTCACCGAGGATCGCGTAGCACGGGCTGCTCGCGCCGTTGCGCTTGTAGCAGGGGAAGTCGTTGCGGAAGAACCAGCAGCGCTTGGCCTGCAGCAGGTTTCCCGCGACGGTCGCCGCGGCGCGGAGCTGGGGAGAGGCGATGGTCTCGATCGCCTCTCTCAGCGCGGGCAGCCGCTCCCCCAGCTCCTCGGCCACCTCGGCGAGGGTGACGGCACCGCCGATGACAATGCCGGTCCCGGTGCCGGTGCCGGTGATGCCGCGCATGGCGGGGATCCTCGCCGTCGACACCAGAACCGCGGGGGCGATGAGCCGCTGGCGGCGGCTCGGCAGCACGTCGCTGCCGCCTCCGTACGCGAGGGCGCCCTCGCTCAGCGCGGCGCACGCGTCGGCCACCGACTCGGGCCTGCGCACCTCGCCGATCTCCGGGGCCGGGCCCACCTTGTCGCCGAACCTGCCGTGGCGCCCGAACCTGGTGCCCCAGCGGTCCAGCAGGGCATGGACGCCCCTGGGGTACAGCGCCCGCAGCAACGCGATCCACCAGCGGCCCGGCCGCCGCCACAGCCGGTGGTCACGCCGGCGGCCCTCCTTGGCGGCGAGTGCCGTCAGGATCTTGTCCGGGGTGATCGGCAGTTCCCTGACACGGACGCCGACCGCGTCGTAGACCGCGTTGGCGATGGCCGCGCCGGGCGGGATGATCGGGATCTCACCGACGCTCTTGGCGCCGTAGGGGCCCGCGTCGTCGTGGCCCTCGACGATGACGGGCCTGATCGGCGGCACGTCCGCCGCCCGGGGCAGCGCGTAGTTGACGAAAGCGGGGTTGGCCACCCTGCCGTCCGTCCGGACGACCTCCTCGCCCAGCGCGCCGCCGATGCCGTGCACCGCGCCGCCGATGATCTGGCCTTCGACCATGGTCGGGTTGATGGCCCGCCCTACGTCGTGGGCGGCGACGTAGTCGACGACGGTCACCTTTCCCGTCCGCCGGTCGACCTCGACCTCGGCGCCGTGCGCGGCGAAGGAGTAGGTGGGAGACAGGTTCGCCCGGTCCTCACCGGGGGCGATCATCTCCGTGCCGTCCACCCTGTAGTGGCTCTGACGGGTCAGGACGTCACCGTCGAGCCGCACGAGGTCGGCGATCGTGACCTCCTCGCCGCCCGCGTGCGCGGAGCCGTCGCGTAGCCCCACCTCGTCCGGGGCGCATCCCAGCTTGTCCGCGGCCAGCTCACGCAGCCGTTCGGCGACGGCCGCGGCGGCCTCACCGGTCGCCATGCCGGACATGTGGGTGGCGCGCGAGGACCACGCGCCGAGGTCGAGCGGGGTCAGCTCGCCGTCCATGGACAGCACGTCCACCCGATCCAGCGGCAGGCCGAGCTCCTGCGCGGCGATCTGCGCCAGGATCGTGTTCTGGCCGGTTCCGGCGTCCGACCCGCCGAACCGCACCCGGGCGCGCCCGTTCTCGAAGACGTCGACGGCGGCCTCGCTCAGGTTGGCGAACTCGTAGGCGTAGGCGCCCGAGCCGTGCGCGGCGCACGAGACGCCGAGCCCGCGCCCCGGTGTCCGGCGGGCGCGTTTGGCGTCCCAGTCGAGTTCGGAGCGGACCGCCTCCAGGCACTCCCTCAGCGCGCTGGTGGTGAGGCGGTATCCGCACAGCGTCTCGGTGTACGGCTCGACCGCGTTGAGCACGCGGATGTCGATGGGGTCCATGCCGAGTTTCTCGGCGATCTCGTCGATCTGGCTCTCCATCGCCAGGGCCACCTGCGGCGTGCCGTACCCCCGGTACTGGCCGCCGGGCTGCGTCGCGGTGTCCACCAGCCGCGCGTCGAAGCGGACACCGTCCACCCGGTAGACCGAGCCGAGCGTGATCACCCCGACGCGCATCACCGAGGAGCCCATGTGCGAGTACGCGCCGTTGTCGACGTTGACCTCGGTCTCGAAGGCGCGTAGCCTCCCGTCGGCGTCGGCGTAGGTGCGCAGCCGCGTCTCGAAGCGGTGTCTCGGCTTGTTGGCCGCGAACTCCTCCTCGCGGGTCAGCGCCAGCAGCACGGGCCGCCCGCTCTTACGGGCCAGGGCGGCGGCCAGCACCTCGTGTTCGGAGGCCTTGGACTTGGAACCGAAGCTGCCACCGGTGGCCACCTCGCGGCAGATCACCTGCTCGCGCTCCAGGCCGAGCAGGTGGGCGACCTCCTTGACGACGAAGTACGGCGAGTGGGTGGAGGTCCACAGTTCCATGATCTCGCGCTCGGGGTCCCACCGGGCGAGCGTGGTGTTGGGTTCCATGCAGGCGTGCACGACGCTCGGGTAGACGAAGTCCCCCTCGGTCATGACCGTCGCCGCGGCGATCCCCGCCGCCGGATCACCCCACGCGCTGTTCCACCGCGTGGCCACGTTCGGCTCGACCGGCCGCTCGTGCAGCGCGCGGGCACCCGGCCGCAGCGCCTCGGCCACGGTCAGCGGCGCGCGCAGCGGCCGCAGCCGGAGGCGGATCGCCGCGACCGCCCGGCGCGCCTGGCCGGGGGTGTCCGCGGCCACCGCGGCGATCTCCTGCCCGGTGAACCTGACCACCCCGTCCGCCAGCGGAGGCCGGTCGGACATGTGGCCGCCGCGGTGGATGTAGGTGATGCCCGGGGCGAAGTCGGCGGCGGTGACGACGGCTCGCACGCCGGGCATCCGGAGCGCGCCGGTGACGTCGAGCCCCGTGACCCGCGCGTACGGCACGGGCGAGCGCAGGACCGCGGCGTGCAGGTGCGCGGGTTCCGTCAGGTCGGCGGTGTAGCGGGTCCCGCCGAGCGTCCGCTCCTCCCAGTCCAGCGGCCGGGCGCGGCGGCCGATCTGGGTGTCTCCGGGACCCGCCGGACCGTGAGGTCCGCTCATGTCAGTTCCTCTCCCGGGACGCCCTCCGTGGCGGCGCGGCGCCGGGCCGTCTCGCACACGGCCTCGACGATCGCGGTGTAGCCGGTGCAGCGGCAGATGTTGCCCGACAGCTCCCGGCGGACGTGTCGCGCCGCCCGCTCCGGCGCGGCGGGCAGGCCGCCCCGGAGCAGGGCCGTGGCGTGCACGACGTGGCCGGGGGTGCAGAAGCCGCACTGGAAGGCGCCCCGGTCGGCGAAGGCCGCGCGCAGGTCGGCGCTCTCCTCCGCGAGCCCCTCGGCGGTGGTCACCTCCTCGTCCACGAGAGCGGCCAGGGTGACGCACGACAGGCGCGGCCGGCCACCCACCAGCACCGTGCACGTGCCGCACTCGCCCCGCTCACAGGCGAGCTTGACCGAGGTCAGCCCGAGCTGGTCGCGGAGAAGCGAGGCCAGAGTCGTCCCCGGCGCCGTACGCACCGCCCGGGTCGTGCCGTTGACCGTGAAGGTGTCCATCGAAACTCCTTTCGCGCCTTTCGTGGGTCTTCGTGGGTCTTCGTGGGGCCTTCGTGAGGTGAGGAGGCCGTGCCGCCGAGGGCCGCCGCTACTGCAGGTCGGCCTCGGTGAGCTGGTCGGCGTTGGTCTTGTCGAACGGAAGGGTCTCGATGGTCACCTTGTCGGGGACCTCCTTGCCGTCGAGCTTGTCGACCATGCTCTGCAGGGATTTGGCCCCCCACTTCTGCGGCTGCAGGCCGATCTCGAAGCCGAGCTGCCCCTTGCGGACCATCTCCAGCGTGGACGGGATGCCGTCGAAGCCGGTCACGGTGACCTTGCCGGTCAGTCCCGCCTCGTTGACGGCCTGGATCACGCCGCCGACGAAGTCGTCGAGGTTGGCGTACACGACGGCGGCGTCGGGCACGGCCGACAGGGAGGCCTTCGTCGCCTCCAGCCCCTTCTCCGTGGTCATCTCGTTCAGGTTGACCTCGTGCGCGACGCTCATGTCCGGGCAGCCGGCCGATCCGACGACCTCCTTGTACGCCTTGGTCATCTCCTGCACGTACGGCGCGGACGAGGGGCCCTTGATCATGATGATCTTGCCCTTGCCGACGTTCTTGCACGTCCATTCGGCGATCTCGGTGCCGGACTTGCCCCAGTCGTTGCCGATGAAGGCCGCCCGGCTGGAGGGGTCCGCGACGTCGCGGGCGACGGTCATCACCGGGATGCTCGCGGCCTTGGCGTCGGCGAGGGGCGTCACGACCGCCTTGGCGTCGATCGCCGAGACGAGGATGCCGTCGACGCCCTTGGCGATCAGGTCGCTGATGTCGTTCGCCTGCTTGAGCGGGTCGCCGTTCGCGTCGGTGAAGATCACCTTGACGCCGAGCTTCCCGGCCTCGGCCTCGATGCCCTTCTGGATGCCGGCGTACAGGGCGATGCGGGGGGCGGCGAAGCTGACACCGATGGTCCTGGTGCCGGCCTTGGCCGCCCCCTCGGCGGCGGGGTCGGCCGCGGAGGAGGAACAGGCGGTGGCGAGGCCGGCGCAGAGCGCGAGGGCCACAACGGGTGTCTTCCGGAATTTCATGATCCCCTCCAGGGGGTTCGGTCTGCCGGCGAGGTCTTCGAAGAGCTGCGAGGACCGGACGGCGCGGTACGGGGGTGAGGAGGGCGGGACGTCTGGGCAGAGGGCGGACGAAGGATCAGACGGCGGCGGGGGTGCCCTTCGCCGCGTCGGGCTTTCCCGCGGAGGGCGGCTCGACCGGGCGTGACCTCCTGACCGGTGAGAGGCGGCGCAGCAGCTCCGCCGACATGGCGAGGATGAAGACGAGCCCGACGGCGACCGCCTGCCAGGCGTCGCCGACCCCGAGCAGGTTGAGCCCGTTCTGGATGACCGAGATGACGAGCACGCCGAGCAGCGTGCGCCACATCGAGGCCTTGCCACCGTGGAGGGCGCTGCCCCCCAGCACCACGGCGGCGACCGAGAAGAGCTCCAGCTCACCGCCGACGGTCGGCTGGGCCGACTGCAGGCGGGCGGTGATGGCCGCACCGGCGACGGCCGCGAACACCCCGGCGATGACGAAGGTCGTCACGGTGGTGCGGTCGACCCGCAGCCCGGCCAGCCTGGCCGCCTCACGGTTGCCACCGGTCGACAGCACCCGCAGGCCGAAGGGGCTAACGCTGAGCAGGAAGAGGGAGATCGCGAAGCAGGCCACCATCAGCCAGACGATCCAGGGGACACCCAGCGGACGGCCGACGCCGAATCCCGCGATCGAGGGGGGCAGACCGCCGACGGACTCCGAGTTCGAGGCGATCAGCGTCACGCCGGTGGCCACCACCGAGGTGCCCAGCGTGATCATGAACGGATGGACCTTGAGCCAGATCACCAGGAGACCGTTGAGCAGGCCGAACAGCACACCGGTGACGGCCGCGGCGAGCAGCCCCAGCAGGATGTTCTGGGTCGCGGCCATCACCAGCGCGGCCACCACTCCGTGCAGCGCCACCTGACCGCCGATGGACAGGTCGAAACCGCCTCCGGCGATCACGAACGTCTGGCCGAACGAGACGATCGCGAGGATCGCCATCGAGGTCAGGACGTTGAGGATGTTGCCCCTGCTGAGAAAGGAGTCGGTGGACATCGTCAGCACGACGACGAGAGCGACGAGCAGCACCGGGATGAACGCGTCCTCCAGCGCCGGCCGGGGACGGCCGCGTCGCGCGGCCCGCGTGGCGGATACCGGGTTCCCGGTCACGATTCACGACCTTCCGAGGTTGTGCCCAGGCACGCCGCCATCAGGTCGGCGTGAGGGACGTTTCCTGCCAGTTCCGCGACCAGCCGGCCTCGCCGGAACGCCACGAACCGATCGGTGATGGAACGAAACTCGTCGCCCTCCAGGGCCACGACGACCACACAGCCGCGTTCGTCCGCGAAGCGGCGGAGCTGGTGCATCACGTTCTGCTTGGCGCCGATGTCGATGCCGTGGGTCGGCTCCTCGACGATGAGCACCCGCGCCCCCGCCGCCAGCCAGCGGGCGATGAGGACCTTCTGCTGGTTGCCGCCCGACATCAGGCCCGCCTGGAAGGCCGGGTCGGCCGGACGGACGTCCAGGTCGTCGATGAGCCGCTCGGCCGTGCGGCGGATCTTCCGCCGGTCGAGCATCCCGAACCGGCTGAACCTGCGGATGTCTCCGAGCGCGATGTTGCGCTCCACGCTCAGCATCGGCTGGATGCCGTCCCGTTTGCGCTCCTCGGGCACGAAGCCGACCGCGGCGGCCACCGCCTGCCTGCGGTTGTGCGGACGCAGGAGCCTGCCGGCGATCCGGACACCGCCGCTGTCCGGCCGTGTCGCGCCGGAGAGCATCCGCGCGTACCGCCCGGCACCGGAGCCGAGCAGACCGGTCAGCGTCACGACCTCGCGGTGGCGCAGCGTGATCGCGGTCGGGGCGATGTCCGCGCCGCCCAGCTCGGCCTCGACCAGGAGGTCGCCCGCCTCGTGGGGGGTGCGGTCGGGGGCGTTGGCGAGTTGCTGCCCCGCGACCAGCTCGGCGAGCAGGTGCGGGGTGGCCTGGTCACCGGCGAGCCGGGCGACTGTCCGGCCGTCACGCAGGGCGGTGATCCGGTCGCAGCTTTCGAGGACCTCGTCCAGGTTGTGACTGACGAACAGGATGGCGAGGCCGTCGGCGGCCAGGCCACGGATCAGCGTGGTGATCCTTCGGGCCTGCCGGGCCTCCAGGGCCGCGGTGGGCTCGTCCAGGATCAGCAGCCTGGGCTTCGAGCGCAGCGCGCGGGCCACCTGCAGGAGCTTCTTCTCGGCCAGGTCGAGGGTACCGGCGAGGCGGCCCGGATCGATCGTGAGGCCGAGGGACTCCAGCAGGCGCGCCGCCTCGGCGCGGTCGGCGCGCCGGTCCCGCAGGCCCAGCCCCGCCGGTCCCCTCAGGTTGGGGCGGGAGACCACGACGTTGTCGGCCACCGACAGATCGGGGAAGAGCTGCGTCTCCTGGTGGATGACGGTGATCCCCGCCCGCTCGGCCTGGGCGGGCAGGGTGAAGGAGACGGGGTCGCCCGCGACGGTCAGCGTTCCCTCGTCGGGCGTGATCGCGCCGCACAACACCTTGATCAGGGTTGACTTGCCCGCCCCGTTGGAACCGATCAGGCCGTGGACCTCGCCGGGGGCCAGGTCGAGATCGACCTCGCTCAGCGCGGTGAACGCGCCGAACCTCTTGGTGATCCCGGCCGTGCGCACCGCGGGGACGGCGGATGACGAGGTCATCGCCCACCCCCCGGGCCCGTGGGGTACGGCGAAACCGCCGGGATCGACCGGATCGCCGGGATCGGCGGGATCGACGAGGTCATCGCCCGTGCTCCGTGTGCAGGGCCGTACCGGTCGCCCGGATCAGCGCGGCCCTCAGGGCGCGGCGCACCCGCGGGACTCCCAGTGCCGCGGCGAGCAGGACCACGGTGATCAGGACAGGGTGTCGCATTCAGTTACCTCCAGGGATCGGCGCGGCGGACGCGGATGGCACGGATGGCACGGTGGGTGTGGACGGCGCGGTGGGTGTGGACGGCGCGGCCGGGGAGTGCGCGCCCCGGTGAGGCTCACGGCCGGGGAGGGAGGCCAGGAACGCGGCGACCCTCCCCGCGTACTCGGCGGGGCGCTCCTCCTGCGGGTGGTGCGCCGTCCCGGGTACGACCTCCAGCCGGGCGTCGGCGAGCAGCCCCAGAAGGTGCCGCGCGTAGCCCAGACCGGCGAAGGCGTCGTGTTCCCCCCACAGCAGCAGGACGGGCGAGGTCACCCGCGCCAGGTCGGGGCCCAGGTCCTCGGCGGCGCCTCGGGCCTCGGTCGCGGTGCCGAGGGCGAGCGCGCCGGGATCGACGCTGTTGCGGTAGCGCTCGGCCACCGTCTCCTCCGGAATCCCCGCTGGATCGTTCCACTCGTAGCGGGCGATGAGGCGGCGCATCTTCGCGTGGGTCGGGCCCTCACCGCCGTAGTAGTCCTCGCGGAGCCGAGGGCCTCGCGCGTCCCCGGCCTCCGGGGCCGGACGGGCCGTCGGCCGGCTGCCGGTGATCACCAGGCCGCCGACCGACCCGGGACTGTCCGCGGCCAGGCGCAGCGCCACCCCGCCGCCGAGCGACTGGCAGACGAAGTCGGCGCGCGCCAGGCCGAGGGTGTCGAGCAGCCCGCGTACGTGGGCGGCGTGGAAACCGAACAGGGGTCCCTCGATCGGCGGCTTGTCCGAGTCGCCGTACTGCGGAAGGTCGACGAGGACCAGCCTGCGGCCGGGGGCGAGCGCGTCCACGACCGGGGCGAAGTCGGTCCACGACGAGCAGCCCGGACCGCCTCCGTGCAGGAACACCGTCGGCGTGCCGGTCCCGGTCGAGCGCACGTGCAGGTCGAGCCCGCGAACCCGGTGGCGCCGGTGTTCCCACACCAGCGCGGGGGCGGCGGGCGAGGGGGGCGGCGGTTCGGCGGCCGGCGCTGAATCTTCTTCGGACATGGCGAAACTCCGTAGCGAGTGGACTCGAACCGGCTCGTTGACCCGGAGGAGGGACACCCGGCCGGGACCGTACGGTTCCGAACCAGGCGTCTGCCGACAGAAACACAGGTAAGCGGTGTGCGTACTATGTACACTACTTTGCACTCCGGTCAATGACATTCTTCTTTTCCGCCATGTCCGAAACGCAATGTTTACCTGCCGTGTGTGCCGGAGGCCCGGCACGGAGTGATCAGAGATCGAGCACGAGACGGTCGGAGAACGAGCGCGAGACGCAGGGCATCATCGTGGCGCCCGTGACCCGCTCCTGGTCGGTGAGCAGCGAGTCGCGGTGGTCGGGCTCACCCTCGATGACCTTGGTCTCACAGCTGCCGCAGATGCCCTCGCGGCAGGCGCTCGCCACCCAGACCCCCGCCGCCTCCAGCGCGTCGATGACGGGCTGGTCCCGCGGCACCGTCACCCGGACGTCCGACTGGCGGCACTCCACCTCGAACTCCCGCTCCTCGCCGGCGTCGACCTCCGCACGCGGCGCGGCGGCGAAGCGCTCGACGTGCAGGCTGCCCTCGGGCCAGGCCGCGCAGGCCTCCTCGACCGCCGCCAGCAGCCCCTCGGGTCCACAGCAGTACACGGCGGTGGCCGCGTCCGGCGTGCCGAGCAGCGCGTCGAGGTCCATCCGGCCCAGCTCGTCCTCGGGGAGCAGCGTGACGGCGTCCCCGTAGGCGGCCAGCTCCGCCTGGAACGCCATCGACGCGCGCCGCCGCCCGCCGTAGGCCAGCCGCCACGGCACGCCGGCGGCCTCGACGGCGGCGATCATGGGGAGCAGGGGGGTGATGCCGATCCCCCCGGCGATGAACAGGTAGCGTTCCGCGGCCACCAGCGGGAAGCGGTTGCGGGGCCCACGCGCCGTGACCAGATGGCCGGGGCGCAACATCTCGTGCACGTGGGCGGACCCGCCACGGCTGCCCGGATCACGCAGCACCGCGATCCGGTACCTCCGGGAGTCGCCGGGCGTTCCGCAGAGCGAGTAGTGCCGAGGCAGGCCGCCGAGCTCCAGTTCCAGGTGGGCGCCCTGCTCCCAGTCCGGCAGCGGGCCACCGCCCGGGTCTTCGAGGATCACCGAGAGCACTCCCTCCGACTCCAGGGTCATCGTCCGCACCAGCAGGTGCATCACGGTCCCGCTCTCGTCCATCGACCGTCTCCCATCGTGTCCCCAGCGGCGTTCGGGCGTGCTCGTACTATGTACGGTGCTAAGCACGAGGTCAAGAGAGAGTCGGCATTGACAATGGTCAGCGCATCGTACAAAGTACGAGACATTGTCCACGAGAGTCGCCACCGTCCCGCGAGGACATCGTCAGCCGACACCTGACCCCGGAGGCCAGATTGACCACGCGCAGCAACCCGGCGGAATCCACCGGTGCCCGGCCTGAGCGGCAGCCTCCCGGCCAGGACTGGTCATCCTGGCCGATCTACGACAGCGCCTCCCTCGGGTTCCGCGACCACTGGTACCCGGTCCTCTGGGAGGAGCAGGTCGGCCGCAAGCCGGTCCCCGTCACGCTCCTCGGCGAGCGGATCGCGCTCGTCCGGCAGGACGACAGGATCCACGCCCTGCACGACCGCTGTCCGCACCGCGGCGTTCCGCTGTCACTCGGCCGCCGGCAGTTTCCCGGCACGATCAGCTGCCCGTACCACGGCTGGACCTACGACCTCACCGACGGCAAACTCTGCGGGGTCCTCACCGACGGCCCCGACTCCCCCATCCGCGGACGCGTCTCGGTGCGCACCTACCCCGTCGAGCAGCGCTTCGGCCTCATCTGGGTGTACGTCGGCGACGGAGAGCCGCACCCTCTCGACGACGACCTGCCCGAGGAGCTGCGCGACAACACCTTCGTCCTCGGCGGCCGCACCGAGATACGCAAGGGCAACTGGCGTTTCGCCGCCGAGAACGGCTTCGACGAGGGACACGCGAAATACCTGCACAACACGGCGCTGTGGCGGCTGTTCAAGGTGATGCCCGCCTGGAACAAGACCAAGGTCGTCAACCGCGACAAGTGGATCGTCCGGGTGCAGGAGGAGGTGCACTGGGAGGCCGAGATGCCCGGCCTCGGCCTGTGGACCAACAAGCGCTGGTGGAAGCGGATGCCGCTGCCCGACGCGCCCGGCAAGGCGAAGAACGTCAACCCGGTCATCGCGTCGCTGGACCTGCCGGGCTTCGTCTCGATCAGGCTGCCCGGCATCCTGCGTGTCGCCTACCCGAACTTCATCCACTACGAGTGGTACGTGCCCGTCGACGAGGACCACGTGCGGTACGTGCAGCTCATGGCGCGCTTCGAGACCGGGCTGAAGGCTCAGGCGTTCAAGCTCAAGTATCTGGCGGCGGTCCGCTGGCTGTTCCACGGCCAGTTCACCGCCCAGGACGCCTGGATGGTCGACGTGATGGACGCGCCCCCCGAGAAGCTCTACCGGCCGGACCTGTCGATCACCGCCTGGCGCCGCCTGGTCGAGCGGAGTTCCCCGAAGGTCCAGCCGACGGAGGCGCTGGACAACAAACGGTGATGCCCGCGGCTCTCGATCGGGCAGGTCGTGCGCGGTAGTGTGCCGCGTACCGAGGGAACGACGGAGGGGCAATGATCGCACGAGGGGGTGTGCGCGGACGGGAGACCGGCCGCGCGCTGACCCGCCAGCGGATCGTCGACGCCGCGGTCCGCATCGGTGACATCGAAAGCCTCGACACGCTGACCATACGGCGGCTCGCCACCGAACTCGGCGTCGGCACCATGACGTTGTACAGCTACTTCCGCAGCAAGGACGAGATCCTCGACGCGATGGCGGACGACGTCCTCGGCCGCATCCGGCTCCCGCAGGTCGATCCGGGCGATCCCGAGACCCTGCTGGTCGCCTGCGGCATGGCCTTCCGCGACATGATGCGGACCCATCCGTGCGTGGTGCGCCTGCTGTCGACGCGGGTCAACACGAGCCACGCCTCACTCGCGGGGTCGATGGAGGGGGTGCTCGCCCTGCTGCGCGCCGCGGGGCTGTCCGAGCGGCTCACCGTCCAGGCGTACGGGTTGCTGATCACGTATGCGCTCGGCTTCTCCAGTTACCAGGCTCCCAGGGTGTGGGGGCACGCGGGCGGGGAGGACGGAGAGGACGTCGAGGAGCTACGCCGCCGGCGCCGCCACTTCTACGCGGGCCTGCCCGCCGACCGCTTTCCCACCATGGTCGAACTGTCGGGAGAGCTGACGACGCTGCCGTCGGACGACCAGTTCACCCGCGGCCTGCGTCTCCTGGCCCGCTCTCTCGTCGCCGAGATGTCGTCCACCGCGTGATCGCGGGGTTCGCCCGGCCGGGTCCTGGCCCAGCGGGTCCCGGACCAGCGGGTTCCACTCGCTCCGGGTCCCGGTCCGGCGGGTCGCGGCCGGGTCCGGCGGATTCCGATCCCGGACGGGCGTCCGCTTCCGGACGCCCGTCTCCCGGCGCCTACTTCCGTGAGTCGCTCAGCACCCTGAACGTGATGCCCGCACGCCCGAGCCTGTCGATCAGCGCGTCGCCCATCGCCACGGCGGTGGTGACCTGGCCCGACACGTCGGGCAGGTCGTCGGTCGCCAGGCAGAGCGCCGACTCGCCGAGCATCTTGGCGGTCTCGCCGTAGCCGGGGTCGCCGCCCGCGACCTCGGTGACGACGCGCGCCCCACCTCCCTGGCCGAGGAAGGTGACCTTGAACCAGCTCCTGGCCCGTTGCTCGACGCCGGGACCGTCGCCGGGGGCGAAGCCGCGCAGCAGCAGGGACCGCGCCGGGGGTATCTGGGCGAGCAGGGCGAGTGCGCCCACCCCGGCGACGATGCCCAGCGCGACGGGCAGTCGCCTGACCGCGAAGTGGTGGCGGTAGGTGAAGTCGGGGCCGTAGCACTCCAGCGCGCGGGCCGAGCGGGCGACGACCTGCGGGTCGAGCGTGGGCAGCGGCAGGGCCCAGCCTCCGACGTAGCGGAGCGACCCGGGCCCGCCGTGCGCCTTCCTGCCCCCGGAGACCGCCACGTCTCCGGCCGGGGACGCGGGCGCGAGACCGCTCGCGTGACCGGCCGCGCTCTCGGTCTCGAAGCCCGCCGTGGCTTCGGCTCCGGTCCCGGTCGCGGAGCCGGTCCCGGTCTCGGCCGCGGTCGCTGTGCCGGGCGCGGAACCGGTCGCGGTCGCGGGACGCGCCCAGGGGCGCTCTTCGAGTTCGCGCCGGAGGCGCGCGGCCTCGGCCGACTGACGGAGGCGGGAGATCGCCATCACGGCGGAGTGCACGGTGCCACCCGACGGGGCGCCGGAGGCCCGGACGAACCCGCTGACCTCCAGCGGCACCCCCTGGGGCAGGTGCTTGACGGTGAAGTAGGCGCCGAGGTCGTGCGGGATCGAGTCGAAACCGCACGAGTGCACGAGCTTGGCCCCGGTCCGCCTGGCCCGCTCGTGGTGGCGGATGAACATGCGGTCGACGAACTCGGGCTCGCCGGTGATGTCGGCGTAGTGGGTGCCCGCGTCGGCGCAGGCGGCCACGAGCGGCTCGCCGTAGGAGACGAAGGGACCCACGGTGGTCGCGACGACCCTCGCCTGCCGGGCGATCTCGACCAGGGAGGCGGGATCGGTCGCGTCGGCGTGGAGCAGTGGCAGCTCGGGCAGGCCGATCCGCTCCCTGACCGCTTCGAGCCTGGCGCGGTTGCGCCCGGCCAGGGCCCAGCGGAGGGAGGGCCCGGCGTGGCGCGCGAGGTAGTCCGCGGTGAGCGCCCCGGTGAACCCGGTGGCGCCGAACAGCACGATGTCGTACGGGCGGTCGTGAGGCATGCGCCGAGAATCCTCCCTGCCCGGGCCGGGCGCAAGGCGGACGGCCGGGTGTCGCGTGATCACCCCGGGACGGAGGTGGCGGCGAGCCGGGGGAGCACGTTCTCGCCGAACCAGTACGACTCCTCCA
Source organism: Streptosporangium vulgare (assembly GCF_042428775.1). NCBI lineage: Bacteria > Bacillati > Actinomycetota > Actinomycetes > Streptosporangiales > Streptosporangiaceae > Streptosporangium > Streptosporangium vulgare. The sequence continues at coordinate 366,286 of NZ_JBHMBS010000007.1, read as the reverse complement.
GGTGGGGGTAGCCGGACAGGACGAACTCCTCGATGCCGAGCGAGGCGTACTCCTCGATCCGCTCGGCGACCTGGGAGTGGCTGCCGACCAGCGCTGTCCCGGCGCCGCCCCTGACGAGACCGACCCCGGCCCAGAGGTTCGGGTGGATCTCCAGGTCGCGGGCGGTGCCACCGGCGAAGCCCTCATGCAGCTCCAGCATGCGCTTCTGGCCGACCGACTCGCTGTGGCTCAGCAGTTTCCTGGCCGAGACGATGTCGGCCGGGTCGATGGCGGCCAGCAGCCGCTCCGCCTCCGCCCAGGCGTCGCGCTCGGTGTCGCGGGTGATCACGTGCAACCGGATGCCGAAGCGGAGCTCGCGCCCCTGCTCCTCGGCCAGCTCGCGGACCCACTCGATCTTCCTCGCCACCTGCTCCGGGGGCTCGCCCCAGGTGAGGTAGACGTCCACGTGCCTGGCCGCGACCGGTCCCGCCGCCTGCGAGGAGCCGCCGAAGTAGATCTCCGGGACGGGGTCGGGCGTCTCGGACACCATCGCGCCGTCGACGCGGTAGTGCCTGCCCTCGAAGTCGTACGGGGTGCCGCTCCAGGCGCCGCGCACGATCGAGAGGAACTCGTCGGTGCGCTCGTAGCGTTCGTCCTTGGACAGGTGGTCGCCGAACCTGGCCTGCTCGACGGTCTCCCCGCCGGTCACCACGTTGAGCAGGAGCCTGCCGCGCGAGAGCCGCTGGTAGGTGGCGGCCATCTGCGCGGCCAGCGTCGGGGACATGAGGCCCGGCCGGAACGCGACGAGAAACTTCAGCCGTTCGGTCTCGCGGGTCAGCGCGGCGGTGACCAGCCAGGCGTCCTCGCACCAGGTGCCGGTCGGGGTGAGGACGGCCTCGAAGCCGAGCTGCTCGGCCGAGCGGGCGACCTGCGCCAGATACTCGATGTCCGGCGGGCGGAACGCCGCCGCCTCGGAGCGGCCGTGCCCCCTGGCGAGGCCGTGACCGCCCCCGGTGAGGACCCGGCTGTCACCGGCGGTGGGCAGGAACCAGTGGAACTTCATCGGGTGCCTCCGGGCCTCGAAAGGGACGTCGCGAGGGGCGTCACGAGGAACGTCACGAGGGGTTCTCCAGGGTGGCGTCGAAGCGGGTGTCGACGACGTCGGCGAACGTGACGGGTACCGGGATGAGCTTGGCCTCGCTGAAGGCGTCGGCCACCAGCTGCTCGCGCTCGACGACGTCCCCGGCGAGCTTGAGGTCCTTGAACGAGCTGCGCTTGATCGCCGTGCCGACGATCCCCGGGTCCAGCCCGGTGAGCTCGGAGTAGACCTTGACCCACTCGTCCTGGTGGTCGTTGGCCCACTGGTGCGCCTTGCGGATCCTCGTCACCCAGTCGCCCAGCGCCGCCGTGCGGGCCGGGTCGGCGAGGGTGTCCTTGCCGGTGATCTGGAACTCGAAGCCGTTGGCGTAGCCCTCGCCGTCGACCAGGATGCGCGCCTTGGTCTGGGCCTCGGCCTGGGCGGTGTAGGGGTCCCAGATGGCCCAGGCGTCGATCTTGCCGGAGGAGAGCGCGGCGAGGGCGTCCGGCGGCTGGAGGTACTGGGGCTGGATGTCCTCGAAGCCCAGTCCCTCCTTCTTCAGCACGGCCAGCAGGTGGAAGTTCGCGGAGCTGCCCTTGGCCACGGCGACGCGCTTGCCGCGCAGGTCGGCCGGGGTCTTGATGGGCGAGTCGGCCGGGACGACGACGGCCTGGCCGCCGACCCCCTTCTCCGCGACCGCGACGATGGCGATCTTCGCTCCGGCCGCCGCGGCGAAGACCGGCGGGGCGTTGCCCACCGCGCCGAAGTCCAGGGAACCGGCGTTGATGGCCTCCAGGATCGGCGGCCCCGAGGTGAACTGGGACCAGGCCACCTCGTACTTGACGTCGTCGAGCTGGCCGGCCGCGGTCAGCAGCGCCTGCAGGCCCGTGCCCTTCTGGTCGCCGATGCGCAGCGTCACCTGGGACAGGTCGACCGAGCCGTCGGCGCGGACGCTTTGTTCCTCCCCCGCCCCGCAGGCGGCGGTGACGGTGAGGAGCAGCGCCGCGGCGATCAGGGCGGTGACACGACGTTTCATGTGGTTCCTTCCGGGGTGACGCCCAGCCGGTTGAGCAGGGTGGAGCGCAGTGCGACGAGATCGGGGTGGTCACGGTGACGGGGCCGGGGCAGCTCGACCCTGGACTCGTGGGCGATGGCGCCCTCGTCGAGCACCAGGACGCGGTCGGCCAGCAGCAGGGCCTCGTCCACGTCGTGGGTGACGAGCAGGATGCCGGGGCGGTGCCTCGCCCACAGGTCGAGCACGAGCCGGTGGATGGTGATGCGGGTCAGCGCGTCCAGGGCACTGAACGGCTCGTCGAGCAGGAGCAGGCCGGGCTCGCGGACCAGCGCCCTGGCCAGGGAGGCCCGCTGGGCCTCGCCGCCCGACAGGGTGAGCGGCCAGGCGTCGCGCAGACCGCCGAGGCCGACCTCCTCCAGCGCGGCCAGCGCGGCGGCGCGCGGGTCGGGGGCGCGCAGGCCGAGGGCGACGTTGGCCAGGACCCGTTTCCACGGCACGAGCCGGGGTTCCTGGAAGGCCACGGCGACGGTGTCGCCGACCTCGACCTCGCCCTCGGCGCCGGGGTCGAGGTCGGCGAGCACCCGCAGGAGGGTGGACTTGCCCGAGCCGCTCCGGCCGAGCAGTGCGACGAACTCGCCCCGGCCGATCTCCAGGTCGACCCCGTCGAGGACCCGCCGCTCCCCGAAGGCCCGGGTGAGCCCCCGCACGGCCGCCACCGGAGCCGCCGTACGGGGCCGGGCCTTCGAGGACAGGGGCTCCAGGGACGGGGGCTCCGAGGACCGGGCCTCCGAGGACGGGGTCTCCGTGGCGGGCGAGGTCTCCCCGGAGGGCCGGGTCCTCGTGGCGGATCGAGCCTCGACCCGGCCGGGGACCTCGCCCCGGCCGGTGGTCTCCGTCCGTCCGGTGGTCTCCGTACGGCCAGGGGTCCCCGTCCGGTCGGGGACCTCGGTACGGTCAGGAGTCTCGGTACGGTCAGGGGCCTCCGTACGGGACGAGGTCAGCGTGACAGGAAATTCTGCCGCCATGACAGGGCCCTCCTCTCCAGCAGGCGCACCACCGCGTCCGTCAGCAGGCCGAGGATCGCGTAGACGATCAGACCGACGACGACCACGTCGGTGCGCAGGAACTCCCGGGCGTTGTTGATCATGTATCCCAGTCCGGCGTCCGCGTTGATCTGCTCGGCCACGATCAGCGCCAGCCAGGCCACGCCCAGGCTCTGCCGCAGGCCCACGAGGGTCTGGGCCAGCGCGCCCGGCAGGACGATCTGGGTGACCGTCTCCGTGCGGCTCAGCCGCAGCACCCGGGCCACCTCGGCGAGCCTGCCGTCGACGCCGCGGATCCCGGAGAAGGTGTTGAGATAGAGCGGGAAGAGCACGCCGAGGGCGACCAGGGCCACCTTGGGGGTCTCCCCGATGCCGAACCAGAGGATGAACAGCGGGATCAGCCCGAACAGCGGGAGCGCCCGCAGCATCTGCAGCGGCGGGTCGACGGCGTTCTCGCCCACGCGGCTGAGCCCCGCGACCAGGGCCAGGCCGATCCCGGCGACCGCGCCCAGGGTGAAGCCGATCACGGCCCGCTGGAGCGAGACGGCGATCGCCTCGGGCAGGACGCCCTCCTGGACGAGCCCGGCGGCGGTGGTGAGGATCTTCAGGGGCGAGGCGAGGAGCCGTTCCGGCAGGAGTCCGGTGGCGCTGGCGATCTGCCAGACGACGACGATGACCAGGGGGCTGGCGAGACGCTGCCAGGCGGCGGAGGAGGACAGGGGGGCACGTGACCGCGGTGGCACGGCCCGCTGTCGCATCCCCGCGTCGACGGCGGGAGCGGACACGGAAGACCTCATTCACGGCGGGAGGGCTGGGTTCCCGTTCATCGTCCGGCAAATAACCCACAAAGTCAATCGGAAATACATGATTTAGCCGACAACGCGTTGCGGACCCCCGGTTGGTAGGTTTTCCGTAAAGGACGAACGCACACGCAAGCGAGGAGCTGGCACGGTGGAGGTCGAGCAGACGGCACTGCCCGGTATAGGACTGCGGCACGAGTTCACGACGCGGTCGGGCAGGCGCATCGGGATCGTCTCTCACCGCACCGGACGCCGCGACCTGGTGATATACGACCCCGACGATCCCGACCGCGCGTGCGAGACCATCAAGATGAACGACGAGGAGGCCGACGCGCTCGCCGAGCTGCTCGGCGCCCCGCGCATCGTGCAGCGCCTCAACGACCTGCACCGCGAGGTCGAGGGCCTGGTCAGCCTGCAGCTGCCGATCCTGCCCGGCTCCCCGTACGCCGGTCGCCCGATGGGTGACGCGCGCGTCCGCACCCGCACCGGCGCCTCGATCGTGGCCGTGGTCCGCGACGGGCAGGTGTTCGCCAGCCCCGCCCCCGACTTCGGACTGGTCGAGGGTGACGTGGTGGTCGTGGTGGGCAGCCCGGAGAGCACATCCGCCGTCTCCGACATCCTTTCCGGCGGGTAGGGCACCGGGTGCACACTGCGATCCTCTTCCTTGAGCTCGGTGCTGTCCTTCTTGGGCTCGGCATACTTGGAGCACTCGCCCTGAAGGTGGGCATATCGCCCATCCCCCTCTACCTCATCGCCGGCCTGGCCTTCGGCACCGGCGGCATCCTGCCCCTCGCCACCAGCGAGGAGTTCATCTCGGTCGGCGCCGAGCTCGGCGTCATCCTGCTGTTGCTCACCCTCGGCCTGGAGTACAACGCCGACGAGCTCGTGACGAGTCTCAAGAGCAACGCGCGGGCGGGCGTCGTCGACCTGGTGCTCAACGCCGCGCCGGGCGCGATCGCCGCGCTGCTGCTGGGCTGGGGTCCGGTGGCCGCCATCGCGATGGCCGGCGTCACGTACGCGACCTCCTCGGGCATCACCGCGAAGGTCCTGTCCGACCTGGGGTGGATCGGTAACCGCGAGACGCCGGTGGTGCTGTCGCTGCTGGTCTTCGAGGACCTCACGATGGCGATCTACCTGCCGGTCCTCACCGCGGTGCTCGCCGGGCTGAGCTTCGCCGGCGGCGCGGTCACCGTGGCGATCGCGCTCGCCGCGGTCAGCGTCGTGCTGCTGGTCGCGCTCCGCTACGGCAAGGCCATCGAGGCGTTCGTCTCCAGCCCCAACTCCGAGGTGCTGCTGCTGAAGGTCATCGGGCTCGCGCTGCTGGTCGCCGGGGTGGCCCAGCAGCTACAGGTCTCGGCCGCGGTCGGCGCCTTCCTCGTCGGCATCGCGCTCTCGGGCGAGCTGGCCGAGGACGCGCAGGCACTGCTCACCCCGATCCGCGACCTGTTCGCCGCGGTGTTCTTCGTCTTCTTCGGCCTGCAGACCGACCCGACCAAGATCCTGCCGGTCGCCGGGCTGGCCGCGCTGCTCGCCCTGATCAGCATGATCACAAAGCTGCTCACCGGCGCCTACGCCGCCCGCCGGGCGGGCATCGCCAAGGCCGGGCAGGCGCGGGCCGGCATCGCGCTCATCCCCCGGGGCGAGTTCAACATCGTGATCGCCGGGCTCGCGGTGGCCGCCGGGGCCCATCCCGACCTGGGCCCGCTCGCCGCGGCGTACGTTCTCATCCTCGCCGCGTTCGGCCCGCTGGCCGCGCGGCTCGTCCAGCCCTTCATCACCGCCATCGCCAAGCGCGCCTGAGATCGCGCCCGGCCCGCCCTCCCGGGCGGGCCGGGCGCGATCCGTCAAGGGCCGGCCATCCGTCCCGGAGGACGGACAGGACGTTGCCCGCCGGGTCCTTGAACCACGCGATGGGGAACCCCCCGCATGACGCCCCTGTCGTCCTGCGGGAGGCCGTCGTACCGCTCGAAGACCACCCCGCGCCCGGCCGGCCCGCCGACGGCGGCGTCGATGTCGTCCGCCGGACAGGTCATCGCCGCGCGGCGGCGAGGTACTCCTGGCTGAGCTCGATGATCTGGAGGTAGTTGCCGTCCGGGTCGACCAGCGTGCCGAACAGCCCCGCCTCCCGGCGCTCGACCTCGACCAGCCAGGTCACCCCCAGGCCGTCGAGGTGCGCGGCCGTGGCGCGGGCGTCCTCCACGTGGAAGTTGAAGATCACCCGTCCGGGCTCGGCGGTCGCGGGGGCGACGTCGTCGCGGGCCTCGAAGAGCACCCGGACACCGCCGAAGTCGATGAAGCCGTCGCCGAAGTGCTCGGGCTCCAGCGCGGCGAGATACCAGGCGTGCAGCCTGGCCGGGTCGGCGCTGCCGAACAGGATGCTGCCGAGGGCAGAGGTTTTCACGGCACTGTCCTTTCCCGCCCCCGAGGGGAACGGTTCTTCCGGGCCTTTCCGATCCTGTTTCCCTGGCGGGCTGTCCTCCGGCCGGGGACTCCTTCCGGTGGCGGATCGGGAGCGCCCCCCTGTGGGGCGCCTCACCGGGGACGTCGGAGCCCGCGACACGTTCTCGACGTCCCTCACCGGATTCCCGGAGAAAACTTCCGGCACCCGGCGGTGACCGCCGGGTGCCGGAAGGGGTGTGGGTGACGCGGGCTCAACGCGTGACGGCGCCTCCTTCCCATTCCGCGGCGAGCAGCTCGTAGGAGCGGACCCGGTCGGCGTGGTCGTGGGTGATGGTGGTGACGAGCAGCTCGTCGGCGCCGGTGACGTCGCGCAGCACGCGCAGCCTCTCCGCGACGGTCCGCGGGGAGCCGACGAACTGGGTGGCGAGCCGGTCGGCGACCAGCGCGCGGTCCTCCTCGGTCCACTCGTGGGCCGCCGCCTCGGCCGGGGTGGGGAACGGGATCGCCCCGGCGCCGGTGCGGATGCTGCGGACCCAGAGCCCGTACGGGGAGGCGAGCTCTCTGGCCGTCTCGTCGTCCTCCGCCACGACGACGTCGGCCGAGACGACCAGGTAGGGCTCGGCGAGGACCTCCGAGGGCTTGAACGCCTCCCGGTACGCCTCCGCGGCGTCCAGCACGCCGGACGGGCTGACGTGGTAGTTCGCCGCGAACGGCAGTCCCCGCTCCCCCGCCACCTGCGCGCTCTGCCCGCCGCTGCTGCCCAGGATCCACAGCCGCAGATCCGCGCCCTCGCCCGGGGTGGCGTGCGCGGCCACCCCCTCGGGGGAGCGGTAGGTCCCGGCCAGCAGGGCCGCGATCTCGTCGACCTGGTCGGCGAAGTCGGGGCTCTCCGCGCCCGGCTGCTGCAGCAGCACGCCGTACAGGGAGAACAGCGGCGACTTCGCGAGCGCGGCGAAGGAGAAGGCCTCGGGGATGAGCAGCCCGTCCACGACCCTGGCGGGCTTCGGCGGGGGCGGGGCCTTTTTGGCCAGTTCCGCGAACTCGGCCTTGCGCTGGCCGGAGCGGCCCAGACCGAGGTCGACGCGGCCCGGGTGGAGCGCGTCGACGAGGCCGAACTGCTCGACCACGGACAGCGCGGTCTGGTGGCCGAGCTGGACGGCTCCCGAGCCGACCCTGATCGTGCTGGTCGCGGCGGCCACCAGGGCGATGAGCACGGCCGGGGCGGCGCTGGCGACGCCGGGCGCGAGGTGGTGCTCGGCCACCCAGTAGCGCCGGTAGCCGAACTCCTCGGCCCGCCGGGCCAGGTCGAGGGTGTTGCGCAGCGCGTCGCCCGGCGTGCCGCCGGAGGGGACGGGGGCGAGGTCGAGGATCGACAGGGAGGTCACGGCCGTCCCCCGTCCCGCGCGTCGCCGTGCCACGGGCTCTCGTGCCGGGCGCCGTCCGGGCCCGGGCCCGGGGCCGGGGCCGGGGCCGGACTCGCGCTCGGAGCCGGGGCCGGGGCCGGACTCGGGGACGAGGCCGGGGTCCCGGGCTCGGAGTCCTCGTGGCGGGGGAACGGCCTGCTGGGGATCTCCGCGCGCAGCACGGGGGCGATGTCGCTCTGGAAGAGTTCCAGGGCCGTCCGGTGCTGCTTGTCGGTGAGGCCGTCCGCGTCGGCGTGCAGGTGCATGACCTCGTGCCCGAGCCGCTCGTGGTAGCTGTGGACCTTGTCGATGATCTGCTGCGGGCTGCCGACCAGGATCGAGCTGCGTTCGATCGCGTCCTCCAGCGTGTGGAAGACCGGTTCCACGCCGGCCTTCCTGAACAGCTCCAGCCGGGCGTTGAAGATCGGCCGGTAGGTCTCGATCGCGTCCTGGGAGTTCTTCGTCGCGTAGTAGCCCGCGGTGCCCGCGCCCACCAGGGCGTCGGCGGGGTCGTGGCCGTGGAACTCCCAGCGTTCCCGGTAGTGGCGGACCAGTTCCTCGTACGGCTCGACCGGGTTGCTGACGTTGGCGGAGAAGAGCGGGTCGCCGTACAGGGCGGCGAGCTCCACCGACTCCTTGCTGGTGGCGCTGCCGTGCCAGACGCGGATGGGCCGCTGCAGCGGGCGCGGCCAGGTCTCCGCGTCGGTCAGGGGCGGCCGGAACCTCCCCGACCAGGTCACCCTGTCCTCCCGCCACAGGCGGCGGAACAGCTCGTAGCCCTCCCGGTTGCGCTCCCACTGGTCCTCGCCGGTCACGTGGAACAGCTGGGCCTGCGCGGCGCCGTTGCCCTTGCCGATGATGAGTTCCAGGCGTCCGCCGGAGAGGTGGTCGAGGGTGGCGTAGTCCTCGTAGGCGCGTACGGGGTCCAGCAGGCTCAGCGTGGTGACCGCGGTGAACAGCCTGATCGCCGACGTCCTGGCCGCGATGTGGCTGAGCACGACCGGCGGGGAAGAGGAGATGAACGGGCGCTCGTGCCGCTCCCCGACGCCGAAGCCGTCGAAGCCGAGCTCCTCGGCGAGCACGGCGTTCTCGACGACCTCGCGCAGGCGCGCGTTGGTCGACTTGAGCTCGCCGGTGATGGGGTCGGGGCCATGGACGATCAGGGTGATGGCCAGAAATCTCATCGTTCGTTCTCCAGGCCCAGGTGTCCGCGCAGCGTGGTGGTCTCGTAGTCGGCGCGGAAGACCCCACGCTCCTGCAGCAGCGGTACGACCCTGTCGACGAAGTCGTCCAGGCCGCCGGGGGTGAGGTGCGGCACCAGGATGAAGCCGTCGGAGGCGTCGCCCTGCACGAACTCGTTGATCTCCTCGGCGACGCGCGAGGGCGAGCCGATGAAGGACTGCCTGCCGGTCACCTCGATGATCAGGTCGCGGATGCCGAGCTTCTTGGACTCGGCCAGGGCCCGCCACTCCGCCGCCGTCCTGAGCGGGTCGCGGGACATCCGGGTCCGGCCCTTGACGATCGAGTCGTCCGAGACGTCCGGGTCGATCTCGGGCAGCGGGCCCTCGGGGTCGTAGGCCGACAGGTCGCGGTTCCACAGCTGCTCCAGCAGCAGGATCGCGGTCTGCGGGCTGACCTGCTGGCGGCGGATGTGGTCGGCGTTCTCCTGGGCCTCGGCGTCGGTGTCGCCGAGCGCGAACGTGGCGCCGGGCAGGATCTTCAGGGAGTCGGGCGACCGGCCGTGCGCGGCCAGCCTCGACTTGACGTCGCGGTAGAAGGCCTGCCCGTCCTGGAGCCTGCTGTGCCGGGAGAAGACGGCGTCGGCGGTGGCCGCCGCGAAGGCCCTGCCACCCTCGGAGTCTCCCGCCTGGATGGTGAGCGGGCGCCCCTGCGGGCTGCGCGGCACGGTGAAGTGGCCGCCGATGTCGAAGTGGGTGCCCCGGTGGGCGAACTCCCCCGCCTCCCGCCTGGCGAACGTGCCCGCCGACGGGTCCGCGACGAGGTCCTCGGCGGCCCAGGAGTCCCAGAGCTCGTTGACGGTCCGCACGAACTCCTCGGCCCGCTCGTAGCGCCGCGCGTACTCCAGGAAGCCGCCCCTGCGGAAGTTCTCCCCGGTGAACGCGTCGGAGGAGGTGACGACGTTCCACCCGGCCCGGCCGCCGGACAGGTGGTCGAGGGTGGCGAGCCTGCGGGCGAGCTCGTACGGCTCGTTGAAGGTGGCGTTGATCGTCCCGGCCAGGCCCAGGCGGTCGGTGACCGCGGCGAGGCCGGAGAGCACGGTGAGCGAGTCGGGGCGGCCGACCACGTCGAGGTCGTGGATCCTGCCGCGCTGCTCGCGCAGCCGCTGCCCGTCCGCGAGGAAGAAGAAGTCGAACCTACCGCGCTCGGCGGTCCGCGCCAGGTGGGTGAACGAGGCGAAGTCGATCTGGCTGCCCGAGGCGGGATCGCTCCAGACCGTGTGGTTGTTCACGCCCGGGAAGTGGGCGGCGAGGATGACCTGCTTCATCGTCGGCTCCCTGCGTATCGGCTGGCGGGTCGGGGCAGGCGGAGGTGGCCGCGGAGCGTGTCGGCCTCGTACGCGCGGCGGAAGGCGTCGCGCGCCTGGAGCTCGGGCACCAGGCCGCGGGTGATCGCGTTCAGGTCGGCCGGCAGCACGGCGGGCCTGAGCCTGAAGCCCTCCAGCCCGGCGGCGCGCCACTCCAGGAGCAGGTCGGCGAGCTCGCCGGGCGTGCCCGTGAAGATCGCGGCGTCGGAGGTGTACGCGGCACCGTCGAGCTCGTCGAGTCTGGCCCTGCGCTCGCGGGCCTCGTCCCCGTCCTCTCCCAGGAAGACGACGAGGTCCGCGAAGATCTTCAGCTCTCCGGCGTCCGGGGCGCGCACCTCGCGCTCGATCTCGCGTACCTCCGCCACGACGGCCCGCGCCCGCTCGGTGTCGTGCGGCGTGACGTAGACGACGTCGGCGCCGCGGGCGGCGAACTCGTACGGCAGGCGGGCGTGTGCCAGCGCGGTGACCAGCGGCTGCCCCTGGGGCGGCCGCGGCACGATGGACGGCCCCTTGACGGTGAAGCGCTCGCCCTCGAAGTCGACGTAGTGGAGCTTGTCGCGGTCGACGAACCGGCCGGTGGCCACGTCGCGGATGACCGCGTCGTCCTCCCAGCTGTCCCAGAGGCGCCGCACCGCCTCCACGGCGTCGGCGGCGTCGCCGAACAGCTCCCGCACCAGGGGGGACCTGTCGATGTCGCCGAGGTCCTCGGGCCTCAGCTCGGGAACCTCCCTGCGGCCGAAGTGGGCGGCCTCGGTGTGGCGCCCGGAGATCTGGGCGCGCCATCCGGCCCGCCCGGAACTGACGTAGTCGAGGGTGGCGATGGAGCTCGCGACGTGGAAGGGCTCGGTGTGCGTGGTGGTGGCCGTGGGCACCAGCCCGATCCTGCCCGTGAGCGGGGCGATCCTGGAGGCCACGAGGACGGCGTCGAGACGCCCGCGCACCTGGTCGGTACGGCCGTCGTGGCCGTCCAGGAGCGTGGTCTGCAGGGCGAGGGAGTCCTCGATGGTGACGAAGTCGAGGAGGCCGTGCTCGGCCTCGGCCACCAGGGCGGCCCAGTAGGCGGCGGTGAACAGGGCTTTCGGGGAGGCGGCGGGGTCACGCCAGGCCGCGGGATGCCATCCGGCGCCGTCGAGAGCGACGGCGAGATGCAAGGGAACTGCCGACATGTAACGACGATAACACTAAAACCCTTAATCTCTACATGTTTAGTCGGTTATATCGCCGGAGCCCGCCCGTCGAGCCCCTCGCCTCCGGAACACCCCCGGGAAGGGCGTCCTCCTGACGTCGGCGCCGGGATCTGATAGGCATTCGTCCCGTGATGCGTTTTCTGGTAGTCCCCGCGATGCTCATCCCTCTTGTCGCAGCCACGGCTCCGGCTTCGGCTGCGGCCCCCGGCAAGCCACACGTCCCGGCGGGGGTGACCGCCGGGTACGTGGTCTTCGACCGGCAGGCCGCGAAGGTGACCGAGTACCGCAACGCGCACCGGAGGTTCCGGTCGGCGTCGGTGGTGAAGATCCTCATCGCGATCGACTACCTGGAGTCGCACAGGAGCGTTCCCGCGCGGGACCTGGCGCTGCTCAAGGTCATGCTGCGGGTGAGCGACGACGGCGCGGCGACGTCCTTCTGGACCCGGGGCGGCCAGGGAAGGATCGTCCAGCGGATGGCCCGCAGGCTGCGGCTCACCGACACCGCTCCCCCACCGGCCGACAAGCCGGGCTTCTGGGGCTACACCTCGCTCAGCGCGATGGACGTCGTCACGACCTACCGCTATCTGCTCGACCGGGCCGACCCCAGGGTCCGCGACCTGATCCTGGGCCACCTGCGCAGGTCGGGACAGTGCGGCTCCGACGGCTTCGACCAGCACTTCGGCATCCCCCGCGCGGTGCGCGGGCCGTGGGCGGTCAAGCAGGGCTGGTCGGGGTACGGTTCCACGCCCCCGGTCCGCTGCCGTCCCACGACCTCCCCGGCCACCTCCTCCGCGCCCGCCACCCGGCCCACGACCTTCGCCGCATCCGCATCCGTGCCCACCGCCCTGTCCGCGACCCTCGCGGCGTCCACATCCGCGCCCGTTTCCGCGGCTCGGCCCGCGTCCGGCGGCGAGATCCCGCTCAGCGCCCAGGTCGCGCCCGCCGCGCGGGTCGTCCCCGTCCAGGCCGGGCCGGTGCCCGACCTGGGGCGCCCGGTCCTGCACACCACCGGGCTCGTCGGCCCCAAGGAACGCTGGATCGTGGTCCTGCTGACCGCCCACCCCGCGGGGGCCACCTGGCAGCGCTCCACCGCCCAGACGACGAAACTGGCCCGGGAGGTCCACCTCAGCGGAACCTCCTGATCACCGGCTCCCCGAGGCGGGCGGCCGCTCTCCGAGATGGGCGGCCGCGAGCCTCTTGGGCGCGACCATCCGCCAGGCCTCCTCGACGAGCTCCCGCGTCTCGGCCTCGTCGATCGCCGCGAGCCACACCCGCACCCAGTTGTAACGCTCGTCGGAGGGCCGGGGCATGTGGAACCTCTCCGGCTCGGCCGCGACCAGCGCGGCCCGCTCCTCCTTGGGGAAGGCGAAGCCCATCGAGGTCTCGTCCGGCGAGATCGCGACGTAGACGATCCGGCCCACCCGGAACGTCACCCGGTCCCTGACGATCCTCTCCTCGGTCCTGGGCAGCGCCAGGGCGACGCGGCGCACGTCGTCGGCCGTGGTCATCGCGCCGACCCGTCGAGGGAGGCGATGACGCGGCGCAGGGTGTGCTGCAGGCCGAGGACCTCGGCGGGGGCGAGACCGGCCGCCTCGAAGATCTGGGCGGGGACGTCACACGCCCGCTCCCCCAGCTGGATCCCCTTGGACGTGAGCCGCACCAGCACGGAGCGCTCGTCGTCGGCGCTGCGCTCGCGGCGCACCAGGCTCGCCGCCTCCAGCCGCTTCAGCAGCGGCGACAGGGTGCCCGAGTCGAGCCGCAGCCTCACGCCGAGCTCCTTGACCGTCACCGGCTCGCGCTCCCAGAGCACCATCATGACCAGATACTGGGGATAGGTCAGCCCGAGATCGGCCAGCACCCTGCGATAGACGGCGTCCAGCGCGCGGGACGCCGCGTGCACGTCGAAGCAGACCAGGTTCTCGACGGAGATCTTCACATCGCGATTGTACCGAACTTGACTGTTATCAACTAAATTGCACACAATTGAGTTGTCCACAATCGAGAAGAGGATCCCGATGAGTACGCTCTACACCGCCATCGCCACCGCCAACGGCAGGGAAGGACGGGCGGTCTCGTCCGACAAGCGCCTCGACGTGAGGCTCGCACCGCCCGAGGAGATGGGCGGCTCCGGCGAGGGCACCAATCCCGAGCAGCTGTTCGCGGCCGGATACGCCGCCTGCTTCGCCAGCGCGCTCCAGCTGGTCGGCCGCAAGCAGAAGGCCGACGTCTCCGAGGCCTCGGTGACCGCCGAGGTGAGCCTCTCCCCCGCGGGCAAGGGCTTCGCGCTCGCCGTGACGCTGCGCGTCGAGCTCCCCGACGAGCTGCACGGGGAGGCCGGCACCGCCCTCGTGGAGGCCGCCCACCAGGTCTGCCCCTACTCCAACGCCACCCGGGGAAACATCCCGGTCAACCTCGTGATCGAGTAGCCGGGCTCTCGGGGACCGGGGTCAGGGAAGGGGCCTGCGACCGGCGAAGCCGAGCTCGTCCCGGTGGTACCACACCAGCTCGCGGTCCCCTTCGAGCCAGCACAGCCGCACGCGCACCCCGTCGAGCACCGAGGGGAAGTCGACCAGCAGGGGCGCGACGCCCTTGACCTCGATGCCCCGCTCCTCGAACCAGCCGAGGATCTCCTCCAGCCTGGCCTCGTAGGCCTTCGCCTCCGCCAGCCCTCCGGCCGGGGAGGTCCCGGTGCTGCGGAGCTCGTAGGCGAGCTCGGCCAGCTCACCCCGCATCGCCACGAACGCGGCGGCCCGCTCCAGCAGCACGGGCATGAGCGCCCGCGCCTCCTCGACGGTGAAGATCCTGTCCACCCCTGCACGCTAGCGCGTCCCCACCCGGAACGTGACGAGGCACCGGGAGCACCAGGAGATACGGAAATAGTGTCAGCAAATGCTGACAGCAATGAGTTTGTCAGCTTATGCTGACAGCATGGGATCGCTGAGCGAGTTCACCGAGGCCGTCGACGGCGAGGATCCGGTGGTGGCGCTGGCGGCCGTGGCGGCACTGCGCAGGCTGCTGGAGGAGCTTGAGGCCGCGCACGTCATCGAGGCCAGGAACCGGGGTTCGTCCTGGGAGGTCATCGCCGCGGCGCTCGGAGTCAGGCGGCAGACGGCGCACCGCAAGCACGCACACCGAATCACCGAGGGCGGGAGCTGACGATGTTCGCGAGATTCACCCCCGAAGCCCGGCGGACCACGGTCCGCGCCGGACTGCTGTCGCTCGACCACGGCCGCACCGCACTCGACGAGGACATGTTCCTGCTCGCCCTGGCCGAGTCATGGCCGGTGGCGGATCTCGCGGTCACCCCGGAGGCCGTCGGCGCGGAGATCCGGAACCGCGAGGCCGCGAAGGGCCGGGCGGGCGACCGGGCGCTGCTCGCCGCCATCGGCATCGACCTGGACGAGATCAGGCGGCGCCTCCCGGCCCGGCGGGACGACCCCCTGGCGTGGCGGCTGACGCGCTCCCGACTCCGCCCGCTGAACGTCACGCTCAGCGGCCCGGCCGGAGACCTGCCCCTCACCGCGAGGGCGAGGAAGGTCGTCGAGGTCGCCGTCAGCACCGGCGACCACTTCGGGGTGACCGGGCAGGACCTGCTCAAGGGCCTGCTGGCCGACGGCTCGAATGCCTCGGTCTCCATCCTGCGCCGCCTCGGCGTCGACCTCCGCGGTCTCGCCGCGAGCATCGGCTTCCTGCACCGGTCGGCCTGAGCGCTCCCGGACGCCCAGGGCCGAACAGTGCCGGTCCGGGCCCGACCCCGGGCAGGCTCGGCCCGGACGCTCCGGACAGGCCGGGGTCACGGCTCAGGTTCCGTGCGGCGGGGCCGTGGAGCGGCGGACGATCAGCTCGATGGGACCGTCGAGAACCTCCTCGACGCTCTCCTCCGGCTTGAGGCTGCCGAGCAGGGCCACCCCTCTCCTGCCAAGCTCCGCCAGAGGCATCCGGACCGTGGTGAGCGGCGGTGCCAGGTAGCTGGCGAGGTCCAAGTCGTGCACGGCGACCATGGAGATCTGGCGGGGGATCTCCAGACCCGCCGCCCGTACGGCTTCCATGGCGCCGATGGCGGAGGCGACGTTGGCCACGAAGACCGCGGTGGGAGGGTCGGGGGCGGCGAGCAGTTCGGCCATCGCCGCGGCACCGCCGGCGGGAGTGTAGTCGGCGGCGACGACCTGCCCCTCCGGCAGGCCCGCGGCACGCATCGCCATGGAGTATCCCGCCCGGCGCCGCAACGCCGTGTCGGCGCCGTCGGGCCCGGCTAGATGGGCGACACGACGATGGCCGAGCCCCACCAGATGCTCGACCGCGAGCCTGGCCGCCCGCTCGTCGTCCAGGATCACGTAGCGCTTGACCGAGGGGCTCCTGCGGTTGAGCATGATCCATGGAACCGTCGCCCGATCCAGCTGCTCGATCAGGCCGGACTCGCCCTCGGCGCCCGCCAGCAGCAAGCCGTCGATCCTGCCCTGCCCGAGCAGATCCATGTAGCCGCCGAGCCCCGCCCCCGCGGCGCTGCCGGTGACGAGCACGTAGCTCAGCGCCGCCGCGGCGGCCTCGGCCCCCTTGATGATCTCCGCGTAGACGGGGTTGGCGAAGTCGGGGATGAACAGGCCGAACATGTGGGCGCGGGCCGTGCGCAGGCTCCGGGCCGCCACGTTCGGCCGGTATCCCAGCGCGGTGACCGCGGCGAGGACACGCTCCCTGGTCTCCGGCCGGATGTTGAGCGACGGGTCGTTGTTCACCACCCGCGAGACCACCGCGCGGTCGACCCTCGCCGCCGCCGCGACGTGGGCCAGGGTCACCCGGACGGGTTTCCCTCCGCCCCCAGTACCGGGTTTCACACCGCCGTCCGTCCCGGACCTCACCGTGCCTCCCCCACCGGCTCCGGCCCGGCCCGCAGGCGTCTGCTCTCCCCGGTCTCCATGGAGCGGTAGAGGGCGTCGAGCAAGGCGAGGGTGCCGAGGTTGTCGGCACCGGCCGTCTCCGGCTCACCACCTTCCGCGATCGCGGCGAGCAGCGACCCCATGGGCCCGGCGACCGCGTCCGGCAGCCAGCGAGTTGTCACCGGGTACGGCAGCCAGCCGTCGGTCGGTACCGTGCGGCTGTTGACCAGCAGCGTGTCGGGACGGCCGTGCGGGTAGTCGTAGAGGAGCCCGAGGGTGCCCTTGATCGCCCCCTCGGTGCCGTCGATTCTGAACGCGGCCTCGTGGTCGCCGGTCCGGTTCTCGTGCGTCACGTGGACCAGTGCCCGCACGTCACCGGGGTAGACCAGAGTGCTCATCGTGCGGGTCTCCCCCTTGGGGAGCTGACCCGCCGTACGGCTGCCGGTGCAGAACACGGTCACCGGGTCGCCGAGGAAGGAACGGATGGCGTCCAGGTAGTGGATCGAGTGATAGACGATCTCCAGGCGGTCCGTGGAGACGAGCCACTCCCAGCCGCTCCAGTCGGTGGCTATGTTCACGGTGAACGTCATCGTGGTCGGCTCGCCGATCCATCCGGCCCTGACCATGGCCCGCGCGGCGGCGATTCCCTCGTCGAAGCGGAGTTGCTGGTTGACCGCGATCTTCAACCCGCGCGCGGCGGCCAGGTCGACGAGTTGCCTTCCGGTGGCGACGTCGGGAGCGAAGGGCTTCTGGCAGAGCACGTGTCTGCCGCTCTCCAGGACCGCCCGCGCGATGCCGGGCTGCGCCCCGGGTGCGACGGCGATGTCCACCACCGCGATCCGCTCGTCGGAGAGCAACTCCCCCAGGGAGCCGTACACCGTCGCGACGCCGTGCCGGGCGGCCACCTCACGGGCCCGTTCCCCGTCGAGGTCGTACAGGCCGGTCACCTCCAGACCGGCGGCGCGGTAGGCGGGCAGGTGGGCGACGTCGACGATGGCGCCCGCCCCGACGACCGCGATCGGGAGCCGGTGTCCCGCGGGGATGGTCAGGTCGGCGGCGGCCGCGATCGGGGTGAGCAGGTCCAGCACGGTCAGACCCCGATCCCGTAGAAGCGCGCGGCCGTACCTCCGAGTACGGCCGCACGGTCGTTCCCGCCAAGGCCCGCGAGCAGCACGCCCGTCTCCCGCCACACCTTGGCGTAGTCTCCGGCGAGGATGGCCACCGGCCAGTCACTGCCGAACATCAGCCGGTCGGGGCCGAACACCTCGATCGCGTGGTCGACGTAGGGGCGGAGGTCCTCGGCGGTCCAGCTCTCGGCATCGGCGGCGGTGTTGAGGCCGGACACCTTGGCGTACACATTGGGATGCTCGGCGGCTCGGGCGATCAGCGACGCCCACGGCTCCCAGCCCTTCTCCCTGATCGGCGGCTTGGCCAGATGGTCGATGACCAGCCGCAGCCCGGGGACACGCTCGGCGAGGACCGGCACGTGCTCCAGATGCCTGGGCAGCACCGCGACCACGTCGAACGGCAGCCCCGCCGCCGCGAGGAGGCCCAGCCCCTCGACCACCGAGTCCTGGATCACCCAGTCGGGGTCGGGGTCGTCGTGGATGAGATGCCTGACCCCGGCGAACCTCGGGTGCCGCCCATAGCGCTCCAGCGCCTCGGCGGCCTCGTCCGGCCGGTTCAGCGGAACCCAGCCCACCACGGCGGCGATGAAGTCGTGGGCGTCCGCCTGCGCCAGCATCGCGTCGGTGTCGGCGTAGGTGTCGGCGGCCTGGACCAGCACGGTCCGCTCCACACCGGCGGCGGCGAGCTGACCGAGGAGCTCTTTGGGGGCGAAGGTGCGGTGGATCGGCCCCGCCTCCGGTGTCAACCAGGAGTAGGAACCCGTCTCCAGGTTCCAGAAGTGCTGGTGGGCATCGATGACGGCCATCCGCCGCTCCTTTTCGATCAGTCGTTTGAGTTTGCACAAACTAGGACGCTCCACCGGGGGTGTCAACGCCGCTGGATCCCTGGAGTTCGTCAGCGTGGCGGTGGCTGTACGAACTCCAGGGTGATCTCGTCCGGGTCCAGGAAATAGCAGGCGAACCCGCCCGCGTTGACCCCGGCGGTGATCTCGTTGGGCGGCGAGACGAAACGCACCCCCGCCGCCGACAGCCGCGCGTACTCGGCACGGGCGTCGGTGACGGTGAGCGCCAGGTGGGCGGCGCCCGGAAGGTGCCTGGCCGGGTCCCTGCCCTCGCCGCGCGGGCGAACATACTCGACGAGTTCCAGGTCGTGGCTGGAGACCCCGCGCGGCTGACCGGGTACGGCCAGTTGCGCGATGCGCAGCACGGCGTCGGGGTAGCCGACGAGGCTGCGGGTGTAGTCGTTGTCCTGGTCCTGCCGGTGCACGAGCGTGAAGCCGAGCAGATCGCGGTAGAAGGCCACGGACCTGTCAAGGTCGGCGACGGTGAAGGAGAAGTGCCAGACTCCCCTCATCGCAGAGCCCCCTGTCTTTCGGATTCACTGGGTTTCGAAGTGGTATCCACCGGTTTCGCCTGCGACTCCCGCACCCGGCGAACCTGGCGCTGCCGCCCGGCGATGGTGTAGATGGCCGCGGCCACGATGACCACGGTGCCGACGATCAGGCCCTGGTAGTTGGCGCCCAGGTTGAGCACGTTGAACCCGTTGTCCAGGGTGAACAGGATCAGCGCGCCGACGACGGACTTCAGCACGCTGCCGAGGCCGCCGAACAGCGAGGTGCCGCCGAGGATCGCGGCGGCGAGCACGGTGAGCTCGGTGCCCTGCAGGCCTGTCGGGTTGATGGCCAGCAGCTTGGCGGCGAACAGCACGCCGACGAAACCGGAGCCGAGGCCGTTGAGCACGAACGCGCCGATCTTGTAGCGGTCGACGTTGATGCCGGACAGGCGGGCGGCCTCGGCATTGCTGCCGACGGCGTACAGGCGGCGGCCGATCACGGTGTAGCGCAGCACGGCCCAGGTGATCGTGACGATCACGAGGAGATAGTACGTGGGCTTGCTCAGCCGCAACTCGAAGCCGAGGATTGGGCTGAGCGCGATCAGGACGGCACCGGCCGCCACCGCGACGCCACCGCGCAGCGGGCTGCCGCCGGACCTGCGTGCGAGCAGAACCAGCACCGCCCCGACGACCAGGACCACCGCTCCGGCGACGGCCAGGATGTGCGGGACCGTCCAGTATCCGGCCTGTAGCGCGATCAGCGCCCGCTGCGCGTCGGGGTCCTCGGCGGTGATCGTGCGGCCGTCGGTGAGGATGAGCACCAGGCCGCGTACGGCCGTCATGGTTCCCAGCGTCACGATGAAGGCGTTGATACCGACCCGCTGGACGATCAGCCCGTTGACCGCGCCACAGAGGAGCCCCGCGCCCAGTGCGATCGCCATCGCCATCGGCAGCCCGAGCGTGCTGACCACGCTGAGCACCGTCGCGGCCGAGAAGGCGGAGACCGAGGCGACGGAGAGGTCGAAGTTCCCGCTGATCAGGACCACCGTGGTGAACACGGCGAGGATGGCCACCAGCGACGACTGGTCCAGGATGTTGACGATGTTGGTCGGTGACAGGTAACTCGGCCGGCCCAGCTGGGCCGAGAGCAGCGTCAGCACGGCGACGATGAGCACGAAGGCGTAGACCACCCCGGCGTTGCCGGGCCGTAGCGCGGCGGTCAGCCGCGAGCGCCGCGCGGGCAGGGCCGCGGGGGTGCGGGGCGAGGTCTCAGGCGGCACCCTGCACACCTCCCTCACCGAATCCGTTGGCCAGCATCAGCAGTTCCTCCTCGGATGTCTCGTGTGCCGGTCGTTCGGCGACGATCCGGCCCTCGCGGACGACGAACACGCGGGTCGCCACCGCGAGGATCTCCTCGAACTCGCTGCTCACCATGAGCACGGCGCCGCCCCGGGCGGCGAACCCGCGGACGAGTTCGAGGATGTCGGCCTTGGCCCCGACATCGACTCCGGCGGTGGGCTCGTCGAGCATGAGGATCCGGGTCCCGCCGTGCAGCCACTTGCCGAAGACGACCTTCTGCGCGTTACCGCCGGACAGCTCGGTGACCATGGCCTCGGGTCCTGGGCAGACGATGCCGAGGTCCTCGATGACCCGGGCGGCACGCTCGGTCTCCGCGCCCTCACTCGGGATCACCCGGCCCAGGGCCAGGGACGGCAGGTCGGGCAGTGAGATGTTCTTCCAGATCGGGAAGGTGCCGATCAGGCCCTGTGCGTTACGGTCCTCGGGGACCAGGGCCATGCCGGCGGCGACGGCCGCGCGCGGGCCTCGCCGCACCTTCTCGCCGGCGACCCGCACCTCGCCGCGGGCGTGGGGGTCGGCGCCGTAGGCGGCGTGCAGAATCTCCGAGCGCCCGGAGCCGAGCAGGCCCGCGAAGCCGACGACCTCTCCCGGACGTACCTCGAAGGAGACGTCGCGTACGCCCGCAGGGGCGTTCAGCTCCCGCACGGCCAGCAACGCCGGTCCGGAGGTCTCGGCGGGCGGGGCCGTGCGACGCTCCACGGCGAGCAGGTCCCGGCCGACGATCGCCTGGACCAGCCGGTCCTCGTCGTAGACGTCCGTCTCCCCCTCCTCGACGACGGTCCCGTCCCGCAGGACGGTGACCCGGTCGGTGAGCGAGAGCACCTCGTCGAGGAAGTGCGAGACGTACAAGAACGCGGTGCCCTGGGCGCTGAGTCTCCTGACCACCTCGAAGACGACCTGCCGCTCGCCCTCGGCGAGCGAGGCGGTCGGCTCGTCCATGACGACGAGCTCGGCGCCGACGGCGAGCGCCTGGAGGATCGCCACCATCTGCCGCTCCCCGATGGCCAGGTCCATCACCTCGGCGTCGGGGTCGATCAGGTAGTTGACGCGTTCCAGCAGCCCGGCGAACTCCGCGCGGCGGGCGCGCGGCAGCCGCCACGGCCCGGGAGCGCCGAGGAAGACGTTCTCCAGCACGGTGAGCGACGGGGCGAGCGGTACGTGCTGCATGATCGTCGCGACACCCGCCTTCCTGGCGGATCCGGGGTCACGCCAGACGACCTCCTCGCCCTTCCAGCGCACGGTGCCCGTCGTCGGCGCGTGCACCCCGGCGATGACCTTGATCATCGTCGACTTGCCCGCGCCGTTGGCACCCACCAGACCGTGCACGCTTCCCGGCAGGATGTTCAGCCTCGCCCCCCGCAGTGCGACGGTGCCGTTGGGGAACGACTTGCCGACGCCCTCCAGGGAGAGCAGCGGGGCGGTCACCACTGCGGGGTGCAGTCGGCGACGTTGTCCTTCGTGATCGACGGGGTGTCGTAGGTCACGAAGGCGGCGTCCTGCCTCTGCTCACCGGTCAGGTGCTTGTAAAGGGTGGTCAGGGCGAGCTTGCCGAGGTCCTCGGGTTTGAAACAGACCGTGCCCACCACGTCGCCCGCGTTGATCGCGTCGATGCCGAGCTTGCTGCCCCCGATGCCGATGACCTTGGCCTCGGAGCCCGCGGCCTTGACCGCCTTGGAGCAGCCCACCGACATGTCGTCGGACTGGGCGTAGAAGAGCTGGACGCCGGGGTTTGACGCCAGCATGTTCTGGCACGCCGACTGGGCCTTGTCCTGCACCCAGTCGCCGGGCTGCCTGGCGACGACCTCGAACTTCGCCCCCTTCGCCTCGGAGGCGGCGGGGAAGTCCTGCCAGCGGTTGACGACCTCGGCGAAGCCCGCCGCGCCCTCGACGATGGCGATCTTGCCTCCGCCGGGTACGACCTGGGCGGCGATCTCTCCGGCCTTGCCACCGGCCGCGTACTCGTCCTGGGTGACCAGGGCGACCAGCCCGGGGTAGACGTCCTTGAGCTTGCGGGCCTTGGGGTCGCCGACCTGGGAGGCCACCGCGACCGTGGGAATGTTCGCGGCCTTCAGCCGGTCGGCGAGGCCCTGCGCGACACCGGAGTCGACCGGCAGCATCAGCACGCCGTCGGGCTGCTGGGCCATCAGGTCCTGGATGTCGTTGCTCTGCTTGTCGGCCTTGCCCTGCGCGTCCAGTTCGACGATCGTGACGCCGAGCTTGGCCGCCTCCTCCTTGATGCCCTTGCCGATCGCGGCGGGGAAGGGGAAGCTCAGCCCGAGATTGGAGACGCCGATCGTGTACTGCTTCTTCCCGCTCTCCGGCGCGGCCTCATCCGCAGCGGAGGAGCCGCCACAGGCGGTCGCACCGACCGCGAGGGCGGCCACCACGAGGAATGCCTTCTTCATTGTTTCTCCTGCTTGCAATAGGTCAAACGTTTGACTTGGCGACAATCCCCCGACAATGCTCCCGACGGTGCCCCACGGGCCGGTTCGTCATCGGGACCGCTATCGCGAACCGCCCAGGATGAGCGTTCGCAGCTCGTCCGCGATACGACGCGCGTCCGGGACGAGCTCCTGCGCCAGGACCGGCGCGGCGGGCATCCTGACATCCGGTGTGCCGACGCGGATCGGGGGTGCCTTCAGCGCCACCCCCGCGCCGGCCACCCGCGCGACGACCTCCGCGCCGAAGCCACCGGTGACGTTGGCCTCGTGGACCACCGCGAGCCTGCCCGTGCGGCGGGCGCTGCCGACCACCGCGCCGGTGTCGAACGGGTTGAGCCAGGGGGTCTCGACCACCTCGACCCCGAAGCCCTCCAGGGCCAGGGTCCTGGCGGCCTCCACAGCCCGCCAGGTCATGGCGCCCCAGGTGACGACGGTGGCGTCGGAGCCCTCGTGGCGGATCCGCGAGCCGCCCATCGGCAGAACCGGGCCACCGACGCGCACCTCCTCCTTCGCCCCGAAGTAGAGGGTCCTGTTCTCGACCACCAGAACGGGGTCGTCACTGTGCACCGCCGTGACCAGCAGGTCGTGGGCGTCCTGCGAGGTGGACGGCATGCACACCCGCAGCCCGGGAACGTGCAGAAAGAGCGCCTCCAGGCACTGGGAGTGCTGCGCGCACGCGCCCGGCCCGTTGCCCTGCTGGGTGCGGATCGTCAGCGGCGCCGCCAGGCGCCCGCCGGAGACGTAGCGGACGTTCGCCGCCTGGTTCACGATCTGGTCGAGCGCGACGAGCGAGAAGTCAGCCCACATGATCTCGACCACCGGGCGACGACCCATCATGGCCGCACCCACGGCGCTGCCGAGGATCGCCGACTCGCTGATCGGAGTGTCGAACGCACGGTCGCCGTACTGCTTGCGCAGGCCCCGCGTCACGCCGAAGACGCCGCCGGGTACGCCCACGTCCTCGCCATAGACGAGCGTCTCCGGCAACTCCTCCATCAGACGGTGCAGCGCCGCGTTGACGGCCTCTCCGTACGACAGTTTGCGGGTGGTCTCGGAAACGGTGCTCTCAGGCATAGAGGTGCTCCATCACGGTCGCGGGGTCGGCGAGCGGTGCGGCCAGCGCGGCCGCGGCGGCGGCCTCGGTCTCGGCCCTCGCGCGGCTCTCGACCGCGTCGATCTCGGCCGCGGGAACGCCGTCGGCGAGCAGGCCCTCACACAGCCGCGCGATCGGCTCCCTGCGCATGATCCGGTCCATCTCCCCAGGCCTGCGGTAGCTTTCCGCGTCACCGATGTAATGGCCGGAGATGCGCTCCGTCATGCACTCCAGCAGCGTCGGTCCGCCACCCTCGCGGGCGACCTCGACGGCGTCGCGCACATGGAAGCGGACCGCCTCGGCGTCGTTGCCGTCGACGCGATGGCCGGGCATGCCGTAGGCGGCGGCCCGGTCGGCCAGCCTGCCGCCGCGGACCATGTCGGCGATCGGGGTCAGCTCCGAGTAGCGGTTGTTCTCGCACACGAAGACCACCGGGAGGTCGAAGGCTGCGGCGAAGTTCATCGCCTCGTGCACCGCGCCCTGGTTCATCGCACCGTCGCCGAAGACGGTGACCGCCACCCGGCCGGAGCCGTCGAACCGGCCGGCGAGCGCCGCGCCGCAGGCGATCGGGGCGCCGGCGCCCACGATGGAGTTCTCACCGTGGAAGCCGTACTCGGCAGCGGTGAAGTAGGCGGAGCCGCCCCTCCCGCCGTTGACGCCGGTGGCCCGGCCCATCAGCTCCGCGAAGAGCGGCTCGGCGGGCACGCCCCTGGCGAGCGCCCAGCCGTGACCCCGGTAGGTCGCGAACAGCGCGTCCTCGGCTTCCAGGGCGTCGCAGGCGCCGACGGGGATCGCCTCCTGGCCGATGCACAGGTGCACCGAGCCGACGATCGGCCCTTCGAGCCGCAGGTCGCGCACCTTCTCCTCGAAGGCCCGGATCCGCCACATGGCCAGCAGGTCCGCGAGCCGTCGCTCACTCATCGTCGTTCTCCTCGGTTCGCCACGCCGCCAGCGCGGTCAGACAGATCGTCTCGGCATCGCCGAGGTAGGACTCGGGAGGCATCGGCAGCGGTCCCAGGCTCGCGAGATCACCGGGAGCGGCCAGTTCCCGCAGGGTCTCGGCGAGCGCGCGGCCGTGCGCCCGCGCCTCGTGGGCCGCCTGGTAGACCAGGTCGTGCGCCTGCTCCCGCCCCAGGGCGGGGGCGAGACGCATCATGTACGCCTCCGCCATGATCAGGCCACCCTCGGCATCGAGGTTGCTCCGCATCGCCTCGGGGAAGACCTGCAGCCCCCGGGCCACCTCCGCGGCCGTGGCCAACGCGCCCGCGGCGAGCTCGGCGAGCTGCGGCACCACGTACCACTCCACCTGCCACTCACCTGCGGCCCGCTCGTGTCCCGCCTCCATCGCCCGGAACAGCGCGGAGCTGAGCGCCCCCGCCGTACCGGACATCCCGATGATGGCCTCGCAGCCGATCGGGTTGGCCTTCTGCGGCATCGTGGAGGACGCGCCTCGGTGGTGACCGCCCGCCTCGCGAACCTCTCCGACCTCGGTCCTGGACAGGTCGACGATCTCGCGGGCGAACCTGGCGGCGGTCGCCGTGACACCCGCGCAGACGACTCCGAACTCTGCGACTCCGTCTCTGGCCACGTGCCAGGGCACGTCGGTAGGCACCAGCCCGAGCCGGGAGGCCATGCCTTTCCTGACCACGGCCGCCTGCTCGCCCATCGCGGCGGAGGTGCCACCGGCGCCGAACAGGGAGACGAGCGGGACCTGCCTCACGGCGGTACGCAGCCGCCGGCGCTGGCGGGTGACCTCGGCGAGCAGCACCGCCATCTTCGCGCCGAAGGTGGTGGGCACGGCCTGCTGGGCGTGGGTCCGCGCGGCCACGACGGTGCCCGCGTGCTCCTCGACCAGCTCGGCGAGCACTCCGCCGAAGGTGTCCAGCAGCGCGGTCAGGTGGTCCAGCGCCTCCTTCATCTGCAGCGAGAGGCCGCTGTCCATGATGTCCTGGGTGGTCGCCCCGTAGTGCACGCGACCGTTGGGCCCCTCGGGCAGCGCCGCGGCGATCATGCGCACCAGCGGGAGGATGGGATAGCCGACGTTGACGGCTTCCTGCCAGAGGCGCTCGATGTCGACGTTGGCCGGGACGCAGGCCCCGATGATGGCCTCGGCGTCGCTCTCGTCGATCACCCCCGCCTCGGCCTGTGCCTGGGCCAGCGCGGCCTCGACCCGCAGCCAGGAGAGCACTGTGCGCTCGGCGGAGAAGACATCGGCCATGCCCGCGTCGCCGAACAGCTTGGGCAGCAGTTTGAAGGTCTGCACGGTCAGTTCATCTCCAGTCCGCCGTCGACGTTGAGCGCCTGGCCGGTGACGAACGACGCGAGGTCGCTGGCGAGAAAGAGCACGGCGGAGGCCAGTTCGTCCGGGCGGCCGGGACGCCGGAGCGAGGAGCGGTCGCTGACCTCCTGGAGATACTGCGCGCCCGCGTCCGGGCCGAAGCGGGCGTCACGATCGGCGATGATCCCGTCCCACATGGGGGTGAGGAAGATCCCCGGGCAGACCGCGTTGACCCGCACCGGCGCGAAGGCCTCCGCGGCCGACTTCGTCAGCGACAGCAGCGCGGTCTTGGTCGCCGAGTAGTGGGCGGCGTTGGGCCGCCCCGAGCGGGCGGCGACGGAGGCGAGGGTCACGATGGACCCGCCGCCCTGCTCGACCATCCGGCGGCCGACGGCCTGGGTGATCCAGAAGGCGCCGTTGAGGTTGACGTCGACGACGCGTCGCCACTCCTCCGGCGACACCTCCAGCAGGGGTGTGGTGCGCATGATCCCCGCGCAGTTCACCAGGATGTCGATCCGGCCGATCCCCTCGGCCAGCGCCACCGCCTGGCCGGGATCGGTGAGGTCGGCGGCCCGCTCGCGCGCTCCGAGAGAGGCGGCGGCCTCGGTCAGCCGCGGCCCTGCGAGATCGGAGACGACGAGGTCGGCTCCCGCTTCGGCCAGCGCCTGGGCGCATCCGAAACCCAGGCCTCCCGCGGCACCGGTGACGAGCGCCGTGCGTCCCGTCAGGTCGATCGTGACAGCCATCCCCGAGGATCCCCTTTGGTTGGTCAAACGATTGACTGGGAATGTAGCAGGGGGCTCACAAAACGGACAAGAGGTCGGTCAATCGTTTTTATTAAGAAGTTTTTCTGGCGTTAACACATCCCGCAAGGCTTCCGCGAGCCGGTGTGGACCCGGAAGTCGCGGGCCTCACCTGGAGCGTTCCGGTACGGATACGGGCCGGTGCCGGACACTCGCTCCCCCGAGACAAGCGTCCGGCACCGGCCCATGCGCCCGCCGCGGGCCGCCGTCGCTACGCCGGGGTCAGGGCCGGGTCGTCCGTCCGCGAGGCGGGCGGCGGGGGCGGCGGGCCGTCGTCGCCGCGCTCGTCGTCGTCGAGGAGGGTCGTCTCGTCGAACGGCGCCCTGCCCGCCAGGACCTCGGTCGCGCGCTCCCGGTCGAACTCGCCCGTCCAGGTGCCGATCAGGACGGTGGCGACCGCGTTGCCGGCGAAGTTGGTCAGCGCCCGCGCCTCGGACATGAAGCGGTCGATGCCGACGATGAGGCCGACGCCGTCGACCAGGTCGGGGCGGTGGGACTGCAGGCCGCCCGCGAGGGTGGCCAGGCCCGCGCCGGTGACCCCGGCCGCGCCCTTCGACGCGATCATCATGAACACCAGCAGGGAGACCTGCTCGCCGAAGGCGAGCGGGGCGCCGGTGGCGCTCGCGACGAACAGCGTGGCCATGGTGAGGTAGATGGCCGTGCCGTCCAGGTTGAAGGAGTACCCGGTCGGCACGGTGATGCCGACGACGGGCTTGCTCACGCCGAGGTGCTCCATCTTGGCGATCAGGCGGGGCAGGGCCGACTCCGACGACGAGGTCGACAGGATCAGCAGGAACTCCCTGCTCAGATAGCGCAGCAGCGAGAACAGGCCGACCCGCGCCACCAGGAAGAGCATCGGGCCGAGGATGACGAACACGAAGAGCACGCAGGTCAGGTAGAAGGCGAGCATGATGACGCCGAGGCTCCTGAGCGCGTCCATGCCGGTGGCGCCGACGACCGCGGCTATCGCGCCGAAGGCGCCGACCGGGGCGGCCCACATGATCATGGCGAGGATCCGGAAGACGAGCCGCTGGATGTGGGTGATGCCGTTCAGGATGGGCTTGGCGCGCTCGCCCATCGCCTGCAGGGCGAACCCGGTGAGCAGCGCGACCAGGAGGGTCTGCAGCACCTGGCCCTCGGTGAACGCCGACACCAGCGTGGTCGGGATGATCCCGAGCAGGAACGACACCGTGTCGGTCTCGCCGCCCTTGGCCGCCTCGGCCTCGGCGGCCTTGCGCAGCTCGTCGGTGAGCTGCAGGCCCTGTCCGGGGTCGACCAGGTTGCCCACGAGCAGGCCGATGCCGAGCGCGACGGTCGACATGACGATGAAGTAGCCGAGCGCGAGGCCGCCGACCCTGCCGACCTTGGCGGCCTTGGTGACCGATCCGACGCCGAGCACGATGGTGCAGAAGATGATCGGGCTGATCATCATCTTGATCAGGGCGACGAAGCCGGTGCCGAGCGGCTTCAGCGCCACACCGACGTCGGGGGCCGCGAAGCCGATCGCGATACCGGCGACCACGGCGACGATGACGGCGATGTACAGGTAATGTGTTTTGTCTCGGGCCGCGCTCATGCGTGCTCCACGCGCTAGAGGAAAAATCCGGTCGAGCGACTATCTCCGGCCCTGTGATCTAAGTCACCATTGCGTACATTTCGTTCGTGAACTTGCGGAAACTTCCCAGACGCATCCGCGACTGGAGTCTGGCCCGGCAGATGCTGGCCCTCCAGATCGTCGTCGTAGGCGTCACCGTGACCGGTGGCGCGCTGCTGGCGTTCCTGCAGATGCGTGACCTGCTCGTCGAGGAGGCCACCGTCACCGCCAGGGCGGTGACCGTCAGCGTGGCCGACTCCCCCTCCGTCCTCGCCTCCCTGGGCGACTCCGCGGCCCTGCAGCCGTACGCGGAACGGGTGAGGCGGGAGACCGGGGTCGACTTCATCACGATCATGAGCCTCGACGGCGTGCGCTACACGCATCCCAACCCCGCCGAGATCGGCCGCCGCTTCCTCGGCAACACCGCGCCCGCCCTCGCCGGGCGGGTCTTCACCGAGACCTACACCGGCACCCTCGGCCCCTCGGTCCGCGCCGTCGCCCCGGTCCGCGACGCCGGCGGCGAGGTACGGGCCCTGGTCAGCGGGGGCATCACGATCAGCAAGATCAGTGTTAGGCTCCGCGGGCAGATCACCGGCGCCGTGCTGATCGGCCTGCTCGGCCTGTCCGTCGGCGGGGTGGGCACCTACCTGGTCGGGGCCCGGCTGCGCCGCCAGACGCACGGGATGGGCCCCGCCGAGCTGAGCCGGATGTACGAGTACCACGACGCGATCCTGCACGCCGTACGGGAAGGACTGCTGCTCGTCGACAACGCGGGCACGGTGACGCTCTGCAACGACGGGGCCAGGGAGCTCCTGGGCCTGTCAGGCGAGGTGAGCGGCAGGCACGTCACCAGGCTGGGCCTTCCCTCCTCGCTGGGCGAGCGGCTCTCGGCGACCGAGAACCGCACCGACGAGATCCACATGACCGGGGAGCGGACGCTGGTGGTGAACGTGGCGGTGGTCCGTTCCGGCAGCCGCTCGCTCGGCACCGTGATCACCCTTCGCGACCACACGGAACTGCAGTCCCTGAGCGGGCAGCTCAGCGCCGAGCGCGGCTTCGCCGACTCCCTGCGGGCCGCCGCGCACGAGTCGGCCAACCGCCTGCACACGGTCATCACCCTCGTCGAACTGGGCCGCGCCGAGCAGGCGGTCGCGTTCGCGACCGAGGAGATCAAGGCCGCGCAGCAGCTCACCGACCGGGTGGTGGGCGCCGTACGCGAACCCGTGCTCGCCGCGCTGCTGCTGGGCAAGAGCGCCGAGGCCGGGGAGCGGGGGGTGGAGTTGTCGATCACCCCGGACAGCGAGCTCGACGACCTCGGCCTGGACACCCGCGACCTGGTGACGATCGTCGGCAACCTGATAGACAACGCGGCGGACGCGGCCATGTCGGGCACCCGGCCCGCGCGGGTGGAGGTGCGGCTGCGCGCCGACGAGGCGACCTTCGTGATCAGCGTGGCGGACAGCGGGCCCGGCCTCGACCCGGCGACGGCGGGCGAGGCCTTCCGGCGGGGCTGGACCACCAAGGGCGACGGCCGCGGCCTCGGCCTCGCCATGGTCGGCCAGGCGGTCCGCCGCATGGGCGGGACGATCGAGGTCGGCGGCGCGGTCGAGCCGGACCTGGTGACAGAGCCGGGCCTGACCGTGCCGGGTCCGGCCGCGGGAGCCGTGGGGGCCGCTCGCGCGGTCGCGGGCGAGGCGGGTGCCGGACGGCCGGCGGAGAGCGGGGCGGGCGCGCTGTTCACCGTACGGCTGCCGTTGCGAGGGAAGGACACCTCATGATCTCGGTACTGGTCGTCGAGGACGAGGAGATCACCGCCGAGGCGAACCGGGTCTTCGTGGAGCGGGTGCCCGGCTTCCGGGTGGCGGGGGTGGTCAGGTCCGGCGGCGACGCGCTGCGCTTCCTGCGGCGGCAGCCCGTCGACCTGATCCTGCTCGACCTCTACCTGCCGGACATGCACGGGCTGGAGGTGTGCCGGGCGCTGCGGGCGGCGGGCGTGATGTCGGACGTCATCGCGGTCACCTCCGCGCGGGACCTGTCGGTGGTCAGGTCGGCCGTCTCCGTCGGCGTGGCCCAGTACCTGCTCAAACCGTTCACCTTCGCCTCGCTGAACGAGAAGCTCACCCGCTACGCCGAGTTCCGGTCGTCGGTGGAGGGCGCGCGGGAGGCGAGCGGTCAGGTCGAGGTGGACCGCGCGCTGGCGGCGCTGCGCGGCCCGGCGCAGAACCTCCTGCCGAAGGGGATGACTCAGGCCACCCTCGACGCCGTACTGGCGGAGCTGCGCAGGTCCCCCGGCGGCCTGTCGGCCCAGACCGCCGGGGCGGCGATCGGCGTCTCCCGGGTGACCGCCCGCCGCTATCTGGAGCATCTGACGGAGAGCGGGATCACACACCGGGTGCCCCAGTACGGTGGCCTCGGACGGCCCGAGTTGCTCTATCGGATCATTTGAGGCCCCGTCGGGGCACGGTGGTCCCGGAACTGGTAGGAAAAAGGCAGCCCGCCCTGCCACCCGCGGGCAAAGGAGCGCAGCATGGCCTTTTTCACGGTCTCATCGAGCCTGCTCGGAACGGTCTTCGTCGTCCGGGCGCTCGGAGAGCTCGACTATCAGCACTCCCCCGCCCTGCGCGCGGAGATGGACAAGGCGTGGGCCGCCGAGACGCCCTCCATGGTCGTGGCCGACGTCGCCGGCCTCACCTTCTGTGACTCCACCGGGGTCGCCGAGTTGATCCTGGCGCTCCGGCGGAGCCGCGCCCTGGGCATCCGGCTCGCCCTTGTCGGCGTACACGGCACCCTGGAGCGGATCCTCACCATCACCGGCCTGCGCGCCTCCTTCGAGGTCTTCACCTCTGTCGAGGAGGCGCTGCAGAAGACCTGATCAGCCGTTGCCCTGGTCCATCGGCACGCGGGGCGCGTCGATGATGACGTCCGAGAAGATGTCGACCATCAGGGCGATCACGCCGCCGATCGCGATGATCCCGGCCCCGACCCAGAAGAACGTCCAGTTGGGGCCGAGGCACAGGGCGACGCCCCCCACGGTGAACCCCAGCAGGATGACGATCACCGCGAGCCAAGACTTGGGGCTTCCCCCGTGACTTCCGGCCATGAGCCTTTCCTCTCCCTGTCCTCTGATTCTCCGCGAATCAGTGATGCGCGCCGTCCGCCGCCGCGATCACCCGTGTCAGCGACCGGTGGAGCTCCTGGAGCTCCTCCATGTTCATCCCCAGACGCCCGACGATCGCCGGCGGAACCTTCTCCGCCTCGCCCCGCAGCCTGTGACCCTCCGGTGTGAGCGAGACGGCCAGGACACGCTGGTCCTGGCTGTCACGCCGCCTCCGGATGTAGCCGACGGCCTCGAGACGCTTCAGCAGCGGGGACAGCGTACCGGGGTCGAGTCTCAGTAGCTTGCTCAGCTCCTTGACCGAGAGCGGTGCCCGCTCCCAGAGGGCGAGCATGACCAGATACTGGGGGTGGGTGAGTCCCATCGGCTCCAGCAGGGGCCGGTAGAGCCCGATGACGTTGCGCGAGGCGATCGCCAGGGCGAAACACACCTGACGGTCCAGGCTCAGGGGGTCGGCCATGTCACTCACGCGCGCCTCCAACCGACATAGTACGATAATTAGTACACAAACTATTATCGCCCCAACCGTCGGCGAGCAAAGGATCCCCATGTTTCACAGCAAGCCGATCGAGGAGCGGATCGCCGAGCGCGAGGCCAAGCGCTCCACGCTCAAGGAGGGCCGGCACTTCGAGCACGGCCCGGCGAAGTTCGTCTTCGTCTTCGTGATCGTCTTCGTGGTCGTCGGCCACCTGGCCGGCCTGCTGCTGATGATGGCCCTGGGCATGCACTGACGTGGCCGGACGGCGCACCCGCGGAGCTCGCGGCACGCGCCTGTCCCCGTCCTTCCCTCCGGAGTTCTCCCGAGCCTCCCCTCGGGCCCCTTCCCAGGACCCTCTCCCGAGGATCCCTCCGGGACTCTTTCCCGGGGCTTCCTCCAGGGGCTTCCTCTCAGAGCCGAAGCGGGGGGCCTGCACGCCGGAAGGGTCCGGATGAGAGGATGATGATCCTGTTGGTCGGGGTTGGACCGCCCGATAGATCAGGAGGTCTGTAATGTCTGACGTCACACCGGAGCCCGAAGGTTCCGAAAGTTCCGACGACGAGCTGAAGCGCAAGTTCCGCGAAGCACTGGAGCGCAAGAAGCTCGCCCAGGCGGACGCGGGCGCCGGGGGCAAGGGGAAGAACTCCTCGAAGATCCACGGTGCTCACGGCCCGGCTGCGGCCAAGCGCTCCTTCCGCCGCAAGAGCGGCGGCTGAGCCGTCTTTCGAACCAGGTCCGGACCGGGGCACCCGCCCACCCGGATCTCGGCCGCCCCGCTGGCCCCCGGCCAGCGGGCGGCACGCTCCCTCCGTCGACCTTCGTCTCCCGGCACCGAGATGATCCCGATCGCGGCGGAGGCGTCCCGCCTCCCCGTCGATCTCCGTCGTCTCCCGGCCCCCTTGGAAGCGTGCGGGGGTCTGCAATAGGCTGTGCACGTGCGTGATCTTGGTGAGGACCCCCGGCCGGCCCGAGGCGCGGTCAGCGAGGTCCACCGCGTGGACCGGAGCGCGACCCTGCACTACTCCCCCGACCTCGACGGGCTCGCCGACCCCGGCGAGATCGTCTGGGCCTGGGTCCCCTACGAGGAGGATCCGGACCGGGGCAAGGACCGGCCGCTGCTCGTCGTCGGCCGGCACGGGCGCAAGCTGCTCGCGCTGATGCTGTCCAGCCGGGCCGGCGGCGGCGACCCCGACGACTGGCTGGAGATCGGCCCCGGCCAGTGGGACCGGGAGAACCGGGTCTCCTACCTGCGCCTGGACCGGGTCTTCACCCTCGCCGAGGGTGACATCCGGCGCGAGGGCTCCGTCCTCGACGGCGCCCGCTTCGCCCGCGTGGCCGCCGTCCTCAAGCGCACCCACGGCTGGGCCGCCGACGGCTGAGCCCGCACCGCCCCACCGGCCCGCACCGGCCCGGCCCACACCGGCCGTACCGGCTCGGGGTGGCGTTCCGGCGAAGGCGCGGACTCGCGAGGACGTACGAGGCCGGAAGGTGACGTCCTGACGCGCGCTCCAGCGTGGAGGCGCCGGGCGCGAATCCGGTGGAAAACGGCGGGGTGAGCCAGCATCCTGGTGTCCCATGGACGACAGACGGCTCGTTCGAGTCTCCAAATATCTCTCCAAGCACCTCAGGCACCAGCCGGAACGCATCGGGCTGACCCTCGATCCACAGGGCTGGACGGACGTCGACGCCCTGCTGGAGGCCGCCGCGCGGCACGGTTTCGCGATCACCCGTGAGGAGCTCGCGCGGGTGGTCGCGGGCAACGACAAGCGGCGCTTCGTCGTCGAGGGCGGCCGGATCCGCGCCAACCAGGGCCACACGATCGACGTCGACCTGGGCCTCCTCCCGGCCGAGCCGCCCGAGTTCCTGTTCCACGGGACGGTGGGCTCGTACGTGGACGCCATCCGGGAGGAGGGCCTGCGGCCGATGGACCGGCACGCCGTCCACCTGTCCCCCGACCGGGAGACCGCGGCCCGGGTGGGCGCGCGCCGGGGCAGGCCCGTCGTGCTGGTCGTCCGCTCGGGGGAGATGCACCGGGCGGGTCACGAGTTCCAGGTCAGCGCCAACGGCGTCTGGCTGACCGCCCACGTGCCGGCCGCCCACATCTCGTTCCCCGGCTGAGGGACTCGGCCGCAGGACGACCTCACGGAACGCCCCCGGCACAACCCCCGCCCCTCCACGGTCCCTGCCCCCGTGGTCCCGCCCCCACCTCCGAGGCCCGGACCCCCGCCGGCCCCAGCCGGGGAATCCCCGGCCCCGCCATCCGCGCCGGGAGAATGCCGGGTCTCCGCCCCCGCCCCGGAGGACACAGGATTTCCAACGCATTCCAAAATCTGGGCCAACCGCAGGCCACTCCCACCCCACATCGCACCCCCGGGCAAGCACCTGGGGTTTTTTCATGTTCATGCTGGTTTGGTGGGAAGTCAACCCATTGACGTTCCAACACATACGGGTGTAAATAAAGCTGAAACAACATCGAAACGGTGGTGAATCAACAGCATGTACGCCGAGGAACGGCAACAGGAGATCCTGCGCCGGGCGCGGACCGTCGGACGGGTGGACGTGGTGACGCTGGCGGAGGAGTTCGCCGTCACCACGGAGACCATCCGCCGCGACCTGACCGCGCTGGAGCGCTCCGGGATGCTGCGGCGCGTGCACGGCGGTGCGATCCCGGTCGAGCGGCTGGGGTTCGAGCCCGAGCTGGCCGCCCGCGACGAGGTGATGATCGGAGAGAAGGAGCGCATCGCCAAGGCGGCGCTCGCCGAGCTCCCCGAGGACGGCGCGATCATCATCGACGCCGGCTCGACGACCGGCAGGCTGGTGCAGGCGCTCCCGGTCGACCGGGAGCTGACCGTGATCGTGAACTCCCCGCCGCTCGCGACGGCGATGGCCACCCGCCCCAACCTGACGGTGATCATGCTGGGCGGGCGGGTGCGCGGGCGGACCCTGGCCACCGTCGACGACTGGGCACTGCGCCCCCTCGCCGACCTGCACGTGGACGTGGCGTTCATGGCGGCCAACGGGTGCTCGGTGGCCAAGGGGCTGACCACTCCCGATCCGGCCGAGGCCGCCATCAAGCGGGCGATGATCGGCGCGGCGCAGCGGTGCGTGCTGCTCGCCGACCACACCAAGTTCGCCAACACCTACCTGGCGCGCTTCGCCTCGATCCAGGAGATCGACGTGGTGATCAGTGACACGGGGCTCGACACCGGGGTCGCGGCCGAGATGGCCGCCGCCGGTCCGGAGGTGGTCCGGGCGTGACCGTCCCCCCGCCCCCCGGCACCGACCTCTGCCCAGGCCCCGGCGCCGGTCCAGCTCCCGGCCCCGGCCCGGGTCCAGGTCCCGGTATCGGTGCCGGTCCCGGTCCCGGTCGTACGATCGAGGTGGTCCCGGCGTGATCGTCACCCTCACCCTCAACCCCAGCCTGGACCGCACGATCGAGATCGGGTCGCTGACCCGCGGGGCCGTCATCCGCGCCGCCGCCGCCCACCTCGACCCCGGTGGCAAGGGCGTCAACGTCTCCCGGGCGCTGCTGGCCAACCAGGTCCGCTCGTGCGCGGTCGTCCCCTTCGGCGGCGACGAGGGACGGCAGCTGGTGAGCCTGCTCTCGGCGGAGGGCATCGAGATGATCACCGTCCCGGTCGCCGGGACCACCCGGTCCAACGTCGCGCTGGCCGAGCCCGACGGCACGGTCACCAAGATCAACGAGCCGGGGACGGCCCTGTCACCGGCCGAGCTCGACACCATCGCCGAGGCCGTGCTCGGCGCGGCGAGCTCCGCGGACTGGGTGGTCGCCTCGGGCAGCCTCCCGCCCGAGGTGCCCGCCGACGTCTACGCCCGCCTGTGCGAGCGGTTCAGCGGGGCGGGCATCAACGTCGCGGTCGACACCAGCGGGCCCGCGCTCGTCGCGGCGCTCGCCGAGGCTCCCGCCCTGGTCAAGCCCAACCGGGAGGAGCTGGGCGAGGCCACCGGGATCGTCATCTCGTCCATGGGCGACGC
This sequence comes from Streptosporangium vulgare, assembly GCF_042428775.1. Lineage (NCBI taxonomy): Bacteria > Bacillati > Actinomycetota > Actinomycetes > Streptosporangiales > Streptosporangiaceae > Streptosporangium > Streptosporangium vulgare. The sequence goes on along the minus strand of NZ_JBHMBS010000007.1, from coordinate 330,345 downwards.
CATCAAGGCCGCGGAGAACCTGCGGGCCCGGGGCGCGGGCGCCGTCCTGGCCAGCCTGGGCGCCGACGGCGCGATCCTGCTGCAGGACGACCAGATCTGGCACGGCCAGTGCCCGGTGGCCGAGCCGCGCAGCACCGTCGGCGCCGGTGACGCCATGCTCGCCGGGTTCCTCGCCGCCGGGGCGCGCGGCGAGAGCGCGCTGGTCGAGGCGCTGGCCTGGGCGACCGCCGCGGTCAGGCTGCCGGGAAGCCGGATGCCCTCCCCCCACCACATCCACCGTGACGACGTCCGCGTCACCAAAGCCGATCCTGCTCTGCCGCTGCGGTCCGGGGGCTGACAGCGGCGCAGAACCACCCCCCTGGCCGGCCTGTCGCCGGCCACCCCGGAAGGAGCAGCACACATGAGCGAGTACACCCCAACCGTCACAGGAACCGGGGCGAGAGCGAGCATTCAGCGTTTCGGCGGGTATCTCGCCGGAATGATCATGCCGAACATCGGCGCGTTCATCGCCTGGGGCCTGATCACCGCCCTGTTCATCCCCACCGGCTGGCTGCCCAACAAGGAGTTCGCCGTCCTGGTCGACCCGATCGTGAAGGTGCTGCTGCCTATCCTGATCGGCTACACCGGCGGGCGGATGGTCCACGGCCAGCGCGGCGCCGTGGTCGGCGCCGTCGCCACCATGGGTGTCGTCGCCGGCGCCGAGAGCCCGATGTTCCTCGGCGCGATGATCATAGGGCCGCTCACCGCGTACCTCCTGAAGCTGTTCGACGGGCTCGTCGCCGACCGGGTCAAGGCCGGCTTCGAGATGCTGGTGGACAACTTCAGCGCCGGCATCATCGGCGGCGCCATGGCCCTGGTGGGGGTCAAGGCCGTCGGCCCCATCGTCGCCGCGATCACCGACGTCGCGAGCGACGCGGTCGCCTGGCTGATCGGCAACAACCTGCTGCCGCTGGCCTCGGTCGTGATCGAGCCCGCCAAGGTGCTGTTCCTCAACAACGCCATCAACCACGGCGTGATGGGCCCGCTGGGCGTGGCGCAGGCGGCCGAGACGGGCAAGTCGATCCTGTTCATGCTGGAGTCGAACCCCGGCCCAGGGCTCGGCCTGCTCCTCGCCTTCATGTTCTTCGGCCCCCGCGCGCTGCGCCCCAGCACCCCCGCCGCGATCATCATCCAGTTCTTCGGCGGCATCCACGAGATCTACTTCCCGTACGTGCTCATGAAGCCCCGGCTGATCCTCGCGGTCATCGCCGGCGGCGCCACGGGCGTCCTGGTCTTCCTGCTGACCGGGGCCGGGCTGGTGGCCACGCCGTCGCCCGGCAGCATCTTCGCCTTCCTCGCCGTGACCCCCAGGGGCGGGTGGTTCGGCACCATCGCCGGCGTCCTCGCCGCGACCCTCGTCTCCTTCGCCGTCGCCTCGGCGCTCCTCGGGTTCGGCAGGGGTAAGGACGAGACGGAGGAGAACCCCGAGGAGCCCCCCACCCAGACCGAGACCGCACCCGTCGTCAAGGAGGCCTGACCGATGGCCAGCATCGAGAGCAAGGACATCCACAAGATCGTCGTGGCCTGCGACGCGGGCATGGGCAGCAGCGTCATGCTCGCCACCCAGCTCCGCAAGCAGCTGAAGGACCAGAACGTCCAGGTGGAGCACACCCCGGTGAACTCGATCCCCGCCGACGCCGACGTGGTGGTCTGCCACGCCGGCCTGGCGAACCGGGCCAGGGCCGGGGCCCCGGACAAGGTGCTGATCCCGTTCCAGGTCTTCATCGGGGACCCGGCGGTGACCAGGCTGGTCAGCACGATCAAGAGCGGCGGCACCGTCAATGCCTGAGACGGCGCCGCTGCCGCTGGACCCGCGCGCCATCCGGCTGACGGCCTCGGCCACCGACCGCGACGACGCGATCCGGCAGTGCGGGGAGGCCCTGCTCGCCGTCGGCGCGGTGGAGAGCGCCTACGTCGCCACCATGCTCGAACGGGAGCGCTCGATCTCCACCTACGTCGGCGAGGGGGTCGCCATCCCGCACGGCACCCTGGCCGCCAAGGACGCCGTCCGGCACGACGCCATCAGCGTCGTGCGCTTTCCCGGCGGCGTCGACTGGGACGGCGACCAGGTGACGGTGTGCATCGGCATCGCCGCCAAGGGCGACGGCCACGTACGGCTGCTCGCCGAACTCGCCCAGATCCTGATGGATCCCGACCAGGCCAGGACCCTTCGCGAGGCGACGGAGGTCGCCGAGGTGGTCCGGCTGCTGCAACCGAACGAAGAGGACAGAGCATCGTGAAGGTCGCCCGTTTCTACGCCCCTGGCGACATCCGCGTCGAGGAGGCGCCGGAGCCCGTCGCCGGACCAGGCGAGATCAAGATACGCGTGCGCAACTGCTCGACCTGCGGCACCGACGCGAAGATCCAGAAGCACGGCCACCACCACATCAAGCCGCCCAGGGTGATGGGGCACGAGATCGCCGGCGAGGTGGTCGAGGTCACCGAGGCGGGCGGGTGGGCCCCGGGTGACCGGGTGCAGGTGATCGCCGCGATCCCCTGCGGAAAGTGCGCGGAGTGCCGCCGGGGCCGGATGACCGTCTGCCCGAACCAGGAGTCGATGGGCTACCACTACGACGGCGGTTTCGCCGAGTACATGATCATCCCGGCGACGGTCCTCGCGGTCGACGGCGTCAACCGCATCCCGGACGAGATCGGCTTCGCCGAGGCGTCGGTGGCCGAGCCCCTGGCCTGCGTGCTCAACGGCCAGGAACTGGCCCGCGTGGGTGAGGGCGACGACGTGGTGATCATGGGCTCCGGCCCGATCGGCTGCCTGCACGTACGGCTGGCGCGGTCGCGGGGCGCGGCGCGGGTCTTCCTGGTCGACATCAACGCCGGGCGGCTGGAGATGGCCGCGAGGCTGGTCCACCCCGACGCGGTCGTCCACGGCGAGGACGTCGTCGAGCAGGTGCTCAAGCTGACCGACGGCAGGGGGGCCGACGTCGTCATCACCGCCGCCGCCTCCGGCGCGGCCCAGGAGCAGGCGCTGCGGATGGCGGCCCGCCAGGGGCGGATCAGCTTCTTCGGCGGCCTGCCCAAGGACAACCCGATCATCCGGTGCGACTCCAACCTGGTCCACTACCGGGAGCTGACCATCGTCGGCGCCAACGGGTCCAGCCCGGCGCACAACGCCCGGGCCCTGCGGCTGATCGCCGACGGCTCGGTGCCGGTCGCCGACCTCATCACGCACCGGCTGCCGCTCACGGAGGTCCTGGAGGGGATCGACATCGTCAGCAGGGGCGAGGCCATCAAGGTGACCATCGAGCCCTGACCGGCCCCGGTCCCCGGCCCCCTCCCGCCCGGCCCGGCGGGAGGGCCCGGTGCGCGGGCCCGGAAGACCCGCGGGCTCGGAACGAACGGTCCCGACGGGCCCGGAACGAGGTCCGAACGGGCCCGCGAAGGATCGCACGAGCCCGGACAGGTCCGGGCAGCTCGGGCAGCTCGGGCAGTCCGGGCAGGCCCGCTCCACGACTCCGCACGAAGCCCGCGTGAGCCCGTCGAACCCGCGCAGGCCCCCTCAAAGCTCGCACCACTCGCAGAACGCGTAGAAGGAGAACCGGAGATGCCGGAGAGGACAGTGGTCGTCGCCTCAAGCACGGGCCTTCACGCCCGGCCCGCGAAGATCTTCGTGCAGGCCGCGGCGAAGCAGGGGATGCCCGTCCGCATCCGCGTCGGGGACGGCAAGCCCGTACCCGCCAACAGCATGCTCGCCGTGCTGGCCCTGGGCGCCACGCACGGCACGGAGGTCACGATCGAGGCGGAGGGACCCGGGGCCGACGAGGCGCTCGACTCCCTCGCCGAACTGCTCGCCCGCGACCTCGACGCCGAGGAGACCCCCCGTGGCGCCGGAGAGACCTCCCGTGGCTGAGACGCTCAGCGGCCTGGGGGTGAGCCCGGGCCGGGCCGCCGGGCGGGTCTGCCGGATGGCGGGCCCGCCGGAGCTGCCCGCGCCCTCCCCCGTCACCGACGCCGACGCCGAGCTCGACCAGGCGATGAACGCGCTGCGGGCCACGGTCGCCGAGCTGGAGGCACGGGCGGAGAAGGCGCCGGACGCCGACGCGAGGGCGATCCTGGAGGCGCAGTCCTTCATCGCCGACGACCCCGGCCTGCACGAGTCCGTGGAGGCGAACATCAGGTCGGGCAAGGACGCGGCGCACGCCATCGACGAGGCCTGCGCCCATCACCGGCGCGCGCTGCTGGCGGCGGGCGGCCACTTCGCCGAGCGCGCCGCGGACCTCGACGACATCCGTAACCGGGCCGTGGCGTCGGTGCTGGGCCTGCCCCTCCCCGGGGTGCCCGACCCGGGTCATCCGTTCGTCCTGGTCGCCACGGACCTGTCCCCCGCCGACACGGTGAACCTGGATCCCGGAGCCGTCCTCGCCCTCGTCACCGAGAAGGGCGGCCCGACCAGCCACACCGCCATCCTGGCCCGCGCCCGTGGCCTGCCCGCCGTGGTCGCCTGCCGGGGGGCGGGTGACATCGGCGAGGGGACGTGGGTGTCGGTCGACGGCCTGCGGGGCGAGGTGGAGGTCGGCATCGGCGAGGAGGCGGCCGCCGAGATCCGGCGCCGGGCCGAGGCCGACCGCCGCCGGGCGGGCAGCGTCCGGGGCCCCGGCAGGACCTCCGACGGCCACCCGGTCAAGCTGCTGCTCAACATCGGTTCGGCGGCCGACCTCGCGCCGCGTGACCCGGCGCCCTCGGCGGAGGGAGCCGAGGGCGTGGACGCGGAGGGGGTGGGGCTGTTCCGCACCGAGTTCCTCTTCCTGGACCGGCGCGAGGAGCCGAGCCGCGAGGAGCAGGTGGCCGCCTACGCCGCGGTCCTGCGCGCCGCCCCCGGCGGGCACGTCGTGGTCCGCACCCTCGACGCGGGCACGGACAAGCCGCTGCCGTTCCTCGGTCTGGCCGAGGAGACCAACCCGGCGCTGGGCGTACGGGGACTGCGGGTCTCCCGGGTCAGGCCCGAGGTGCTCGACACCCAGCTCGACGCCATCGCCGAGGCGGCCCGCGAGACCGGGACCGAGCCGTGGGTGATGGCGCCCATGGTGACGACGGTGGCCGAGGCCGCCGACTTCGCCGGGCGGGCCCGCGCCCGGGGCATCGCTCACGTCGGGGCGATGGTGGAGGTCCCCGCCGCCGCGCTGCGCGCCGGGCGCCTGCTGGAGGAGCTCGACTTCCTGAGCATCGGCACCAACGACCTGAGCCAGTACACCTTCGCCTCCGACAGGCAGCACGGGGAGCTCGCCGACCTGCTGGACCCCTGGCAGGCCGCGCTGCTCCAGCTGATCGCCGACTGCGCGGCGGCCGGGCGGGCGGCGGGCAAACCCGTCGGCGTCTGCGGGGAGGCGGCGGCCGACCCGCTGCTGGCGACCGTCCTGGTCGGGCTGGGCGTCAGCAGCCTGTCGATGTCCGCCCCCGGGATCTCCCCGGTGCGGGAGAGTCTCGCCGCCCACTCCCTGGCCCGGTGCCGCGACAACGCCCGGATCGCGCTGGCCGCCGACGATCCCGGACAGGCCAGGAAGGCGATCGTCCCGGACCGCTGAGGCACCCCGGCCTCCGTCCCCCGGCCGGACCGGCCCCTCGCCGGCCCGGCCTCTCCTCCACTCCGTGTCCCGTGTCCGCCTCCTCGGGGTCCGCCCGAGGTCCGCCCCGCGTACCCTCCGGCGCGCATCGGTGAAATCACCGGTCTTCGCGAGGCCACCGGCACCCCGGTGCAGGCCAGCGGAGGCCGGTGGGGAGCCCCGCCACCCCCTCTTTCCAGGCTCTTTCCAGGCGCGACACACGCGCGTAACACTGAGACATGCCCTCCCCCTCCGCCGCCACCCGGTCACCGGCGCTGCACGGCCGTGACACGGAGCAGGACGCGCTGCTGCGATTACTCGACGCCGCCCGTGGCGGCTCCGGGGGCGCGGCGATCCTGCGAGGGGCGCGGGGTACGGGAAAGACCGCGCTGCTCGACCTCGCGGCGGCCCACGCGCGCGGTAGCGGCGGTAACGGCGATAACAGCGGTAGCGGCAACGCGGACGGCACCCGCGACACGGACGGCGTCCACGGCACCGGCGGCACCGTCGGCACCGTCGGCACCGGCGACTTCGTCGTGCTCAGGGTGCGCGGCACCGAGACGGAGTCGCACCTGCCGTACGCCGGACTGCACGGACTGCTCAGGCCGGTCGCCGACCGGCTCCCCGCGCTCCCCCCGGCGCAGGCGGAGGCGCTGACCCGGGCGCTGGAGCTGGGCGCGGCGGACGGCGGGCTGGCGCTTCCCGCGGCGGTGCTCAACCTCCTGGTGGCCGCCGGTGGCCCGGTGCTGGCCTGCGTCGACGACGTCCACCATCTCGACGCGCCCAGCCGCGAGGCGCTCTTCTTCGCGGCCAGACGACTGGCGGGAGAACCGGTCGTGCTGCTGTTCGGGGCCGACGACCGCGGCGACGGCGGCGCCACCGCCCCCGACGACATACCGGCGTTCGAGCTGGGCGCCCTGGACGAGGAGGCGGCCAGGCGGCTCGCCGACGACCTGGTGCCGGGGCTCGCCGACGACGTGCGGGCCTCACTGCTGGAGATCGCACGCGGCAACCCGCTCGCGCTCGGAGAGCTCGCCGGGTCGCTGAGCCCCGAGCAGATCTCCGGCGCCGCCGCCCCGCCCGCGACCCTGCCGAGGGGCGGGCGGCTCTGGCGCGCGTACGCCGACCGGCTGGCGCGGCTGCCCCGCGAGACCGTGGACGTGCTCCTGCTGCTCGCGGCGGATCCCGGCCTGGAGACGGTCACCCTGGCCGGCGCCGCGGGGCCGGAGTGCGCGCTGACCGCGCTGGAACCGGCGGAGCGGGCGGGGGTGGTCGTCCATGTCGCCGGTGCCGGCGGCGGCGACATGGACGGTGACGGTGACCGCTACGACTTCCGCGAGCCGGTGATGCGGACGGTCGTCTACGCGGGCGCCTCCCTCGCCCGCCGCCGTGCCGCGCACCGCCTGCTCGCGGGCATGCTGCGCCACGACCACCAGCGGCTGCGGCGGGCCTGGCACCGGGCGGCCGCGATGGACGGACCCGCCGAGACGCTCGCCGACGAGCTGTCCTCGGCGGCGGCCGAGGAGGAGTCCCACGGTGGCCACCCCGCGGCCTTCCTCGCCTTCGAGCGGGCGGCCGAGCTGACCGAGCACGGCGACGTCAAGGCCGCGCGCCTGGCCGCCGCCGCCAACCGCGCCTGGCACGCGGGCCTGCCCCGGCGGGCCCGGTCGCTGCTCACCCGCCTGCAGTCGCTGACGATCTCCGAGGAGGTGCGGAGCCAGGCCGAGCTGATCCGCGGCAGCCTGGAGCTGCGCAGCGGGAAGACCGGCAGCGCCGGGGACGACCTGATGGCGGCGGCCGAGTCTCTGCTGGACAGGGACCGGGGGCAGGCCGTCCGGGTGCTCATCCGCGCGGGCGAGGCGAACTACCTGGCCGGTGACAACCATCGCTACCTGGACATGGCGCGGTGGGCCGCCACGCTGCGCCGCCCGGACGACCCGGCGGCCACCCAGCTGATGTTCGAGTATCTGGCCGGTACGGCGGCGACGTTCGACGGCCGTCACCGGGAGGCGGCCGATCCGCTCCGCCGGGTGCTGGAGCTCGCGCCCTCGGTGCGGACCCCCTCGGTGCTGGTGTGGGCGGGCGTGGCCAGCCTGCTGCTCGGCGACGACGCGCAGGCGGTGCGGCTGTGCGGCCGGGCGGTGGAGACGGCGCGCGCCCGCGGGGCGGTCTCCACCGTGCCGCAGGTCCTGGAGTTCATGATCCACGCCGAGCTCTGGATGGGCCGCTACGCCTCCATCACCGCCAGCGCCGTCGAGGGGCTCCGGCTCGCCCAGGAGCGCGGGCGGCCCAACAGCGCGGGCCAGCACCTCGGGTGGCTCGCGCTCACCGCGGCCGTCGAGGGAGACGCGGAGACCTGCGCGATCAGGGCGGCGAGCGCCATCGAGCTGGCGGGCGCCCACGGCGTGTGCGTGGCGGGAGCGCTCGGCAACTGGGCACTGGCCCATCTCGACCTCGCGGCGGGCCGTCACGCCGACGCCGCCAAGCGGCTGCGGACCACGGCCAGGGCGGACGGGACCAACGGCCACCTCGTCATGCGGGTCATGTCGACCCCGCTGTTCGTCGAGGCCAGCGCCCGTACGGGTGACCGGGAGCGGGCCGGGGAGGCGCTGCGGGTGCTCGACCGCTGGGTGGGCAGCACCCGCAGTCCCGACCGGCGCGCGCTGGCCACGCGCTGCCACGCCCTCCTGGCCGCCCCGGGCGACGCCGAGGAGTACTTCAGGGCCGCGCTCGACCTGCACCACCAGGGTTTCTCCGAGTTCGAGACGGCCCGCACCCAGCTGCTCTTCGGCAGCGCGCTGCGCAGGAACCGGCGCCCGGGAGCGGCGAGGGAGCACCTGCACAGCGCGCTGGAGACGTTCGAGCGCTCCGGCGCGCGGCTCTGGGCCGAGCAGGCCCGCGCCGAGCTGCGCGGGGCGGGAGAGGCCGTCCGGTCGCACCGCCCGAAGGCCACCGAGAAGCTCACCGCGCAGCAGTACCAGATCGCGCGCATCGTCGCGGACGGCGCCACCAACCGGGAGGTGGCGGCCCGGCTCTTCCTGAGCCCGAGGACCGTCGAGCACCACCTCAGGAACATCTTCGCCAAGCTCGACATCCGCTCGCGGGTGGAACTGGTGCGGTTGATGTCGTGATTCACCGATTGGTGTAGTTATTCACCGGTGTTAACCAGTGCGATGGAGTACGGGTGATTTCACCGATGCACTCCGGGGCTGACAGGGAGAAAGTGGCGTCTGTCAGAAACCCGAGGGGTCACCCCGGCGACGCTGACCGTACCGCCACCGTTCCCGGTGGCGGGCCGACGCGCGACGAACGGCTGTCAGCGCCGACCGCCGTACGCCGTGTTCCCCGGACATCGCCGTGTTCCCCCCACAGGAACGGAGTACAGCAACGTGCAGCCGTACGGCACCACCCCCCAGGCCCCCGCGTCCAGGCGTTCCCGCCGGGCGACGACGGTCGCCACGCTGACCCTCGCACTCGCTCTGCTCGGCACCGGCGGGACCCTCGCGCCCGCCGCGCAGGCCGTCGCGGCTCCGGCCGCGCAGGCCGCCTCCGCCGGCCCCTACGACCGCGGCCCCGACCCGACCGTCTCCCTCATCGAGGCGTCCAGGGGACCGTTCGCGATCTCGGAGACCACCGTCTCCTCGCTCCGGGTGACCGGCTTCGGCGGAGGCACGATCTACTACCCGACGTCCACCGCCGAGGGGACGTTCGGCGGGATCGCCATCGCCCCCGGCTACACCGCGAGCAGGTCCACCATGGCCTGGCTCGCCTCGCGGCTGGCCTCCCACGGCTTCGTGGTCTTCAACATCGACACCCTCACCCGCTCCGACCAGCCCGCCAGCCGGGGACGGCAGCTGCTGGCCGCCCTCGACTACCTCACGCAGGAGAGCTCGGTCGCGAACCGGGTCGACGCGAGCAGGCTCGGCGTCGCCGGGCACTCGATGGGCGGCGGCGGCACGCTGGCCGCGGCCGACAGCCGGCCGCAGCTGCAGGCGGCCATCCCGCTGACCCCGTGGCACACCACCAAGAACTGGTCGGGCGTGCGCGTCCCGACACTGGTCATCGGTGCGGAGAACGACGTGATCGCCTCGGTGGGCGCGCACGCCAAACCGTTCTACAACAGCATCCCGGCCTCTTCCGAGAAGGCCTACCTGGAGCTCAACAACGCCGGTCACACGGCGCCCAACGTGTCCAACACCACGATCGCCAAGTACAGCGTCTCGTGGATGAAGCGGTTCATCGACAACGACACCCGGTACGAGCAGTTCCTGTGCCCGGCGCCCCGGGTCGACCTGAACATCTCCGAGTACCAGGACACCTGCCCGCACTCGTAGGACCGCGGGGCCGCGGGGCCGCGGGGCCGCGGGGCCGCGGGGCCATAAGACCGCGGGGCCATAAGACCGCGGGGCCGCAGGGCCGTCACCGGATCGCGACCCCGGCCGTGGTCCGGTGGCGGCAGCGGGGGTTCACGGCGACGGCCGGTGCCTCCCGGCGGTAGCGGGGTCACCGGCGAGAGCCGGTGGTTCCCGGCGACCGTCGCCGGCCCCCGGGAACGGCCGGTGGTCCTCCGCGACCTAGAACCCAAACCACCTGCTAGGCCAGCGAAAGCCTTGTTAACCCTGTTAGTCCGCAAAACGCCTGACCCGACGGCGGCCGCAGCATGCGGCCGCCGTTGGCATATCCCCCCAAAGTCCCCCTGCAGTGCCGTCATATGATGGATTTTCTCCTGGTTTGATTAGTTACCGCCGAGGGGCAATAAGGTTTACGGTCTATGTCCAGGAACGCAATGAGACGTGACCCCAAGACCGTTCTGTGGCTTCTCGCGCTGAGCATCGTGGTCACCTTCTCGGCCGGTGGGGCCACGGTGCTGAGCGGTCATCTCGAACCCGTTCCCGACAGGCCCGCGCCTCCTGACGCCGCCCCGCCCGGGATACCGGCGGTGCCCGCGACGCCGACCCCGCCGCCGCAACCCCAGAACGCACAGGACACCCAGAACCCCCAGGACGGCCAGGACGGCCAGGACGACCAGGACGACCAGGACGACCAGAACACGGCCGCCCCCGCGAACTCCGCCGGTCCCGAGACCCCGTCACCGGTCAAGGAGCCGCTGCTGCTCGCCAACGGCCGGCAGCAGCCGCTGAAGGTGAGGGTGCCCCGGTCGGCCAAGGGCCGCTACGCCGTCGCCCCCGGCGAGGACCGGCCTCCCCGGGGGAAGGGCAAGGTGATCCGGTACGCGGTGGAGGTCGAGCGGGGGCTGCCGTTCGAGGCGGGAGAGTTCGCCGCCGAGGTGCACCGGATCCTCAACGACCGGCGCGGCTGGGGGTACCGGTTCAAGCGGGTGGCCCGCGGCCCGGTGAGGATCAGGGTCTCGCTGTCCAGCCCCGAGACGGCCGACCGGCGGTGCCTGCCGATGCGGACCAACGGCATACTCTCCTGCTGGAACGGCGAGCGCGCGGTCATCAACGCGGTCCGCTGGAACAGCGGGGCGACCGGCTACGGCCGGGACGTGGCCTCCTACCGCGAGTACGTCATCAGCCACGAGGTCGGCCACGGTCTCGGCCACAGCCACGTGTCCTGCCCGGGACGCGGCCGGCGGGCGCCGGTGATGCTCCAGCAGACCAAGTCCCTGTACGGCTGCCGCCCCAACCCCTGGCCGTCCCCCCGGCGCTGACTGCCCGTCGTCCCTCACCGGTTGATCCCTCGCCCTCCCCTCACCGCCCCTCGCGGGCGGCTCCGGGAACCCGGCGCGCGACCGGCCGGGCCCGCGCGGGCGACGGCCCCCGGCTCCCGCGTCCGGCGGGCTTCCGAAGAACCGGACCCGGGGTTCGCGGCGATCGCGTGTCGCCGGATCGTCTCCCCGTACGGCAAAGCCGTCGCGAAGACCGGGTTCGCCGGGCCTTCCCCGGGCACCCGGTAGGCATGCGAGTAGTAGTAGTCGGCGCGACGGGAAACGTGGGCACGAGCGTGGTGTCCGCCCTCGCGGCCGATCGGGAGGTCACATCCATCGTGGGCCTGGCCCGCAGGCGGCCGGACTGGAGCCCGCCCAACACCACCTGGCGGACCGCCGACGTCGCCACCGGCGACCTGGCGCCGCACCTGGAGGGGGCCGACGCGGTCGTCCACCTGGCGTGGCTGTTCCAGCCCACCCGAGACCCGGTGACGACCTGGCGGAACAACGTCCTGGGCAGCATCAGGGTCTTCGAGGCCGCCGCGCGGGCGGGTGTCTCCGCGCTCGTGCACGCCTCCTCGGTGGGCGCGTACTCCTCCGCTCCCAAGGACCGGGCCGTCACCGAGGACTGGCCGACCCACGGCTGGCCCGGTGCCGCCTACGGCCGGGAGAAGGCCTACGTGGAGCGGGTGCTCGACCTGTTCGAGCGCGACCACCCGGACATCAGGGTCGTACGGTTGCGGCCGGGCTTCATCTTCAAGCGGGAGGCGGCGGTCGGGCAGCGGCGCCTGTTCGGCGGGCCGTTCGTGCCGCAGCGGCTGGTGCGGCCGGGCCTGATCCCGTTCGTGCCCGACACCCCCGGGCTCCGCTTCCAGACGGTCCACAGCGACGACGTCGGCGAGGCCTACCGGCTCGCGGTCACCCGGCCGGTGTCGGGCGCCTTCAACATCGCCGCCGACCCGGTGATCGAACCCTCGGTGCTGGCCGAACTGCTCGGTGCCCGACTGGTTCCCGTCTCGGGCTGGGCGCTCAGGAGCACCGTCGCCGCGGCCTGGCACATGAGGCTGATCCCCGCCTCGCCCGGCCTGGTCGACCTGGTGCTCAGAATGCCGATCATGGACATCGGCCGCGCCCGCGCCGAACTGGGCTGGCAGCCGCGCCGCACGGCGACGGAGGCGATGCGGGAGATGTTCGAGGGGCTGCGAAGCGCCGAGGGGATGAACACCCCGCCGCTGTCGCCACACACCGGAGGACCCGCGCGCCTGGGCGAGCTGGCCGACGGTGTCGGCGGAAAGCCCTAGCCGCCCCCGAAGCCCCGGCGGCCCCCGGCGACGCGACGCCCCCGCGCCCGCTCCCCCGGCCGGGGCCGTCACCGAGCGGCGGACGGCCGCCGACCGGCGAGGAACGGGGCGCGGAGGGAGCGGGACTCCGGAGGGAGCGGGATTCCGGGGGACGAGATCGAGAGAAACGGGGCTCAGGGGGCAGGGGCGGGGGGCAGGGCTCGGAACCCGGGCTCGGACCGGACATCGGACCCGTCAGGGAGGACGCGAGTATGGGCAGGATCCTCGTGGGCACGGCCTCGTGGACGCACCGGTCGCTGCTGGAGTCGGGCTGGTACCCCGACGACGCCTCGACCCCGGCGAAACGCCTGGCCTACTACGCGACGAGGTTCCCGATCGCCGAGGTGGACGCCACCTACTACCACCCGCCGTCGCTGAGCACCGTGGAGGCGTGGCGGGACCGCACGCCCCCGGGGTTCACCTTCGACGTCAAGGCGTTCTCCCTGCTGACCGGGCACCCCACCCGGCCCGCCTCCCTCTACAAGGACCTGCGGGAGAGCCTCGGCGCGCCGCCGCAGCGCAACCTCTACCCGAAGGACGTGCCGCCGGAGATCGCCGACGAGGTCTGGCGGCGCTTCCTCGGCGCGCTGGAGCCGCTGCACGAGGCGGGCAAGCTGGGGGCGGTGCTCTTCCAGTTCCCGCCGTGGTTCCCGATCGGGGAGGGCAACAGGCGCTACATCCTGGAGTGCGCCCGGCGCTGCGCGCCGATGCGCGTCAGTGTCGAGTTCCGCAACCACACCTGGATGGACGAGGAGAACCGCGAGGACACCCTCGCCTTCCTGGCCGGGCACGACCTCGCGTACGTGGGGGTCGACATGCCCCAGGGGCACACCTCGTCGATCCCGCCGGTCCTGGCCGCGACCTCCGACCTCGCCGTGGTGCGGCTGCACGGGCACTCCGACAAGTGGACCAGCAAGAACATCGACGAGCGCTTCGCGTACATGTACTCGGAGCCGGAACTCGGGCGGTGGGCGGCCAGGGTACGGGAGCTCGCGGAGGGCGCCGAGACGACCCACGTGCTCTTCAACAACTGCTGCGCGGACAACTCCCAGCGCAACGCCGCCCGGTTCCGCGCCCTCGTCGGCGGATCAGACGGGTCCGGCGAGGCCGGTGAGGCCGGTGAGGCCGGTGAGGCCGGTGAGGCCGGTGAGGCCGGTGAGCCGGGTGACCTCGAAGAACCAGGTGGACCGGACACACCGGAGCGGGCGCCGAACGGGCACGGCGGAGGCGGAGCGGGCGGGCCGGAAAAGGGCCGAAGCGCGGGCCGGCGCGGCGGAGCCGCTATCTGACCCGCCGTCTCGCCCCGGTCATGGTGGCCCTGCGCTCCTCCGGGGTGGTGCCTCCCCAGACGCCGTACATCTGCTGGGTGTTCAACGCGTACTCCAGGCAGCGCCCGCGCACCGGGCAACGGCGGCACACGGCTCTGGCGCGCTCGTACTGCTCACGGCCCGGCCCCTCGTAGGACACGGGGAAGAACAGCTCGGGGTCCTCACTCAGGCACGACGAGCGGCGGGACCAGTGGATGATCGGAATGACGTTGCTCTTAGCAGGCATGGCAATCCAATTGGGAGTCGGAACGGCTCAGGTGCTGGCGGCTCGGGTTGAGGATCGCGTGCCCGCTGTAATGGCATTCATACCTTTTAAGCGGAAAAATCGGGCGACCTTGACCGAGGGTTTCTCCCTGCCTCGAAGCTCCTGGTCAACAGCCTCCCGGAGCGGGTGGATCATCTTCTCCCGTCTCGGGACGCCGTCTCGGCGCGGTGGTCACCCGCTCACGCCTCCCACCCCACCGGGCCGGAGCACCGCTCGCTCCGGCCCGGTGGCGGCCCCTACCGCTCCACCCGCGCCCGCTCGTTGGGCACGCAGTGGGTCATCTTCATACCGCTCACGTCGCGGGACCCGTTCTTGCCGAGCCGGGACATCCGCTCGCGGTCCTCGTCGCTCAGGTCCTGACCGGCCAGCGGCTCCAGGTGGGAGACGTCGTCGGGAGCGATCCCGAGCCCCTCCCCGACCCTGAGACCGAGATCGTCCTCGACCATCAGGAAGTGCCAGACCATGCGCTCCTGGACCGGGCGCGCGGCCTGGGACAGCATGTCGACGAAGTTCAGGACGAGGTCGTCGCGCTCCCACTGCTCCATCAGCAGGTAGCGCTGGCCCGCCTGGGTGTAGTCGTCGGTACGCGGGATGCGCTTGCGGGTCAGCCGTCCCGAGACGACCGGGCCCTGCTCGTCGTGGGTGGGGTAGCGCCCCTCCCTGAGCCCCCCGGTGATGGACGGCTCGTAGTTGACGTGCGGGTTCTCGCCCTCCCCGTCGACGTGGTAGGTCATCTGGCCGTCACGCTGGTTGGTGCGCACCTCGGCGTGCTTGGCCTGGTTGACAGGCAGCTGCAGGTAGTTGGGACCCACCCGGTAGCGCTGGGTGTCGCTGTAGGAGAACGTGCGGCCCGTCAGCATCTTGTCGTCGGAGAAGTCGAGACCGTCGACCAGGACGCCGGTGCCGAAGGAGATCTGCTCGTTCTCGGCGAAGTTGTTGGCCACGTTGCGGTCCAGGACCATCCTGCCGACCGGCATGGCCGGGAACCGGTCCTCCGGCCACACCTTGGTGTCGTCCAGCGGGTCGAAGTCCAGCTCGGGATGGTCGTCGTCGCTCATGATCTGCACCAGCAGCTCCCACTCGGGGAAGTCGCCGCGGTCGATCGCCTCGTGCAGGTCCTTGGTGGCGTGCCCGAGCTCCCGCGCCTGTACGGCGGCGGCGTCCTCGGCGGTCATGCTGCGCACGCCCTGTTTGGGCATCCAGTGGTACTTGACCAGGTGGGTCTCGCCCTGCGCGTTCACCCACTTGTAGGTGTTGACGCCGAATCCCTGCATGTGCCGGTAGTCGGCGGGGATGCCGCGCGGGCTGAACAGGTTGACGATCATGTGCATGCTCTCCGGGGTCTGCGACATGAAGTCGAAGATCCGGCCGGGCTCCTGCCTGAACGTCACCGGGTCCGGTTTGAGCGAGTGGATCACGTCGGGGAACTTGATGGCGTCCCTGATGAAGAAGACCGCCAGGTCGTTGCCGACGAGGTCCCAGTTGCCGTCCTCGGTGTAGAACTTCACCGCGAACCCGCGCGGGTCCCGGGCGGCCTCCGAGGAGTCCCTGCCGCCGATCACCGTGGAGAACCGTACGGCCACGTCGGTCCGTTTCCCGGCCTCCTGGAAGAGCTTCGCCCGCGTGTAGCGGCCGATCGGCTCGTCACCGAGCTTGCCGTAGGCCTCGAAGTAGCCGTAGGTGGTCACCCCCCGGGCGTGGACCACCCGCTCGGGGATGCGTTCGCGGTCGAAATGGCTGATCTTCTCCAGGAACTGGTAGTTCTCCAGCGTGGCCGGACCCCTCGCGCCGACCGTGCGCTGGTTCTGGTTGTCGTAGACCTGGTGCCCCTGGCGATTGGTCAGGACCGGACGGTCATCGCCCGGCTGGGGTCCCATGCTCGACACATCCGTCATGACGGCGCTTCCTTCCCTGCTGCGGTCGCTTCCGGCGCACCGATCCGCACATCGGCACACGATCCTCCTTATCCGACATAAGTCGCTTCATAGCGATAAGGAAGGGAATCTACGCAAAAGGGACAGCAATTTAAACGCGGTGATACCTCGCCCGAGAACGGACGGCCGTTCTCGGGCGAGGCGTCCGGCGTCCAGGACCCCGGCGAGCCCGCGCCACCATCAGCCCCGGTGGGGCTCCCCTCGCCACTACAGGCTTCGGCGGAGCCACCCGGACCCAGGGGAGCCTCAACGGACCTCAGGGAGCCTCAGCGGGCCTCAGCGGGCCTTCGCCGTGGCCCGCCGGTTCGCCTTCCCGATGGCCGCGACCAGCTCCTCCTTCGACATCGTGGACCTCCCCTTGACGTCCAGGCGCCTGGCCACGTCGTACAGGTGCCGCTTGGAGGCGTTGGCGTCCACCCCCTCCGCGCTCCGGCCTCCCCTGAGCCCGCCCCGGGCGGCGCGGTCGTCGGACGGCCCCTTGCGGGCCTTCGGCTCCCAGTGGTCGCCGACCTTCTCGAAGGAGTGCTTCAGCGCGGCGAACGCCGTACGGTGCGCCCGCTCCCCCTCCCCGTAGGTCTCCACCGCGGAGTCATGTGCCTTGATCCACGTCTCCTGCGCCTTCTTCGGCGAACGCCGCAGGGTGGTCGGGATCTCCTCGCGTGCCGGCATGGCGTGATCACCTCTCCTCTTCGCAGGTCACAACCTCGACGGCGGACATGCCCACCCGGCCGCCAATCATGCCCTCACCTCCCGCGCCGCGGCGGCCGGCACCCGCTCGCATGTCAGCTCGCGAGCCCCCTGTCGTGAGAGCGGCGGCCGGACTCCTGGGGAGGGAGGGCATGAGGCCGGACGATCACCCCGGCGTTGCGCAGGATCTCCTCCCCGGGCAGCACCGTGCTCTCCACGGCCGTCAGGCCGGACGCGGCCAGGTGGGCGTCGACGATGCGCAGGCCCACGCCGTAGCCGGCCATGTCGGGCACGCCGGCCGGTTCCCGGCCGAACCTGCTCATGGCCGTGTCGCCCAGCACGTAGGCCGGGGTGTTCCACATGCCCTGCAGACCGGCGGCGGCGGTGATCGTGTCGTACGCGCGGTCGAACTCCGCGCCGGTCACCATCCCCGACCACGGGCCCATGGCCTCGGGACCCGACAGCTCCCTGACGAACGCCTCGGCGAGCCCCTCGGACACGATGTGCTCGCCGACCGTGACCGTCGCGGGGTTCCACTCCACGTTGTGGTAGCGCACCTGGTGGTGGAACTCGTGCACCGCGCAGTGGGCGATCCTGCCGATGACGTCGTCCGCGGGCCAGGCCAGCAGGTAGAGCCAGCCCGGCGAGCCGCCCATCCCGTAGTAGCCACCGGCGGTGTTCATGAGGTACGCGTCGTCGGGGTCGCCGAGCACGAACATGACCCGCAGGCTCTCCGGCCCCTTGATATCCGGCACGGCCTCGCCGAGGCGCCTCCAGGCGGACCGCAGGGCATCCTCGACCTGGCCGCGCACGTCCCGCTCGACCAGCCGCCGCAGCGCGGGAAGGTGGCGGTCGTCGTCACGGTCCACCCGGAAGCCGCCGCCCACGTGGTGGATGTCGACGAGATCGCCGGGCATGGGGATGGCCTCGCGCATCGGCGCCAGCATCGCGCGCAATGCTTCCGGACGCCGTTCCAGCGGGAGGTTCACCAGGTCAAGCATGGCCCGGGGGGTGTCGTGAACGATGATTTCCATGCCCCGGATGGTAAAAGCTCCCGTTACGGGAGACTCAAGCGAATTCCCCGCTCACCCGCGAGGACCCGGGGAAGGCGGGAGCGCCGTGCTGTCGGCAGGGCCGGTGCTGTCGGTGCTGTCGGTCCACAGGCGGCCGAAGCTCATCCGCTTGACCGGCGGCAGGGCGTCGCACAGGCGGAACCAGGCCTTCGCGCCGCGCCGGACGAGAGGACTGCCGGAGATCATGAACTCCGTGAACCTCGCGGAGGTACGGACGGCGCCGAAGCCGTACGCGCGCATCCGTGCCTCGTAGCCGCCTATGGCCTCCGTCAGGGTGCCCCTACCCCGCTGGAACGCCGCCAGCCCGCTCGCCAGCAGGGCGGCGTCGCGCAGCGCCGTGTTGGCGCCGAAGCCCATCGCGGGCGTCATGTTGTGGATGGCGTCCCCGAGCAGCGTCACCGGCGTCGCGGGCCACCTGCCGACCGGGACGGAGGTCTTGAACGGCATCAACTGGACACTGGCCGGATCCGCCTCGGCGACCAGACGGCGCAGGGCGGGGTGCCAGCCGGAGGTCATCGTCCCGGCCAGATCCTTGAGCCCGTCGCCGTCGAGGCCCGCGGCCCCGGCCGGGTAGGCCCCGCGAGGGGCGACGAAGGCCCACAGCACGTAGTCCTGCAGATCATCGGCGAGGGACCTCAGGTCGAGCCCGAACCCGGCGAGGCCGGTCTCCAGATCGGCGAGGCCCCCTTCCCGCGCGGCGGCGGCCCCTCCGGCGGCGGTCCCGGCCTCGCGGGCGGGACCGGGGCCCGTCCCCCGGGCGAGGAGGCTCTCCGCCCTGCGCCTGCCGTTGAAGGCGGCGGTGAACATGGCGCTCCCGCTCGGCGGCAGGATGAGGTTGAGCCCGTCGGCGAGGTTTCCCGGCAGCCACCCGCGGGCCTGGTCGTCCAGCGGCAGCCGGGCGCCGATCGCGAGCGCGCCGGTGTCGACGCGGCGGGCCCGCGGCAGATACTGGCCGCGTACCCGCGAGCCGGCACCGTCCGCGCCGACCAGCACGTCCCCGGTGGCCGAGGTGCCGTCGGCGAAGAAGGCGACGATCCTGCCGTCCGGCCTCACCTCGTAGCGCTGGAACGTCCTGCCGTGGTGGACGACGCCCTCCAGCCCGGCCAGCAGGAGCCTGCGCAGGGTGGTGCGGCTGACCGCGTACTGGCCGCCCGAGGGGTCGGCGGCCCCGCCGGTCATCACGCTCTCCTCCACGAACACGAGCTCCCGCAGCCGATGGGTGTGGAAGCCGAAGCCGGGGCCTGGGTGGCCGGAGGTGGCGAGGAACGCCTCCCACAGCGGGCCCGGCAGGCACCGGTGCAACGCCCGGCTGCCGACCTGGTTCAGGTGGATACGGTAGCCCCGCACCCAGTCGGCGGCGTCGCGCTCGCGCTCGTAGACCTGGACGTTCACCCCGGACGGCAGCAGCGCCTGGGCCAGCGCCAGGCCCCCTATGCCGCCTCCGACGACGAGGACGTCGAGTGGTTTTGCGGGCATGTCAGGCTCCCTCACCCTCGTCGTCGCCGGAGGGCGTCCCGGGGGATTCCTCGGCGCCGAGAAGCCGGGGCAGTTCCTCAAGCAGCGTCTCGTGCCAGGCGATCTCCGCCCGCAGGCGGACGAGGGTGTGGTCGAAGCCGAGCGGTTCGAGGCCACGGAGGTGGGGGGTGGCCGCCTCCCTCAGCCGCTGCCAGGTCTGGAGCTCGGCGGTGAGCTTGCGGTGCCGGTCCTCGATGACGGCCCGCAGCTCCCCCTCGCCCATGTCGGAGCTGAGCTGGAGGGCGAGGTCCACGGGATCGGGCCGCAGGCGGGTGTCACGCAGGGCCGCCTCACGCAGTGACTCCAGCTCCAGCCCGCCGTCCTCGGTGATCGCGTAGACGGTCCGCGCCGGGAGGTTGCCCTGCTGCTCGGTGCGCACCGTCTCGATCACCCCTTCGGCCTCCATCCGGTGCAGGGCCCCGTACAGGGATCCGACCTTGATGTCGGTCCACAGCTCGGTCCGGTCCGTCTGCGCGCTCTGGCGGATCTGGTGACCGTGCATCGGCCCCCGGCGGGCCAGCGCCCCCAGGATGAACAATCGTGTACTACTCATGCGACTACTCAAACACGAGTAGGCGAAGGAAGTCAAACATGAGTACTCGTAAACGAGTAGTAGGATAAGGGGAGATCCATGAAATCGCCCTGCCCGGACCTCCACCGGCTCGTCTTCGAGCCCGGCGGGCGTGTACTCACCAGGGAAGACCCACGTGTTCCCTCCACGCGGGCATCCACCGGCACCGGCTCGCTTCGAGCCCGGCGGGTACAGCGGGTACATCCGGCCCCGGCGCGTCGGGCGCCCCCGGACGGGCGTCCCTAGATGGGCTCGCCCTCGTTCTCGTCGCCCTCCTCGGGGCCGGGCGTGCCGGTCCCGCTCTGGCTCGGCGACGGCGACGGGGTGGGCTGGCCCGGCTCGGGCGTCGCCGGGACCGGCGGCGGGGTCGGGACGAACACCGTGGGCGGCAGCGGCCTCGGCAGCGGCTCGAAGTCGTCCTCCTTGCGCAGCAGGAACCAGACCATCACCGCCAGCAGCACGAGCAGCACGGTCAGCACGACCCCGGCGATGATCACGGACCTGCGGGTCTCGGTCAGCGGCGCCGCGCCCTTGGGCGGCGCGGGCAGCGCGGGCGAGCGGTCGCCCACCCAGTGCGGCGCGAAATCGGGGCCGTGCTGCTCGCCGATCAGCGTGCCGCTGACCAGCACCGGCTCCAGGAACCGCTCCGCCCCGGCCCTGTCGGGCTCGTACGGCGTGGCCACCCACGGGGCGCTCCCGCCGTCCATCGCCAGCACCTGCGGGACCGTGTCGGCCACGGCGGTGCGCGCGCGTGTCGCCCTCGCCACCCAGCCCCGTACGCCGGAACGGCTCGCCGTCGCGTCGCGGACCCCGGTGACGAAGCGGTCGCGGGCCGCCGGGTCGAGCGCCGCCCCCTTGGTCAGCACCGCGACCGAGACGGCCCGGCCGTCGGGCGCCAGCCCGAGGTAGACCAGCCCGGCGGGTCCCACGCGCAGCCGGGCCTGCACGAGGAAGGGCCCAAGCTGGGGCGGGTCACCGTACTGGAGTGGAGTGGCCACGTCTGACATGAAAGCACACCCCGCCGATCACACCGCGCCCCGCGGCCACGCCCGGTGGGCAGCCGGGGACACCCGGGGGACACCCGGGGACACGAGGAGGGCACGCGGCGGGCACGTGAGAGGCGTGCGGCGGCAGGCGAGAGACACGCGGGAGGCGCCGCACGGGCTCGCGGCGGGCAACCGGAGGGCACGCGCCGAGCAGGCGGAGGGCAGGCGGGGGGGCGGTCGGCGGGCGATCGGCGGGCGATCGGGGGACGGTCGGCGGGCACTGTCAGGAAATACGGAGCGGGCCCGTCGTGCGAGCCGCCTTTTCATTTGATGGAATACCGACATGACCGTCGCCGAAGAACTGCCGAGCGAGACCGACACCGGATTGCTGCGCGACGCCCTGGCCGAGGTCCGGCGGGTCATCGTCGGGCAGGAGCACATGGTGGAGCGGCTGCTCGTGGCGCTCCTGGCCAGGGGCCACTGCCTGCTGGAGGGGGTGCCGGGGGTGGCCAAGACCCTGGCGGCCTCGACCCTGGCCACGGTGGTCGGCGGCGAGTTCGCCCGCATCCAGTTCACCCCGGACCTGGTCCCGAGCGACATCGTGGGGACCCGGGTGTACCACCCCTCCCGCGAGGCCTTCGACGTCGAGCTCGGCCCGGTGTTCGTCAACTTCCTGCTCGCCGACGAGATCAACAGGGCCCCGGCCAAGGTGCAGTCGGCGCTGCTGGAGGTCATGGCCGAGCGGCAGGTGACCCTGGCCGGGGAGACCCACTCGCTGCCGAGACCGTTCATCGTGCTGGCCACCCAGAACCCGATCGAGTCCGAGGGCGTCTACCCCCTCCCCGAGGTCCAGCGCGACCGGTTCCTGTTCAAGGTCCGCGTCACCCATCCCAGCGCCCACGAGGAGCTGGAGATCCTGCACCGGATGAGCGTGACCCCGCCGACCCCCAGGCCGGTGCTCGACCCCGCGCGGCTGGCCGCGCTGCAGGCCATGGCCGACCAGGTCTCGGTCCACCAGCTCGTCGCCGACTACGTGGTCAGGCTCGTGATGGCCACCCGCTCCCCCGCCGAGTACGGCCTGGCCGAGCTGCAGGAGAACATCGAGATCGGCGTGAGCCCCCGGGCCACCCTCGGCCTGGTCGCCGCGGGACGCGGTCTGGCGCTGCTGCGCGGCCGCGACTACCTGCTCCCCGACGACGTGCGCGACGTGGCGGTGGACGTGATGTCCCACCGGCTGATGCTCACCTTCGACGCCATCGCCGACGGGATCGACCCCGAGGACGTGGTCCGCCAGATCCTCGCCGCCGTGCCGCCCCCGCTGGTCGTCTGGAACCAGGGCCCCCGGTGACCGGCCTCCAGGGCACCGGCGATCCTGACCTGAGTACGGCCGAGCAGGCGTTGCGGCGTCTGGAGCTCACGATCGTCCGGCGCCTGGACGGGCTGCTGCAGGGCGCGTACCAGGGGCTGCTTCCCGGTCCTGGGAGCGAGTTCGGCGACAGCCGGGTCTACGTGCCCGGCGAGGACGACATCCGGCGGATGGACTGGTCGGTGACCGCCCGCACGACCGTCCCGCACGTGCGCGACCTGATCGCCGACCGGGAGCTGGAGACCTGGGCCCTGGCGGACCTGTCGCCCAGCATGGACTTCGGCACCGCCGCCATGGAGAAGCGGGACCTGGTCGTGGCCGCCGTCGGGGCGATCGGCTTCCTGTCGGGCCGGATCGGCAACCGCTTCGGCACGTACGTCCTGCACGACGAGTACGTCCACCGGATGCCCGCCAGGAACGGCCGCCCGGCGCTGTACGGCCTGCTGCACTCGCTGATGGACGCCCCCAGGGGACGCGCCGTCGCCGGTGCCCCCGACCTGGCCGAGGCGATCGAGATCCTGGCCTCGGCGCGGCGGCGGCGCGGCCTGCGGGTGATCGTCTCCGACTTCCTCGATCCCGAGCCCACCCTCGATCCCGGCCTGGAGCTGCCCTGGGAGCGGCCGATCCGCCGCCTGGCTGCCCACCACCAGGTGCTGGCCGTCGAGGTGATCGACCCTCGCGAGCTGGAGCTGCCGCCGGTGGGGCTGGTCAGCATGACCGACCCGGAGACGGGGCGGAGCCGCCAGATCCAGCTCACGCCCAGGGTTCGCCGGGCGTACGCGGAGGCCGCCGCCGCGCAGCGGATGACCAACCAGGTGGCGTTGCGCCGCTGCGGGGTGGCCCACCTGGTGCTGCGCACCGACCGCGACTGGGTGTTCGACATCGCCCAGTTCGTGCTGCGGCAGCGCCGCATGGCGCACCTGACCCATCGGCCCCCGAGGTCGGGAGCGACACGGTGACCTTCCTCTCTCCGGTCTGGCTGTGGCTGTTCGCCGCGCTGGCGCTGCTCGTGGCGGGCTACGTGGCCGCCCAGTTCGCCCGGCGCCGCTACGCGCTGCGCTTCACCAACCTGCCCCTGCTGACGCTGGTGGCCCCCGCGGGGCCCGGCTGGCGGCGGCACGTGGCCCCGGCGCTGTTCCTCGTCATGATGAGCCTGCTGATCGTGGGCGCGGCCCGGCCCGCCGACTCGGTGCGCATTCCCCGCGACCGGGCGACGATCATCATCGCGCTGGACGTCTCGCTCTCGATGGAGGCCGACGACGTCCAGCCGAACCGGATCACCGCGGCCAAGGAGGCCGCCCAGAAGTTCGTCACGGACCTGCCGGAACGCTTCAACGTCGGGCTGGTCGCCTTCGCCAGGTCCGCCTCGGTCGTGGTCTCGCCCACCACCGACCACCAGGCGGTCGGCACCTCCCTGGGCACCCTCAGCACCCGGGCGGGCACCGCGATCGGCGAGGCGGTGTTCAGCTCCCTGGAGTCGCTGCGCTCCTTCGACCAGCAGGCGGTGACCGACCCGCCCCCGGCCGCGATCGTGCTGCTGTCCGACGGCGACAACACCTCGGGACGTTCGGTGGCCGAGGCGATCGACGCGGCCAAGAGCGTGCGGGTCCCGGTCTCCACGATCGCCTACGGCACCCAGGAGGGGACGGTCTCGATCGACGGCCGCGACGTGAACGTACCGGTGAACAAGGCCACCCTGCAGACCCTGTCGGAGGGCACGGGCGGCCGGGCCTACGAGGCGGAGTCGGGCAGCGAGCTGAAGCAGGTGTACGAGCAGATCGGCACCTCGCTGGGGTACCGGACGGTCAACCAGGAGATCACCCAGTGGTTCGTGGTGGCGGCGATCCTGGCCGGGCTGGTGACCGCCGGGACGGCCCTGCTGCTGGGGTCGCGGATCCCCTGACCCTCCCGCGGCCTCACGCCCCTCAACCCCTTGCGGCCTCACGCGGTCTCGCGCCCATCACACCCCGTGCGGCCTCACGTGGTGCGGACGGGCGTGACGGGCGGCCCCGCGGTGGGGCCACGACCAGGGTCCCACCGGAGTCGCGGCGGGCAGCGCAGGCAGCATGGCCGGGGGCATGGCCGGGGGCATGGCCGGGGCAGGGGCAAGGGCAAGCAGGGACAGGGCCAGGGACGGGGCCGGGGGCGCGGCCGCCCTGAGCCGGTCCCGGCCGTTGGTAACGTTCTACGACGTGGCACATTACTTCGAGGAGCGTCCGGAGACCGCGGGCCGTCCCGGCTCGGTCACGCTCGTGCTCCCCGACCTCCATCTGAAGCTGGAGACCGACAGCGGGGTGTTCTCCGCCGAGCGCGTCGACCAGGGCACCCGGATCCTGCTGGAGAGCGTCCCCCCTCCGCCGCCGGGCGGCGACCTGCTCGACCTGGGCTGCGGCTACGGGCCGATCGCGCTGACGATGGCCTCACGCGCCCCGGAGGCGACGGTCTGGGCGGTGGACGTCAACCGCAGGTCGGTCGAGCTGTGCGCGAGAAACGCCAGGGCCGCCTCCCTTGACAAAGTAAGGTCCATGCATGTCGACGAGGTCCCGCCGGAGGTGCGGTTCTCCGCCATCTGGTCCAATCCGGCGATCCGCATCGGCAAGGCCGCGATGCACGAGATGCTGACCCGCTGGCTGTCGCGCCTCACCCCGGACGGCGTCGCCCACCTGGTGGTCCAGAAGCACCTGGGCTCCGACTCCCTGCAGCGCTGGCTGAACGAGCGCGGCTGGCCCACCGAGCGCGTGGCCTCCCGCTCCTCGTACCGGATCCTCCGGGTGGCGGCGCGCCCGGAGGCGGAGCCGCGGTGAGCCCCCGCTCCCCCGCGAGCCGCGCACCGGCACGGCGGGGCCGGGTACGGGCAGGCGGGCACGGGCGGGCGAGCGCGGGCGGACAGGCGCGGGCAGGCGGGCACGACCGGGGGCACGGTGACGGGCGAGGCGCGGATCACCGCGAGACACGCGGAACGAACGAGGAACGACGAGGAACGGTGAACGACCGATGACGGCGAACCCGCGCAGGCAGCTGCGCCCGACCGATGTCAAGCGCCTCAACCGCACCTGGCGCAGGAACACCGAGGGGCGGCTGGCCCTGATCCTGGAGTCGGTGACCGGCCCGTTCAACATCGGTTCCATCTTCCGCACGGCCGCCGCCTTCGGCGTGGAGCGGGTCTGGCTGGCGGGCAACGCCACGCCGCCGACCAACCCCAAGGCGCAGAAGACCGCGCTGGGCACCGACAGGCTGGTGGCCTGGGAGGAGCCGGTCCCCGTCCTGGAGGCCGTACGGGCGGCCAAGGAGGACGGGTTCGCGGTGGTCGCGGTGGAGCTGACCGGGGACGCCGTGCCCCTGTTCGAGGCCAAGCTGGGCGGGGACGTGTGCCTGGTGGTGGGCAGCGAGGACCACGGGTGCTCCCCCGCGCTGCTGGAGGCCGCCGACGGCGTCTGCTACATCCCCCAGGTCGGCCGGGTCGGTTCGTTCAACGTCGCGGTGGCGGCGGCGATCGCGGTGGCCGAGGCCCGCCGCCAGGAGTGGTCGGGCAAGGTGCCGCCCGAGGAGTGAGGGCCGTGCGGCCGTCGGACCGGTCACGGCGGCCTGTTCTCGTCCGTTCCCGGCCCGACGGCCGCGCGCCCGGCGCGGTCACGTCCCTCGCGCCTGTCGTGCCCGTCGCCGTCGTCATGACCGTCATGACCGTTGTGCTCGCCGCGCCCGGCGCGGTCACGCTCGCCGTGGCCGTCGTGGTCGTCGCCCCCGTCGAGCGGGACCTTCTCCCCGCCGTACGCCCTGCTCATCATGGCGCGCAGCCTGCGGAGCGGGTGGTGCTCGCCGTTGTGCGCCTGGACAGCGTCGCCGTCCTCGTCCGTCCCCGCGACGATCGGGACCGGCTCCTTGCCTCGCACCTGGGCCTCGATGGACTCCATGGGCGGGACGTGGACCTCGATGTACTCCCCGGTGGGCCGGCGCTTGATCACGCCGGTCTCCACGCCGTGCCCGAGGGCGTCGGCGTCGCGGCGCTGCAGGCCCAGACAGATTCGGTAGGTGACGAAGTACGCCAGGGCCGGGCCGAGGAAGACCAGGCCCCGGCCGACGTAGATGATCATGTTTATCGAGAGGTGGAAGAACGCGGCGATCACGTCGGTGGCGGCCATCAGCCACAGGACGCCGTAGAACGTGACCGCCGACATGCCGATCGCGGTGCGGTGCGGGTTGTTGCGGGGACGGTCGACGAGGTTGTGCTCGCGCCGGTCCCCGGTGATCCACTGCTCGGCGAACGGGTACAGGACCAGGCCCAGCAGGATGATCCCCAGCGGGGCGAGCGCCGGGACGATCACGCTCATCGGCAGCGTGAAGCCCAGGAAGTTGATCTCCCAGGCGGGCATCAGGCGCAGCGAGCCGTCCAGGAACGCCAGGTAGAAGTCGGGCTGGGAGCCCGCCGAGATGTCGGACGGCTTGTAGGGGCCGTACAGCCAGACGGGGTTGATCTGGGCGAAGGTGCCCAGCAGCGCGACGACGCCGAAGGTGAACATGAAGTAGGCGCCCGACTTGGCCATGAAGGAGGGGTAGGTCGGCGCGCCCACCACGTTGTCGTTGGTGCGGCCCTTGCCCGGCATCTGCGTGTGCTTCAGCACCCACGTCAGGATCAGGTGGGCGGTGATGAGCGCGAGCAGGATGCCCGGCAGGAGCAGGATGTGGATCGAGTAGAAGCGCGAGATGATGTCGTCACCGGGATAATCGCCGCCGACGAGGAAGAAGGTGAGCCAGGTGCCGACCACCGGCAGCGACTGCGCCACCCCGGCGGTGATCCGCAGGCCGGCGCCGGAGAGCAGGTCGTCGAGCAGGGAGTAGCCGGTCAGGCCCTCGAACAGGGCGAGGGCCAGCAGGGCGACGCCGATCAGCCAGTTCAGCTCGCGGGGCTTGCGGTAGGCGCCGTTGAAGAACACCCGGAGCATGTGGATCATCATGCCGCCGATGAACAGCAGGGCCGCCCAGTGGTGCGTCTGCCGCATCAGCAGGCCCCCGCGCACGTCGAAGCTGATGTCCAGTGACGAGGCGTACGCCTCGGACATCATGACGCCCTTGAGCGGCGCGTAGGAGCCGCCGTAGGCGATCTCCTCCATGCCGGGCTTGAAGAAGAACGTCAGGAACGTGCCGGTCAGCAGCAGGATGACGAACGAGTAGAGGGGGATCTCGCCCAGCAGGAACGTCCAGTGGTCGGGAAAGATCTTCCGCATGTTCCGCTTGAGGAACCCCGCCGCGCCGAGGCGGTCGTCGGCGAAACCACCCACCCGCGCCAGGTGTCCGGGCGTGCTTCCCTTGCTCATGCGCGGCCTCCGCTCTCACGGACCTCCGCCTCGACATCGCCGCGCCCGAAGACCGGAAATCAGGCGGAACGGCGAGGTCCGCCGTGAACAACCAGGTATTTCCCATCATCCACGGCGATGGGCAGGTTCGTTCACGGCGACGGGCAGGTCAGGGCAAAGCCCTGCCCGGCGTACGGCCGCGCCGGGGCCGTCGCCGCGTCCCGTTCCGCACCTTGTGATCCAAACGTTCACCCACCCGCGATGACGTGTCCAGCCCTCAGGGGGCATACTCCTGCACGTGCGACGTCGTCATCCCTTCCTTGACCATCCCGGGCCCCTGCCCTTCGCCCACCGGGGTGGAGCCGCCGAGGGCAGGGAGAACACCTTCGCCGCCTTCGAACGGGCCGTCGAACTCGGTTACACCTATCTGGAGACCGACGCGCACGCCACCTCCGACGGGGTGCTGCTGGCCTTCCACGACCACACCCTGGACCGGGTGACCGACCGCAGGGGCCGGATCGCCGAGCTGCCGTACCGGACGGTGCGCGAGGCGCGGATCGGCGGCGTGGACGAGATCCCGCTGATGGAGGACCTGCTGGGCTCGTGGCCCGAGGCGCGCTTCAACATCGACGTCAAGGAGTCGGCGGCCATAGCGCCGCTCGCCAGGGCGATCGGCCGGACCGCCGCCCACGACCGGATCTGCCTCACCTCCTTCTCCGAGGAGCGGCTCGCCAGGGCCCGCGCCGCGATCGGCCGCGAGGTCTGCTCCTCGCTGGGCCCGCGCGGCGTGGCGACCCTGCGCGCCGCCGCCACCACCTCCGGGTACGGCCGTCTGCTCGCCCGCCTGGCCCGCGCCGGGGTGCCGTGCGCGCAGGTGCCGGTGGGCTTCCGCGGCCTGCGGATCACCACGCCCGCCCTGATCCGCACGGCGCACGCGCTCGGCATGCAGATCCACGTGTGGACCGTGAACGACACCGGGGTGATGGAACGCCTGCTCGACCTCGGGGTGGACGGCCTGATGACCGACAACATCTCGGGGCTGCGCGACGTGCTCGAGGCCCGCGGCCAGTGGTATCCGGGCCGTCTCGCCGTGTAGACCTCCACGAGCGCCGATCCCGCCTCTTCCCCTTCTTTCCCTCTTCTTTCCCTCTTCTTTCCCTCTTCTTTCCCCTCCCTCCCGCTCCCCCCGGCTCCCCCCGACAGACCGAGGACCGCTCATGACCTCCGAACAGGCCGTCGAGGACTCCCCTCAGTCCCGGCGCCGCGAGCAACGCGGCTGGTACTTCTACGACTGGGCGAACTCCGCCTTCCCGACCACCATCCTGACGGTCTTCCTCGGCCCGTACCTGACGACGATCGCGAAGGCCGCCGCCCAGGGACGCCCGTACGTGGACGTGATCGGGTTCGACGTGCGGCCCAGCGCCTACTACTCCTTCGTGGTGGGCGTCGCGGCCATCCTGCAGATCATCCTGATGCCCGTGGTGGGCGCGCTGGCCGACCACACCGGCCGCAAGAAGGAGCTGCTCGGCCTCTTCGCCTACATCGGCGCGGGTGCGACCGTCTGCTTCTGGTTCGTCGCCGACGGGCGCTACCTGCTGGGCGGCGTGCTGTTCCTGGTGTCCAGCGTCGCCTTCGCCGCCGCGTTCGTGATCTACAACTCGTTCCTGCCCGAGATCTCCACCGCGGACGAGCGCGACAAGGTCTCCGCCAGGGGATGGGGTTTCGGCTATCTCGGCGGCGGCCTGCTGCTCGCCGTCCACCTCGCGCTCTTCCTCGGCCACAAGGGGTTGGGCATCACCGAGGGCGATGCCGTGCGCATCGCCCTGTCGTCCGCGGGCCTGTGGTGGGGCGGGTTCACGATCATCCCGCTGCTGCGGCTGCGCAACCGGCGGGCACTCCCCTCGGGTGCGGAGAGCGCGGGCCAGGCCGTGACGGGCAGCTTCCGCCAGCTGGGCCGCACGATCAAAGAGCTGCGGCGCTATCCGCTCACCCTGGGCTTCCTGGTCGCCTATCTCATCTACAACGACGGCGTGCAGACCGTCATCTCCTTCTCGGCCACCTACGCCGACAAGGAGCTCGGGCTGGACCAGACCGTGCGGATCGCGGCGATCCTGATGGTGCAGTTCGTGGCCTTCTTCGGGGCGCTGCTGCTCGGCAGGCTCGCCACCTCGTACGGGGCCAAACGGGTCGTGATGGTCGCGCTGATCGCCTGGATCGCCGTGGTGGCCGTGGCCTACTTCCTGCCCAGGGGCGCGGCCCTGCCCTTCTTCGGGCTGGGGTTCGCCATCGCGATCGTGATGGGCGGGACACAGGCCCTGTCGCGATCACTGTTCTCCCACGTGATCCCGAAGGGCAAGGAGGCAGAGTACTACAGCCTGTACGAGATCAGCGACAAGGGATCGACGTTCCTCGGCTCGTTCACCCTCGGTCTGGCGCTCCAGCTGACCGACAGCTATCGCCTGGGAATCATCTCTTTGGTGATCTTCTTCGTGCTCGGTTTCGTGCTGCTCGCCCTCATCGACCTGCCCAAGGCCATCAGAGCGGCCGGGAACCAGGTGCCGGAACGCATCTGAGGACACCCAGAAAAAAGGGTCCTTCGCAGACCGGGTCAAGAACGTGCGATTGGATCACCCTGTCTGTGGGAATCCACACACGGTATCAAGCGTTGTACGCCGTGGGAGACAAACCCCTCACGACGGGGCCCTCAGGAGGCATTCAGACATGGGCGAGCGTGCGCTACGCGGCACCAGACTCGGGGCGACCAGCTACGAGAACGACCGCAACACCGATCTGGCCCCGCGCCAGGAGGTGTCCTACACCTGCCCGAAGGGTCATCGATTCGACGTTCCGCTTGCCGCTGAAGCCGAGATCCCGGCGACCTGGGAGTGCCGCATGTGCGGCGCGACCGCCCTCCGGGTGGACGGCGAGTTGCCGGAGGCAAAGAAGGCCAAGCCCCCACGGACGCACTGGGACATGCTGCTGGAGCGCCGCACGATCGAGGACCTGGAGGAGGTGCTCAACGAGCGCCTGGCGATTCTACGCGCCCAGCGCCGCAAGAGCGCCTGACCGATTCGGAGAGTTCGAAGAGTCGGAGACCCCCGGCCCCACCAGGGCCGGGGGTCTCCGCTTCCCCACTCCCGAGGGCGTTTCCCCGCCTTCCAGGTCACCGTCTCCGAGATGCTTTCCAAGGCACCGTCTCCGAGATCCCCTTCTCCCGGCCTCCCGGCCTTCCAGGACCTCTGTCATCTGAGGCTCCTCCCCTGGATCCCGAGACCTTCCCCGCTTTCCCCGGGCCCCCTCTTCCTCCGGTACCTCCTTGTCCGGGCTTCTCCGAGGTCCCCGCGTCCCGATCTTCCGGCCGCCCCCGTCTCACCGGCTCCCGACCCTGAAGGACCGTCCCGCCGCGGAAGATCGTCCGGTTCCTCCCCGGGCGACGGGTTCGGGGAAAGTGGCCCAATCGATTGGTATGGAATTGGCTCTTAAGGTCGGTCCGCTCTCCCCCTAGGGTCGCTCCCATGACCACTTCGACCAGCGAGAACACCGGCGGCACCACATCGACGACGGCCCAGGGGAAGGCCTCGGCACTGCGGGCGCTGCACACTCCCGGCCGTCCGCTGGTGCTGCCCAACGTCTGGGACGCCGCGTCGGCCCGCGCCGTCGAGGCGGCGGGCTTCCCGGTGATCGCCACCGGCAGCGCCGCGATCGCCCCGGTGCTCGGGTACGACGACGGCGAGGAGACACCGGTCGAGGAGATGCTGGCCGCGGTCGCCAGGATCAGCCGTTCGGTCGGCCTGCCCGTCACCGCCGACATGGAGCGCGGCTACGGGCTGGAGCCCGCGGAGCTGGTCGAGCGGCTCGTGGCCGCGGGGGCGTCCGGCTGCAACCTGGAGGACTCCGACCCCCGTACCGAGGTGATGGTCGACGCCGAAGAGCAGGCCGCCTTCCTCGGCGCCGTCAGGGCCGCCGCGACCGGCGCGGGCGTGGACCTGGTGATCAACGCCCGGGTCGACACCTACCTCCACGGCACGGGAAGCGCCGAGGAGCGGCTGGCCGAGGCGGTGCGGAGGGGCCGCCGCTACCTGGAGGCGGGCGCCGACTGCGTCTATCCGATCCTCGCGGCCGAGGCGGGGGCCGTCCGCGCGCTGGTCGAGGAGATGGGCGGGCCGATCAACATCCTGTTCCGCCCCGGCACGCCGTCGCTCGGCGAGCTGGCGGACCTCGGGGTGGCCCGCGTGAGTTTCGGCCACGGCCTGCACGAGGCGGTGCGGGCGTACGCGGCCCGGATGCTCTCGGCGATCCGGGAGGGCGGGAGCCCCTACTCCCCCGAGCTGTTCGCCCCCTGACCCCGGGCCTCCACGGCCCCCGGCTCAGAGGCGCAGTTTCCCCTGGGCGCCGCCGCGCCACTCCACCAGCAGGACGGTCGCGTCGTCCTGCAGCCTCCCGTCGTGATACTCCAGCACGCTGCGGACCAGGCGGCGCAGGGTCTCCGGTACCGGGAGGCCGTCGGCGCTGCGGCGGATGATGAAGTCGACGAAACGCTCCAGGCCGAACTCCTGGCCCAGCCGGTTACGGGCCTCGGTCATGCCGTCGGTGTAGAGGAGCACGCGGTCACCGGGCTCCAGCTGCTCCCTGCACAGGCTCACGGTCAGCCCCAGGCCGAGTCCCATCGGGTGGGCGGGCGGGCACTGCAGGGTGGCGACCCAGCGTCCTCTCCTGATCACCACCGGGGGGTGGTGTCCGCGGTTGACCCAGGTGAACACGCCGGTACGCATGTCCAGGTTGGCGAGGATCGCCGTGGCGAAGCGGTTGCCCAGGCCGAACTCCTTGATCAGCACCTCCTCGATCCCCTCGCTGACCTCGACGAGGCCGGCCCCCTGGCGGCGGCGGTTGCGGCAGGCGGCCACCGCGAGGTTCGAGGTCAGCCCGGCGGACGCGTCGTGGCCCATCGCGTCGAAGACCGCCAGGTGGACGCAGTCTCCGGCCAGCGCGTAGTCGAAGGCGTCGCCGCCGAGCGCGTAGGCCGGTTCGAGCGCGGCGCCGATCACCACCTCCTCGTTGGCGAAGGTGAGCGACGGCAGCAGGTTCCACTGCATCTCGGCGGCGACGTTCATCGGCCGGGTCCGCACCAGCTGGGCGTAGGAGTCGCTCTGGGAGCGCTTGCTCACCAGCAGCAACGCGACCATGGACGCGAGATGCCTCATGTCCTCCTGGGCCCGTTTCCCGTCCGTCACCGGCCGGACGCTGACGCGCAGCACCCCGAGACGTTCGGTGCCGTCGAGCAGCGGCACCCACCAACGGCCCGGTTCCTCCTCCGAGGGGAGCCTGGACAGGACCCGCACCTCCTGGAAGGCCCGGCCCGCCAGCGTCCCGTCGATCCGCAGCTCCCTCTTCTCCCGCTCCGCCTCCTCACCGGCGCCTCGGCCGGTCAGCGGGCGCAGCACGTCCTGCTGCAGGTCGGCCAGGTAGATCAGCACGTCGTACAGCCCGGCATGGGCGGCGTGCTCCTCGACGAGGGCCGGCAGGTCCTCCACCGCGCTCATGTGGCTGGCCTCGGCCAGTCCCGCGAGCATTCTCGCGCGCCCCTCGTCAAGCCCCATCTCGCCGTTCCCGCGATTTCCGTCCGTTCGCGGCACAGATGGCACAGATCCGTCCACGACCACTCCTCGACACTCACGGCACCGCCGGGTGGCCGACACGAGCGACGCCCGGCGTCCACCCAGGACCTCTACCCCCGCCCGGGGGATTGACCCCGCTCCCTCGCGCCCCGTCGCGGGGCCCGGCGGATCACCATTCGTCGGCGGGCAGATCGACGCCGTTGACGCGGTCGTAGATCACCACCCCGTCGGACAGCCTGACCACGCGCACCCTCCTGGCCAGCCCGGCCGTCTCCAGCTCACGAGCCGAGTGCACCGCGTGCCGGGGGAAATGGTAGCGGTCGCGGGTGTTCCCGTGCGGCTCGTCACGCTCGCAGACGACCTCGTAGCGGTCCTCCGGCCATACCGGAGGCGGCGGTGTCTTTCGTCCTTGGCCGGTGAGCCTGATCATCGGGCCCCCTCCTCTCCTGGAACGTTCACTTCACGTGAGCGGAACAGTCACCACGTGATCGTTTTTGGCACTCTTAATCACCCCATTATGGCCATTCGGAACCGGGGAACTGTAAGGTGAGCACCCCTCGCAGTGATTGGTTGGTCAGCCAGCCACCACCCGGACCACCCCACGACCGACCCCGCACGCCGCCAGGCCCGACCTCGACCTGGCACGTTCCAATCGTCTCCCGCCCGCCAGGAGTTCGCCATGCCCGCCATCGACCATTTCTCCTATGGGTTCGTCACGCCGGCGGCCTCGTACAGCATGTCGAGTATCGGCTGTCTGCTGGGGCTGTTGCTCGCCGCGCGGGCACGCGGGACGGAGGAGGGCTCGCCCCTCCTGTGGCTCGGCGGCGCTGCCCTGTCCATCGGCGGGACCGGCATCTGGGTGATGCACTTCATCGCGATGATGGGCTTCGACGTGCGGGGCACGTCGATCCGCTACGACGTACCGCTGACCGTCGCGTCCGCGCTGCTCGCGGTCGTCGTCGTCGGCGCCGGCCTTTTCCTGGTCTCGCGCAGGGAGCACAGCACCGGCGCACTCCTCGGCGGCGGGCTGCTGACCGGCCTGGGCGTGGCCGGGATGCACTATCTGGGCATGGCGGCCATGAACATGTCCGCGCACGTGAGCTACGACCCTCTCCTGGTCGGGTTGTCACTGCTCATCGCCGTGGTCGCCGCGACGGTGGCGCTCTGGTTCAGCCTGCGCGTACGCGGGGCGCTCACCACCACCGGCGCCGCCCTGCTGATGGGACTCGCGGTCAATGGGATGCACTACACCGGCATGTTCGCCATGGACGTCGGCGTCCACGCCACCGTCTCGCCGACGAGCGGGGCACAGGGGATGGACTTCATGCTGCCCCTGCTCGTCGGGATCAGCCTGCTCACCCTCGGACTGCTCCTGGCCATCTTCCTGTCCCCCTCCGAGCAGGAGATGCGCGAGGACGCCGAGCTCCGGTCGCAGCTGCGGCGCAATCGCGCGGGTGACGACCGCGCGGACGACGGCCGCCACCCCGCCGGGCCGATGGAACCCCACGCGCGGCCGAACCGGCGGCGCGAGCCCTCCCTGTTCGACGACCACGGCCCCGGGCACTAGACCAGGCCGCTGAGGCCGCTGACCGGGCGCCGGCCAGGCGCCGACCGGCCCGGGATGGCCGGGTGCCCTCTCACAGAGAGGTCCCGCTTCCCTGGCCCGGGGAGGCCCAGGTGCTCCGGCCCAGGTGCTCCAGCTCGGGAGGAGCCCGGCGTTCTGGCCCGAAGGCCGCGACGAAAACCCGTGGCGCCTACGGTCTCCCCGGCGGCACACTGCCCGCGTGAGTGAAGCATCGGGCCGCACGTGAGCGCCCCCGCGAGTGAAGCATCGAGCCACACTGTGAGCGCCCCCGCGAGCGAGGCACCGGGCCGCACGGTGAGCGCCCTCGTGACGGCCGGCGGCGAGTGGCTGGGAACGGTCGGGCCGTTCCCGGTGGCCGATCCCTGGTGGGCCGAGGTCGGATCGGTCGTGGCCCACCTGGAGGAGGTGCTCGGCACACCCGTGGTGGTGCTGCGCCTGGTCGACGCCGAGGACCGGGGCCGTGGCCCCCGCGAGGGACACACGACCTACCACGTCGAGGCCCTCGGCCGGCCGGCGAACGGCCTGGCCTCCCTGCGGCCCGGCGATCCGGACGCGGCCGGGAAGCCGTCCGCGCCCGGAGACCTGACCGGCCCCGTGACGCACCGGGCGGAGTGGGCGAAGGCCTCGGGGGTGCGCGCGGCGCTCGACTGGGCCCGGACCGCGCTGCGCGAGGCGGGCCGGCCGGCCGAGGGTCCCGCCCGGCAGGTGAAGACCTGGAACCTGGCGGGGCTGTTCCGCATCCCCACGAGCTCGGGACCGGTCTGGTTGAAGATCACTCCTGGTTTCGCCACCGACGAGGCCCGCGCGATCGGGATGCTCGCGGCGCGGGATCCCGGCCTGGTGCCCGCCGTGGTGGCGGCCGACACCCCGAACCGGCGGGTGCTCCTGGAGCACGTGCCCGGCCCCGGCTGTCACGGTGCGTCGCGGGAGGTCGTCGCCGAGGCGGTGGGCCGGTTGGCGAGGGCCCAGGCGGCTCTCGCCGGGCACGGGGGCTGCGCACGGCCCGACGGCCTGCCCGACCGCACTCCCGCGGCCCTGGCCGCCCTGGTGGGCGGGCTGCTCGACGGCGAGGCGGGCGGCGACCTGGACGCCGGGGAGCTGCGACTGGCCCACCGGCTGGCCGGTCGCCTGCCGTCGCTGATCGCCGCGCTGGAGTCCTGCGGCCTGCCGTGCACGCTGGTGCACGGCGACTTCCACCCGGGCAACTGGGTGTCGGGGCCGCGCGGCCCCGTCGTGCTGGACCTGGCCGACAGCCACTACGGCCACCCCGCCCTCGACGGGCTGCGGCCCCGCGACTTCCTGCCCGCCGACCGCTGGGAGGCCGCCGCGGAAGCCTGGTGCGCGGCGTGGGCGGCGAGCGTCCCCGGCTGCGACCCGGCCCGCGCGCTGATCCTGGCCGAACCGCTGCAGCATCTGGCGTACGCCCTCCGCTACCAGGAGTTCCTCGACAACATCGAGCCGAGCGAGCGGCGCTATCACGAGGGTGACCCGGCGCAGGCCGTCCGCGCGGCCGTGGCGGCCGCCGAGGTGGTCGGCGTCCTCTGAGGGGATCTTCCCCGGCGCCCGCCGAGGGGACCTCACCCCGAGGATCCTCCGAAGGAACCTCGGCCCGAGGGTCCTCCGAGGGGGACCTCACCCCGAAGGACCTCCCGAGGGGATCCCCTCTTTCCGGCGCGGGCGGGCCTGTTCGCGTCCGCGGGGCCGGGGTCCCACGGAACGGCCGGCCCGTCACTCACCCGCGCACAGCGCGGGGTCCTTCTTGTGCGGGTAGACGTGGTCGAGCTCGTGGTCGGGCGGCAGGACGCAGCGGCGCTCGCCGGGCTCGGTGTGCGGGCACCGGAGCGCGTCGACGCGGCGCGGCAGCGTCGCCGTCTCCTCGCTCCCGTCGGCGGCGGCGGCTTCGTCAGTCATGACACGTGTCCTTCTGTGACGTCCGGGACGTGACGGCCGGACGGTGGGGGGCCGGGACGACGGCCCGCGCGGGGCGCGTCCGGGAGAGTCGGGGAGCGGACCTCGCGAGGGCGCCTTCCTCGCGGCCGGCCACACGTGCGGTGCGGCGACCCATCCTCGCGAGTTCTGGATGTCCAGAACAAGTCATCGACGCTGCTCCGTTTGATCGCTGTCAGGAATCGGCACCCGCGCGCCAAAGGCGCGGCGACCAGTCTTCCAGAGTTCCCCCCGGCCGCGCGAGGGGGAAAAGCACGCGATCGTCGATCACTCACTCCCCGTTTCGGCCACCTTCCTCGGCCGTTTCGGTCTCATCATCGCGCCGGGAGGGAGGTGTCCACGGTCCTCGTGCAGGCTGCCGCACCCCACCCGTCATACCCCCAGAAAGCCATCAAGACCCCCATAACATCGCGATAGGGATTCTTTGGGAGATCCCTCCGCGAGCCTCTCCCAAATACCTTGACATCACCCCTCACAAGGAGTGTTCATGTTACGTCGAGGTACCCTCCTGGCCGGCGCCGCTACCGTGGCCCTGTACCTGGTCGCCCCCGTGGCGCCCGCCGTCGCAGCATCAGCCCCCCCTGCCCCCCAGCCTCCGGCAACCATGCTCGAGGCCCTCCAGCGCGACCTCGGCCTCACCGCCGAGCAGGCCGTCCAGCGCCTGGCCAACGAGCACCGCGCGGCCGCCTCGGAGGCCGCCCTGACCCGGGAGCTCGGCGCCGAGTACGCCGGCGCCTGGCTCAACGGCGACGCCTCCCAGCTCTCCGTGGCGACCACCGACGCCGCCGACGCGGACGCCATCAGGGCCAAGGGCGCGCAGCCCGTGATCGTCGGCCGTTCCCTCGCCAACCTCGAGGCCGTCAAGGCCAAGCTCGACGGGGCGTCGGCGGAGGCGAAGGCGGGCGCCTCCGTCTGGTACGTCGACGTCACGACCAACAGCGTCGTGGTCCTCGCCGCCGACCAGGCCGCGGGCGAGGCCCTCGCCGCCGCCGCGGGCGCGGACAGGAGCGTCGTGAAGGTGGTGCCCTCCGCCGAGAAGCCCCAGGCCTTCATCAACATCATCGGCGGCAACGCCTACTACATCGGCGGCAGCCGCTGCAGCATCGGCTTCTCCGCGCGCCGCGGCACCGCCCCCGGGTTCGTGACCGCCGGCCACTGCGGCAGGGCCGGTGCCACCACCAGCAGCCCCTCCGGCTCCTTCTACGGCTCGTCGTTCCCCGGCAACGACTACGCCTGGGTCTCCACCCCCGGCCACACCATGACCCCCTACGTCCGCGGCTCCGGCGGCGCCAACGTCACCGTTCGCGGCTCCACCCAGGCCTCGGTCGGCTCCTCGATCTGCCGCTCCGGCTCCACCACCGGCTGGCGCTGCGGCACCATTCAGCAGCACGGCGCCAGCGTGACCTATGCGCAGGGCACGGTGAGCGGCCTGACCCGTACCAGCGCGTGCGCCGAGCCCGGCGACTCCGGCGGCTCGTTCATCTCCGGCAGCCAGGCCCAGGGCGTCACCTCCGGCGGCTCGGGCAACTGCAGCGTCGGCGGCACGACCTACCACCAGCCGGTCAACGAGATCCTCTCGGCGTACGGGCTGACGCTCGTCACCGGCTGATCTCACCTCCTCACCAGCTGCTCCCCGCGAGCAACCCCCCGATGGCCGAGGAGGCCCGCTAGAAATGTCGAGAATCATTCGCTTCGGCGTCGCCCTCATCCTGGGGCTGGCCTTCCTGGTGACGGTCACCCCCGCCCAGGCGGCGTCCGCCCACACGGCGGACGCCCGGACGGCAGCGGTCCGCGTGCTCAGGTACGACGCGAGCAGGGCCGCGGAGTTCCGGTCCGCCGTGGATCAGGCGGCCCAGATCTGGAACTCCAGCGTCTCGAACGTACGACTGGTGGCCGGCAGTCCCGCGGACTTCGTGGTGATCGCCGACAACGGCTGGCCCCGCGCGCAGCCCACCAGCCTGGGTCGCGGAACCGTGTGGATGGGACGACAGGCGACCGCGGAGGGCCACAACCCGCTGCGGATCGCCGCCCACGAGATCGGCCACATCCTGGGCCTGCCCGACCGGCGTACCGGCCGGTGCACGGACCTGATGTCCGGCGCGAGCGCGGGCACGAGTTGCACCAACGCGAACCCGAACGCGGCGGAGAAAGCCGAGGTCCAGAGTAACTTCGCCGGATTCGCCCCGGCGATCGACTTCGGTCGGATCTACGTCGACAGCCCGGAGCACGCGGCGTCCCCGTCCTAGACAGACGCCCGCGAGCACCTCGCCGGTCCGGCCGTCCCCTCGGCCGGACCGGCGAGCCCGTGTCCGGGGACCGGC
This sequence comes from Streptosporangium vulgare, assembly GCF_042428775.1. Lineage (NCBI taxonomy): Bacteria > Bacillati > Actinomycetota > Actinomycetes > Streptosporangiales > Streptosporangiaceae > Streptosporangium > Streptosporangium vulgare. Next base: position 291,259 of record NZ_JBHMBS010000007.1, on the reverse strand, counting down.
GGAGACCCGGCCCCGGCGAACGGTAGCTCCACCGGCGCACCGCCCCGAGGCCGGGTCGTTCACCCCCGAGTCGCCGACAGGAGCTTCTCGAAGCAGAGGGAGCCGGGGAGCCGGTCGTAGGGAGCGAAGACGGGGATGGGGGTGTAGCCCTCCCGCTCGTACATCCTCACCGCGTCCGGCTGGCGGGGGCCGGTCTGCAGGACGACCCTGGGCGCGCCCAGGGCGCGGGCCGCGTCCTCGGCGGCGGCCAGCAGGGCCCGCGCCACGCGGGTGCCCCGGTGGGACGGGGGCACGAACATCCGTTTGAGCTCCACGTCGTCACCGAGCCCGCGCAGCGCCACGTGGCCGACCGCGACGCCCTCGGCCGTGTAGGCGACCCCCGTGTAGACGACGGTCTCCGGCTCGACGTTCATGCCGCTGGGCATGATGGCGAGCACGTCGGCGTAGCGGGCGTCCATCTCCTCCGTCATGGCCCGCCGGAGCGCCACGGCCGCCGTGTCGTCCCAGCCGACCGGCCTCACCTCGATCAGCCCGGTTCCCTGCGCGAACGCGGTCATGTCCGAAACCGCCCTCTCCCCGTTCTCACGGCCGTGGACCGTCCTGGGCCCGCCGCCGCACGTGTCGCGCCGTCACACCCTCACGATCCCGAGCCGACCGAAATTCCGACTTAAAAGGTAGAAAAATAGGATTTTCCTGTCAACGCCCACGGCAGGATCTCACGGGTGCGGCGAGGCCCAAGGGTCGGCCACCGGTCACGGGGGAAGGACCCAGGAATGACCAGTTCCCGTATCAGCGTCTCGGTGGACGCGCACGCACCGCCGGAACGGGTGTTCGCCGTGCTGACCGACTGGCGGAGACACGGCGAGTGGATGATCCTGACCCGGGCGCGCGTCACCGCCGGTAACGGCCACAGCGTCGGGAGCCGGCTGGCGGCCTTCACCGGAGTGGGGCCGGCCGGGTTCCTCGACACCATGGAGATCATCGAGTGGGACCCGCCGAGGAGTGTGGGGGTCCGGCACACCGGATGGCTGGTGCGCGGCACCGGGGTCTTCCGCGTGCTGCCCCGCGAGGGCGGCGGCAGCACGATCGTCTGGGAGGAGGAGCTCGACGTGCCGTTCGGCGCGGTCGGGCAGCTCGGCTGGCAGGTGCTCAAGCCGCTGAACGCCGTCCTGTTCCGGTTCTCGCTGCACCGCCTGGCCGCGCTCAGCGATCGGTGAGCCCCCGGCCGGAGCCCGCGGGGCCACCCGGCGCCCCCGCGCCGCCCGGCTCGTCGCGGACGACCTCGCCGTGGACGACCGGCCCCGAGCCCGGCGGCCTCCCGGTGTCGCGCAGCACGTCGAAGGGCGAGCCGGGGCCGCCGAACGGCGAGCCGAGCCCGGCGCCCGCCGCGTTCCTGGCGACGAGGGTGCGGACCCGGCGGGCGAAGAACCAGGATCCGAGCCTGCGGACCATCGGCCGGGTGAACGGCAGCAGGCACAGGAAGCCCAGGACGTCGCTGAGGAACCCCGGGGTGAGCAGCAGCGTGCCGCCCACCAGGATCAGCGCACCGTCGGCGAGCTCACGGTCGGGCATCCGGCCGCTCTGCAGGGCGCCCTGGAGGTTGCGCCAGGCCCGGCGGCCCTCACGGCGCACGATCCAGGCGCCGAGCAGGCTGTCGGCGAGCAGGAGGGCCACCGTCGGCCACCCGCCGATGACCTGGCCTACCTGGATGAGCACCCATATCTCGAGGACAGGCACCACGAGGAAGGTCAGGAACAGCAGAATGCGCATTTTCGCCTCAACTCGTGCGACAGCCGTACGACATGAACAACGTCCCGGAGCGACGACGCGTTCCGCGTTCGCTCAGCGTGGACGGCGTCCTCAGCGGACTCTCAGGATCGCGTCCCCGAGGGGGTTCGGGCGACCTCTCGGGAGCCCCGGACGGCTCGGGCGGGACCTCCGAGCCCGCCCCGTCCCGGGCGGTCCGGGCCTTCCGGGCGGTTCGCGGCGCCTGAGCGGACGCGGGACCGCGGGATCACGGGACCGCAAGATCACGAAGCCGTGAAGCCGTGGAGGTCAGCGGCGGCGAGCGCGGCGGCGGCGCAGGCGGGCGGGCAGGCCGGTGACGCCCCATACGGTGACCCGCCACAGGGCCTCGATCACGATGCCGCGGCTCATCTTGCTGGCCCCGACGGTGCGCTCCACGAAGGTGATGGGCACCTCCCTGACGCGCATCCCGCCGATGGCCGTACGTAAGGTCAGGTCCACCTGGAAGCAGTAGCCCCGCGACTCGACGTCGTCCAGGTTGATCTTCTCCAGGGCCGAGGCGCGGTAGGCGCGGAAGCCCGCGGTGGCGTCGCGGACCGGGAGGCCGAGCACCAGCCGGGTGTAGATGTTGGCGCCGCGCGACAGGAACTCCCGCGAGGCCGGCCAGTTGACGACCTTGCCGCCGGGCACCCACCGGGACCCGATCGCCAGGTCGGCCCCCTTCGCCAGCGCGTCCAGCAGCTTGGGCAGCTCCTCCGGCTGGTGGGAACCGTCGGCGTCTATCTCCACCAGGACGCCGAAGCCCTCCTCCAGGCCCCAGCGGAAGCCCGCGATGTAGGCGGCGCCCAGCCCCTGCTTGGCCGGCCGGTGCAGCACGTGGACGTGGTCGTCGCCGGCCGCCAGCTCGTCGGCGATCGCCCCCGTGCCGTCGGGGCTGTCGTCGTCCGCGATCAGGAGGTGGGCCTCGGGCACGGCCTCGCGCAGCCGCCGGGTGATCAACGGCAGGTTCTCCCGCTCGTTGTACGTCGGGACGATGACGAGCACCCGACCAAGCATCCGCCCCATCACGCGTCTCCCACCTGCTGATCATCCTCCCGGTTCACGGAGTGCCCCACGCCGGGTGTCCGGCGGCGCCAGGCGGCGGCCAGCGCACCCGCACCCACAAGTATCAGGGCCCATTCGGGCAGCGCGCCCACGCGCGTGGCGACGGTCCGCGCGGTCCTGACCGGAACGGTCAGCACGTTCATGGCCGGCACCAGCTCACCGGTACGCCAGGCGATCGAACCGTCCGGGGTCACGTACGCCGATATCCCGGTGATCGCGGAAGTGATCACCGCTCGATTGTGCTCCACGGCCCGCAGCTGGGACATGGCGAGCTGCTGCGGCGGCAGGTTGGTCAGGGCGTAGGTGGCGTTGTTGGTCTGCACCACCAGCGGCGTGGCGCCCGTCCTCGCGGTGTCGCCCACGATCCCGTCGAAGGCCACCTCGTAGCAGTTGATCGCGCCGACGGTCACCGGGCCGAGCCTGAGGTCGCCGTCGCGGGTGCCGGCCACCGACTGCTTGCCGACCAGGGAGGCCCGCTCGAACAGGGCCAGCACGAGTCCCTGGAGCGGGGTGAACTCCCCGAAGGGGACCAGCTGCTGCTTGTCGTAGTAGGCGCCGGGACCGGTGACCGGGTCCCAGACGATGCTGCGGGTCGCCCGGTTGTTCTCCCCGATCCCGACCACGGCGCCGACCAGGACGGGGACCCCGACGTCCTTGACCGCCGCGTCGATCTCGCTCCGGGCGAACTCGTTGCGCAGCGGGTCGATGTCGGTGGAGTTCTCCGGCAGCACGACCAGGTCGGGGCGGGGCGTCCTGCCCTCCCGGACGTCCCGTGCCATCTGGTGGAGCATGCGGGTGTGGTTGCCGAGGACCACGGCGGGCTCGTCGCCCAGCGGGTGCATGCCCCGGCCGGGGACGTTGCCCTGGATGACCCCGACGGTCACGTTCCTGCCCTCGTCGCCGTACCGGGGAACGGCGAGGGCCGCGGCCGGCACGGCCAGCGCCCCGGCGAGCGGCAGGGCCAGCGCCCGCCCCCAGCGCCCGCCCCGGACGGGGCGGGGACCGGACGACGCGGGCGGGGCAGAGGACACCAGGCCCTCGGACACCGGCGTGGCGGAGGACGTGGACGGGCCAGAGGACACCGGCGGGCCCTCGGACACCGGCGGGCCGGGGAGCGTGAACGGGCCGGAGGCCTCGGACGGCACCGGAGCCGCGATCGGGCGGGAGGCCGGGAACCGGTCGGAAGCCGGGAACGAGCGCATCGCCGCCAGGGCGAGCAGGCCGCCGCACAGGGCCACCGCGAAGCTCACCAGCGGCGCCCCGCCGAGCGCCGCGTACGGGGTGAAGATCGACTCTCCCTGGCTGAAGGCCACCCGCGCCCAGGGGAACCCGCCGAAGGGGAACTGTCCCCGCGCCCACTCGGCCGCCACCCAGAGCGCGGCGCTCCACAACGGCCACAGACGCAACCGGGTCACCAGGGCGACGCCCGTCCCCCAGGCGGCGTAGAAGACGCTCTCCATGGCCACCAGGCCCAGCCAGGCGTCGGTGCCGATCGGGCTCACCCAGTGCAGGCCGGGCAGCAGCAGGGCGAGCCCCACCAGGAGGCCGAGCCACGTGCCCCGGCGCGGACGGGTGCCACGGACCGCCAGGACCGCCAGGGCCATGCCGGGCGGCGCGAGGAACCAGAGCCCGAGCGGCGGGAAGGCGAGGAACATCAGCAGGCCGCCGGCCACCGCGCCCGCGACGCGGGCGGGCAGCGCCAGGCGCGACACGGGGGGCCGCGACACAGGGGACACAGGGGACACAGGGGACACAGGGGACCCGGGAGTGCCGCCCCCGGGACCGCCCTCCGGCCCCCGCACGGGACCGGCCGGCGAGCCGTCCGCGGGATCGCCCGTCGCGGACCTCTCCGGCACCGGGGCGGCCGTCTTGTCCTGCACCACGGGCGGGGCTCCTTGCGATGTCGGGCGGGCGGGTGGCCGCCTGGTCTTCCCAGCCGGTGTTCCTGGCCGATGTTTCTAGCCGGAACGCTACCGCCCGGCGGGCACGCCCCCAAAAGCCCCACACCACATTAACCAGAAGCAGCACCAAAACCTTTTAAATCCGACAAAACCGCGACAAACGGCAACGGGGCGGCCCGGGGTATCGAAAGACACCCCGGGCCGCCCCGACGCTTGCGGCGCTCGCACGGGAGCGGGAAGAGGGCCCGGGCGACCCTTCGGACCGGTTCCGTCCCGTCGGCGGCGAGCGCGGATTGCCGTTGTCTACTGGGTGCCCGGACCCCTCCTGGGTCCAACCCCCCGCCCGGAAGGAGTGCCCCGCCTCGACGGACTGCCGGCCCTGCGCCTGGCTGTACGGACGGGGTCATCCCCCGTCACGGGCGCAGGAGACGGCGATGTCGAAAGGCGGCCGACCGGCCAGTCCCGTGCTGGACTGGGCAGCAAACTACCGAGCCCAGCGCAGATGTCAACCGTGTCACCAACTGCGGAAACATCAAGTTTTCGCAGCTGGGACATGATCGACGAGAGCCGTCAATGGTCTCATGTGATCCGATGTCTCTCAAGTCGAGCGAGCGCGTCGGGAAGCGGACCGTCGTGCACGACGCCAAGCCGCTGGGTGGCGCGGGTCAACGCCACGTAAAGGTCGCTCGCCCCGCGCGGGGACTCGCCCAGGATCAGCTCCGGTTCGACCACGACGACCGCGTCGAACTCCAGCCCCTTGGCCTCGGCGACGGTGAGCACCGCCACCTGCGCGTCCAGGGCGGCCGCTCCCGGCCCGGCCACCGCGCCCTCGACGGAGCGGACCACGATCTCCCCGAGCTCCCCCGCGCGCGACTCGGGGACGATCACGACGAGCCGCCCGCCCTCGACGACCTCGGCCTTGACGACCTCGCCGAGGGAGGCCGTCGGGGAGGCCGCCCACGGCCGCGCCCCCGTCTCCCTGACCGAGGTCGGGGCGGTCAGCGCCGGGTCGACCAGGGTGAGCACGTCGGCGGCCACGACCATCAGCTCGGCCGGGGTGCGGTAGTTGACGCTGAGGGTCTCCTCGCGCCAGCGCCCCGACACGTACGGGTCGAGGACCCGGCCCCAGGAGTGCGCCCCGGCCGACGAGCCGGTCTGGGCCAGGTCGCCGACGATCGTCATCGACCGCGTCGGGCAGCGGCGCATCAGCATCCGCCAGTCCATCGGCGACAGCTCCTGCGCCTCGTCGACGATGACGTGACCGAAGGCCCAGGTGCGGTCGGCCGCCGCGCGCTCGGCGGTGGTCAGGAAGACGTCGTCGCCGAGGTGGCGGGCGGCGAACTTCTCGGCGTCCATGATGTCGGACAGGCCGGTGAGCTCCAGGACCTCCTTGGCGTAGGCGAGCTGGTGCTGCCGCTCGTCGAGCGCTGCGGCGCGCTGGGCCGCCTGCTCCTCCTCGGCCATCCAGGCCCCGGCCCGCAGCACCGCGGGGTCGATGTCGCCGAGCAGCTCGGCGGCCTCGTCCAGGAGCGGCACGTCGGACTCGGCCCACCAGTTCTCCCCCTTGCGGGGCGGCTCGCGCAGCATCAGCTCGCGCTCGGCCTCGCCGAACTCGGCGGCGGCGTGGTCGAGGCGCTCGCGGGAGGTGAACAGCCCGATCAGGAGCTGCTGCGGGGTGACGTAGGGCCACAGCCGGTTCAGGGCCGCCTTGACGGGCCGTTCGGTGCGGAGGTCCTCGCGGATGTCGGCGAGCTCGTCGTCGTCGATCATCCCCTTGCCGAGCTGCCGGGCGGCCTGCCGGGCGAGCGCGTTGAGCAGGTGGCGGACGAAGACCGCGCGGGCCTCGTTGTGCGCCCTCTTGGAGCGGGCCGCCCGGTTGCGGGCGGCCTCCAGGACGTTGCCCTCCAGCCGGAGGGTGTAGCGGTCGAGTTTGATCTCGATCGGCTTGCGCGGCACCCGCTGCCGCTCGCGCACGGCCCGCGCGATGACCTGGGCCATCCGGGCGTCGCCCTTGACGCCGGCCACCTCGGGACGCTCCCTGCGGCCGGGGACGACCCCCGGGTACAGCTCGGAGACGGTCGACAGCAGCACGTCGGTCTCGCCCAGGGAGGGCAGCACCTGCTCGATGTAGCGCAGGAAGGTGAGGTTCGGCCCGAGGATGAGCACGCCCCTGCGGGCCAGCTTCTCCCGGTGGGTGTAGAGGAGGTAGGCGGCGCGGTGCAGCGCGACCACGGTCTTGCCGGTGCCGGGACCGCCCTGCACGACCAGCACCCCGTTGAGGTCGGAGCGGATGATGCGGTCCTGCTCGGACTGGATGGTGGCGACGATGTCGCGCATCCGGCCGGTGCGCCTGGCCCCCAGGGAGGCCAGCAGCGCGGCCTCCCCGTTGAGGGTGGCCACGTCCTCCTCGGTGAGGCTGTCGAGGTCCAGGAGATCGTCGTCGATCCCGATCACCGTACGGCCCTTGGTCTGCAGGTGACGGCGGCGGGTGACGCCCATCGAGGCGGCCGGGGTGGCGCCGTAGAAGGGCTGCGCCACCGGCGCCCGCCAGTCGATCAGCATCCGGCGCTGGTCGTCGTCGGCCAGGCCGATGCGGCCTATGTAGAGTGAGGTGTCGTCGGCGTTGTCGAGCCGGCCGAAACACAGGCCGTTCTCGACCGCCCACAGGCGGCCCAGGCGTTCGGCGTACATCCCGGCGAAGCTGTCGCGCTCGGAGCGGTTCTGATGCGTGCCGCCACTCCCGCCCTGCGCGAGGACGCCGTCCAGCTGCCGCTGGGTGCGCTCGCGCAGCAGATCGAGCCGGGCATAAAGGCAGGAAACGTACTCCTGCTCCCGGGTCAGCTCGATTTGACGGGTTGCCGTCGCTCCATTATCGTTGCTAGTAATGGGGTACTCCGGGCCATTGCGCTGGTTGTTATGACAAACCATCACCCTAGCAGGTCCGTCGAGAAGTTTACCCGCCCCCCCGGCATCACAGCTTGATTGCGGCGTTCCCTGCCTGCTTGACGAAAATCTGCCGGGTTCCTTACATTCACTCGAAGTTAGGAAAGTTTCCTAACTTTGCACTCCCAATGGATGCAAGGACGCACGCGGAGGATCAGTGACCCAGCCGACGCCCGGCACCCCCAGCCTGCTGCGCGCGATCAACGACCGTGCCGCCCTGCAGGCGCTGCTGGAGCGCGGCCCGCTGACCCGCCCCGAGATCGGCGCCCTCACCGGCCTGTCCAAGCCGACCGCCTCACAGCTTCTCATCCGCCTGCAGGAGGCGGGCCTGGTCGTGCTCGACGGCATCCGCGAGGGGCTGCCCGGCCGCACCGCCGAGGTCTACCGGCTCAACCCCGCCGCCGCGCACGTCGCCGCGCTCGACGTCACCCGCGCGGGCATCGACGTCAGGGTCGCCGACATCACCGGCGCCGTGGTCGGCGAGCACCACCTGCCCAGTCCGGGCCGCTCCGGCGGAGACGCGCTGGAGCGGGTCCGGGCCGCGCTGGAGGGCGCGGGCGCGCCCGCGGCGCTGCGGCGCGTGGTCATCGGCGTGCAGGGCACGATCGATCCCGGCACCGGCAAGATGGCGTACGCCACCAGCAAGGACATGCCCGGCTGGCACATCCCGGACCTGGTCCGCACCCTCGGCGACGGCCTGGGCGTGCCGGTCGCCGTGGAGAACAACGTGAACCTCGTCGCCCAGGCCGAGCAGGCGCACGGCGTGGGCCGCGGCCACCGCGACTTCGTGCTGCTCTGGGCCGACGAGGGCCTCGGCGCCGCGCTGGTCCTCGGCGGGCGGCTGCACCGGGGCGCGACCGGCGGCGCGGGAGAGGTCGGCTACATGCCCACCCCCGGCGCGCCGACCGCCAGGGACACCGGCCGCTACGCCAACCACGGCTACCAGGCCCTCACCGGCGGCCCGGCGGTACTCAAGATCCTCAGGTCGTACGGCGTGCGCGGCACCGCGCCCGCGCAGGCGGTGCTGAACGCCGTGCAGGCCTCGGCGTCCACCGGCAGGCGCGCCGACGACGCCCGCGCCGGGCTGCGCGACATCGCCTCCCGGCTCGCCGTCGGGCTGGCCGCGATCACCTCCGTCGTCGACCCCGAGATCATCGTGCTGACCGGCGGCACCCTCCTCGCCGGCGGCGACACCCTGCGCGAGCTCGTCGAGCACGAGCTGCACGCGCTCACCATCCCCCGGCCCCCGCTGCTGCTGTCGACCGTCGAGGGCAATCCCGTCCTCGCCGGCGCCCTCGACCTCGCCCTCGCGACCGCCCGCGACGAGGTCTTCAGCTCCACCGTCCCCTCCTGACCCCCGTCGCCCTCCCGAACCCCGCCGAAACTCACCGAACCTCCCTAAACCCCGCCGAACCGTACGGCCCCCCGCCCGGAATCCCGCCAGCTCCACCGCCACAGGAGGCAGCCGTCGTGCACCGACGCTTTCTCACCTTCGCCCTGGCCACCCTGACGGCCACCACCCTGACCGCCTGCACCGCGGGCACCGAGAGCGCGCCCGCACTGGGCTCCCGGCCCAAGCCCTCGGGCTCCGCCTCCGCCGCGCTGCCGGCCTCCACCATCGAACTGTGGCACGGGTTCTCCGCGCCCGCCGAGGTGAAGGCGTTCGAGGACGCCATCGCGGGCTTCCGCACGAAGTTCCCCCAGATCACCGTCAAGCTGGTCAAGGGCGTGCAGGACGAGCAGATCACCCAGGCGGTGCGCGGCGGCAAGGCTCCGGACGTCGCCTCCTCGTTCACCACCGACAACGTGGCCCAGTGGTGCCGCAGCGGAACGTTCCAGGACCTCACCCAGGTGATCAAGCAGGACGGCATCGACCTGTCCGTGCTGCCGGAGGTCTCGCGCTCCTACACCGAGTACGAGGGCAGGCGGTGCGTGATGCCGCTGCTCGCCGACGCGTACGGGCTCTACTACAACAAGGCCCTGATGAAGGGCGAGCAGCCGCCCAAGACGCTCTCGGAGCTGACCGCGCTGACCAAGAAGCTCACCGTCCGCGACGCCGACGGGAACATCAAGGTCGCCGGGTTCATGCCGAGCTTCCAGTACTACGAGAACTCCGCCTCGCACATGGCCCCGATGGTCGGCGCGACCTGGTACAAGCCGGACGGCACCTCGGCGGTCGGCTCCGACCCCGCCTGGAAGGAGCTGCTGCGCTGGCAGAAGGAGCTCGTCGACTGGTTCGGGTACGACAAGCTGGAGAAGTTCCGTAAGAGCCTGGGCCAGGAGTGGTCGGCCGCCCACCCCTTCCACAAGGGCAAGATCGCCATGGTCCTCGACGGCGAGTGGCGCAACGCCATGATCGCCAACGAGGCGAAGGACGTCGACTACGGCACCGCGCCGCTCCCGGTCTCCGACGCCAAGCCCGACCTGTACGGCAGCGGCTTCACCGCGGGCACCGTGATCGGCGTGCCCAAGGGCGCCAAGAACCCGCAGGCCGCCTGGGAGCTGGTCAAGTATCTGACCACCGACACCTCGGCGCTGGTCACGCTCTCCAACGCGCTGCGCAACGTGCCGACCACCAAGGCGTCGCTGGAGTCGCCCGACCTGGTCAAGGACGCGAACTTCCAGACCTTCCTCGACATCTTCGCCCACCCGAAGACGAGCACGGTCCCGGCCAACGTCAACAGCACCTTCAACCAGGACTCGCTGCAGGAGTTCATGGTCAAGTGGGAGAACGGCTCGGCCACCGACCTCGACGCCGGGCTCGCCGCGGTCGACAAGCGCCTCGACGACAAGATGAAGCTGTCCGGGGGCTGATCCTCGATGAGCACCGTCCACGCCGCGCCGCCCAGGTGGCGGCGCGGCGAGGGCCTCAAGGCCCTCCTTTGGATGTCGCCCTGGCTGGTGGGGTTCGCGGTCTTCTTCGCCTACCCCCTCGCGGCGACGGTCTACTTCTCCTTCTACCGCTACGACCTGTTCACGCTGGAGTTCATCGGCCTGGACAACTACCGCTACTTCCTGGTGGACGACCGGGCCTGGGCCTCCATCAAGAACACGCTGTGGCTGGTGGTCCTCATGGTCCCCGCGCAGGTGCTCTTCGGGCTGGGCGTGGCGTGGCTGCTCACCCGGCTCAAGTCGGGCGTCGGCTTCTTCCGCACGGTGTTCTACCTGCCGTCGCTGATCCCGGTGGTGGCCGGCACGGTCTCCTTCGTGTTCCTGCTGAACCCCTCGGGGCCGCTCAACCAGTTCATCGAGCTCTTCGGGATCGCCGCGCCCGACTGGTTCGGCGACAAGGACTGGTCCAAGCCCGGCCTGACCATGCTGGCCATGTGGGGCATCGGCAACACCATGATGATCTTCCTCGCGGCCCTGCTGGACGTGCCCAAGCACCTGTACGAGGCCGCGGCCATCGACGGGGCGGGCGCGTGGCGGCAGTTCAGGAGCATCACACTGCCGACGATCTCGCCGGTGCTGATGTTCTCGACGGTCACCGGCGTCATCTACGCCCTGCAGTACTTCACCCAGGCGATGATCGCCTCCCGGGTCGCGGCCGGGGTCACCGACTCCCCCGGCAGCAGCTTCGTGCCCGGCTACCCCGAGCTGTCGACGCTGACGCTGGCCCAGTGGCTGTTCCACGTGGGCTTCCGCGACTTCAGCATGGGGTACGCCTGCGTGCTGGCCCTGCTGCTGTTCGCGTTCTCCACGGTCTTCACCCTCATCCTGCTCCGCAGGTTCCGCGCGTTCGACGAAGGAGGGGACCGGTGACCGCCCTCACCACCTCGGCCGCGGCCGCACAGCCCGCCGCCTCCCGCGGGCCGCGCCCCGCCGCGCGCGGCCCGCGCGGCCGCGCGATCCTGTACTGGATCGCCACCCACGCCCTCGCCGTCGCGCTGTCGCTGATGTTCGTCGGCCCGCTGGTGTTCGTGGCGCTGACGGCCGTCATGAGCAACGACCAGGCGCTCACCGGCGACCTGTGGCCCCGCGCCTGGAACTGGTCCAACTTCGCCGACGTGTTCGCCAGGTCGCAGCTGCTCGCCTGGCTGGGCAACACGTTCCTGTACGCCGGGCTCGGCACCGCGTTCATGCTGCTGTCGTCGATCCCGGTGGCGTACGCGATGGCCCGCTTCCGCTTCCGGGGGCGCAAGCTCGCCTTCCTCGCGGTCATCACGATGATGATGCTGCCGCCCCAGGTCGTCGCGGTGCCCGTCTATCTGATCTGGGCGCGCCTGGACCTCACCGGCACGCTGTGGCCGCTGATCCTGCCGATGCTGTTCGGCGACGCCTTCTCCATCTTCCTGCTGCGGCAGTTCCTGGTCAGCATTCCCAGGGAGTACACCGAGGCCGCCAAGGTGGACGGCTGCTCGGACTTCCGGACGCTCGTCAGGGTGATCCTGCCGATGGCGCGTCCGGCGATCGCGGCGGTGGGTCTGTTCCAGTTCTTCTACTGCTGGAACGATTACTACGGCCCACTGCTCTACGCCCATACGAACGAGGCGAACTGGACGCTCTCCCTCGGGCTGGCGTCCTTCCGGGCACTGCACAGCGTGCAGTGGAACCTCACCATGGCGGCGACGCTGCTCGTCATGGCCCCGGTGATCATCGTGTTCTTCTTCGCCCAGAGAGTCTTCATCGAGGGCGTCACGCTGACAGGAGTAAAAGGGTGAAACTCGCCGTTGTCGGGGGCGGCTCGACGTACACGCCGGAGCTGATCGACGGGTTCGCGCGACTGCGCGACCAGCTGCCGCTCACCGAGATAGCGCTGGTCGACCCGGACGTCCACCGGCTGGAGCCGGTGGCGGGGATGGCGCGCCGGATGCTGGCGCGGGCCGGGCACCCGGCCACGGTCCTCGCGACCACCTCGGTCGAGGAGGGCGTCGCCGGGGCGCACGCGGTCCTGCTGCAACTGCGCGTCGGCGGCCAGGCGGCACGCAACGTGGACGAGACGCTGCCGCTGGAGTGCGGCTGCGTCGGCCAGGAGACGACCGGCGCGGGCGGGCTGGCCAAGGCGCTGCGCACGGTGCCGGTGGTGCTGGACATCGCCGAGAAGGTCAGGAGGCTCGCGCCGGACGCCTGGATCGTCGACTTCACCAACCCGGTCGGCATCGTCACCAGGGCGCTCCTTTCGGCCGGGCACCGGGCCATCGGCCTGTGCAACGTGGCCATCGGCTTCCAGCGCCGCTTCGCCGCGAACCTCGGGGTCTCCCCCGAGCGGATCTCGCTGGGCCACGTCGGCCTGAACCACCTCACCTGGGAGCGGGCCGTCCACCTGGACGGGGTGGACGTGCTGCCCAAGCTGCTGGAGAGCCACGCCGAGGAGATCGGCCGGGACGTCGGCCTGCCCGCCGCGCTCATCCGCCACCTGGGCGTGGTGCCCTCCTACTACCTGCGCTACTTCTACGAGCACGACCTGGTGGTGGAGGAGCAGCGGACCAAGCCGTCGCGCGCGGCGGAGGTCGCGGCGATGGAGAAGACGTTGCTGGAGCTGTACGCCGACCCCGCGGTGGACACCAAGCCCGAACTCCTGGAAAAGCGCGGCGGGGCCTTCTACTCCGAGGCGGCGGTGGCGCTGATCGCCTCGCTGGTCGGCGACCGCGGCGACACCCAGGTGGTGAACCTGCGCAACGACGGCACGCTGCCGTTCCTGCCCGACGAGGCGGTCATCGAGGTCCCGGCCACGATCACCTCGGCGGGCGCGACCGCGCTGCCCGTCGACCCGGTGGAGCCCCTCTTCGCCGGGCTCGTCGCCCACGTCACCGCGTACGAGACACTCGCGATCGAGGCCGCGCTGCACGGCGGCGAGGACCGCGTCGCCGACGCGCTGCTGGCGCACCCGCTGATCGGCCAGGCCTCGCTCTCCGGCGACCTGGCCAGGCGCCTGGTCGAGGCCAACCGCGGGCACCTGTCCTGGGCGACCGCGTGAGGACGGTCCTGGCGGTCGACGGCGGAAACAGCAAGACCGACATCGCGCTGGTGGCCGAGGACGGCTCGGTCCTCGCCACCGGGCGCGGCGGCGCCTTCCAGCCCCAGACCACGGGGGTGGGCGTCGCGATCGACGTGATCGGCGACGCCGCGTGCTCCGCGCTCGGCCCCGGCGCGGCCACGCCGTACGCCGACCACGTGGCCGCCTACGTCGCGGGCGCGGACCTGCCGGTGGAGGAGGAGGCGCTCCGCGCGGAGATCCTCTCCCGGGGGTACGGCGGGGAGGCGACCGTCGGCAACGACACCTTCGCGCTGTTGCGCGCCGGGGCCTCCGGGCCCGCGGGGGTCGCCGTGGTGTGCGGCGCGGGGATCAACGCGGTGGCGGTCTCCCCCTCGGGGGAGGTGGCGAGGTACCCGGCGCTGGGACGGCTCACCGGCGACTGGGGCGGCGGCCTCGGCCTCGGCGAGGAGACGCTCTGGCACGCGGTGCGCGCCGAGGACGGCCGGGGACGGGCGAGCGCGCTGGACGCCGCGGTCCGCGAGCACTTCGGCACCCGTACGGTCGAGGAGGTGGCCCTCGCCATCCACTTCGGCGAGCTGTCCTACGGCAGGCTGAACGAGCTGGTGCCGGTGCTGATGGCGGTCGCGGCCCAGGGCGACGGGGTGGCCCGCTCGCTGGTGGCGCGGATGGCCGAGGAGGTCGTCGTGCTCGCGGTGGTCGCGATGCGCCGCCTGGACCTGCTCTCCGTCCCGATGGAGGTGGTCCTGGGCGGCGGCGTGCTCACCGCCCGCGACCCGCTCATGAGCGAGCTGCTGGAACGGGGCTTCGCCGAGAGCGCGCCGCAGGCCAAGCTGATCGTCGCCGACGTCGCGCCCATCATGGGCGCCGCCCTCCTGGGCCTGGACGCCCTCGGCGCCACCGAGGAGGCCAGGGCCCGGCTGCGGTCCCACTTTCATGCCCTGACATGACAGTTCTTGAAATATCGTGACATCGCACCGCACACGGCCCGCGTCCCACGGCGCGGGCCGCGGCGTGCGGAGGGCCGGAGCGCTCAGGAAGCGGGGCGGCCGTCCGGCGGGGGGAGAAGCATGGCCGCCGTACTCTCGGCGAGCAGGGCGAGGAAGGCCCCGCCGAGGGCGTCGAACCCGGTGCGCGCGTAAGCGGTGAGGACGCGGGTCACGGCGGGCCTCGGCCGGAGGATGTGGCCCTCGTACCCCCGGGGCACGATGTTGGCGGGGACGAGCGCGGGCCCGAGACCGGCGGCCGCGAGGGTCGGGGCCGACATCGTCTGCTCGGTGCGCACCGCGATCCTGGGCTGGAACCCGGCCTCCGCGCAGGCGCGGTCCAGGATGTCGGCCAGGCCGTTGCCGGGGGCGTAGTGGACCCAGCGGCGGTCGCGGAGATCCCCCAGGTTCACCGAGGACGCTCCGCCGGACGCGAGAGGATCGCCGAAGGGGACGGCCACGACGAACTCCTCGGCACCGAGCGTGCGCACCGGCCCCGCCCAGGACGCGGGCCGGGGGCCGACGGCGAGGTCGGCCTGCCCGCTCGCCATCGCCTCCGCCAGCTCGTCGGCGTGGCGGTGCTCGAAGAGCCTGACGTCGACCCCGGGATGGAGACCGCTCCAGGCGCGCAGCGCGGCGGGCAGTACGCCCAGGCTGACCGAGTAGACCGTGGCCAGCCGCAGCTCTCCCCCGGTCAGCCCCGTCGCCTGGTGTACGGCCGACAGGGCGCAGGCCGCGTCGGCCAGGGCGGCCCGCGCGTGGGGCAGCATCGCGCGCCCGGCCGCCGTGAGGTGGACGGCCCTGGGCAGCCGTTCGAGCAGGGAGGCGCCGGCCGACCGCTCCAGCGCCCGGATCTGGTGCGACAGGGCCGGTTGCGTGACGTGGAGGACTTCGGCGGCCCGCGTGAAGGAGCCCTGGTCGACGATGGTCACCAGGTATTCGAGCTGTCGCAGGCTCAGCATGAGCAAAAATTATCAGAAACCCATAAATCATGATTTCAGACCATGAGGAGCCGGCGGCAGCCGTGACCTCCGGCATAAACGATGTTCATGGCTGTGACAAGAAACAAGCCTTGGACTCATGGAGGGGGAGCCGCGCAGAATCGGACCGCACGGCACCGGCGTTCCCCGGCACGGGAGCGTGACCGCGCGCCGGCCCATCCGCACCGATCGGGAGAGAAACGATGAGCACCCAGCCCAAGGTCGCCCTCGTCGTCGGCGCCCAGGGGGTGATCGGCCGCAACCTGGTCGACCACCTCGCGGCGCTCGGCGACTGGGACGTGATCGGCCTGTCGCGCCGCGGCGGGGAGAGCGCGGGGCGGGTCCGCCACGTACGGGTCGACCTGCTCGACCGGGACGACTGCGCCGCAAGACTCGGCGAGCTCACCGACGTGACCCACATCTTCTACGCCGCCTACCAGGACCGGCCGACCTGGGCCGAGCTCGTACCGCCCAACCTCTCCATGCTCGTCAACGTCGTCGACGCGGTCGAGCCGGTGGCGCCGGGCCTGCGGCACGTCAGCCTCATGCAGGGGTACAAGGTCTACGGCGCGCACCTGGGTCCCTTCAAAACCCCGGCCCGCGAGAGCGACCCGCACCACATGCCACCGGAGTTCAACGTCGACCAGCAGAACTTCCTGGAGGAGCGCCAGAAAGGCTCGGGGTGGACGTGGACCGCGATCCGCCCGTCCGTGGTGTGCGGCTTCGCCCTCGGCAACCCGATGAACCTGGCCATGGTGATCGCGGTGTACGGCGCGATCTCGAAGGAGCTGGGCCTGCCGTTGCGCTTCCCCGGCAGGCCGGGGGCCTACGACACGCTGCTGGAGATGACCGACGCGGGACTGCTGGCCAGGGCGACCGTCTGGGCGGCGACCGACGAGCGCTGCGCCAACCAGGCGTTCAACGTCAACAACGGCGACCTCTTCCGCTGGAACGACATGTGGCCGAAGATCGCCGGGTTCTTCGACCTGGAGGTGGCCCCTCCCCTGCCGATGTCGCTCGACGTCGTCATGGCCGACAAGGGGCCGCTCTGGAACGCCATGACCGAGAGGTACGGGCTGGAGCCGCACCCGTACGAGGACGTGTCCTCCTGGGCCTTCGGCGACGCCGTGTTCTCCTGGGACTACGACTTCTTCGCCGACGGTTCCAAGGCCCGGCGCTTCGGCTTCCACGAGTACGTCGACACCGAGGCGATGTTCCTGGACATCCTCGGCGACCTCCGCCGCCGCAGGATCATCCCCTGAGGGGGCCGGACGGCCTCAGGGCTCGATCGACTCCGCGACCCGGGCGTAGACGGTGAGCAGGAGGTCCCAGAAGCGGCCCACGTCGAGGGAGGTGCCGACCAGGGCGTTGGGGGCGCGGCCCCGGAGGGCGAAGTCGGTCACGGTCATCCCGGCGGTGAAGCGGCCCGCCGTCTCGACGTCCACGACGGCCGGTTCGAGGGTGATCAGCGACGGGTCGATCAGGTGGGCGATCGCGCAGGCGTCGTGGATCGCGGGGCCGTCCTCTGCGGTGATCATGCCGTAGAACCGCACGCACGGCAGGAGCAGGTCGGTGCCGAGCCTGCCCATCGCCGCCATGCGCTCGGCCACCGCCCGCGTGGTCACGGCGCCGCGGCTCACGTCGAGGCCGATCATGGTCACCGTCCAGCCCGCGCCGAAGACGACCGCGGCGGCCTCCGGGTCGGCGGCGATGTTGAACTCGGCCGCGGGAGAGAAGTTGCCCCGGGTGTAGGAGCCGCCGAGGATCGTGAGCCCCCGCGCCCAGCCGACGATCGCGGGTTCCCTGAGCACGGCGAGCGCCACGTTGGTCAGCGGGCCGATGGCGACCAGGGTCACCTCGCCCGGGGCGGCCCGGAGCGTCTCGATGATGAAGTCGGCGGCGTGCCCGGCGGCGAGCGGGAGCGACGCCGGGGGCAGCAGCGCCTCCCCGAGGCCCGAGGCCCCGTGCACCCCGGCCGCGTCCACCCGGGGGCGCAGCAGGGCGCCCGCGCTGCCCGCGGTGACCGGCACGGCGCCGAACCCCAGGAACTCGCGGAGCCGCAGCGCGTTGTCGGTGGTCCTGGCCAGCTCGACGTTGCCGCCGACCGTGGTGATCCCCAGGATCTCCAGCTCGGGGCTCCCGTGGGCGAGGACGAGCGCCAGCGCGTCGTCGATCCCCGGGTCGCAGTCGATGATGATCTTTCTGGGAGGCACCCGTCCAGCTTGGGGCAATCACCTCATTCCCGGCAAGCCGGGAGCGGTCCCCCGGGAAAGCGAGCGACCACCCCGCCGGGCAGACGCCGGGCGTCCCCCGCGACCCCGTCCGGCGGTCTCCCGGGGAGGTGGGCGGTCACCGTGCGGGGCCTCGCGGCCTGCCGGGAACGGTCCCCGAGACGGTCAGGCGCGCTCCTCGGGCCCCCCGCCGTCCTCGCCCGCGGGCTCCGGGGTGCGGTGCTCGTACGGCGTGCTGAGCACGACCGTCGTGCGGGTGGAGACGTTGGCGGCGGTGCGGATCTGGTTCAGCAGCTCCTCGAGCGCGATCGGCGAGGCCACCCGGACCTTGAGGATGTAGCTCTCGTCCCCGGCCACGCTGTGGCAGGCCTCGACGGCGCTCAGATGGGCCAGCCGATCGGGGGCGTCGTCGGCGGCGGCCGGGTCGATCGGCTTGATGGAGACGAACGCGGTGAGCGGGAGCCCGATGGAGTCGTAGTCGACCAGGGCGGCATACCCCCGCAGCACGCCGCGCTTCTCCAGCCGGCGCACCCGCTGGTGCACCGCCGACACCGAGAGCCCGGTCTCCCTGGCGAGATCGGTGAAGCTCATCCGGCCATCCCTGGCCAGCAACGTGACGATACGGCGGTCGATCTCCTCCATCCGGTAAACGGTAACGGCATTCGGATACCGCGCGTACCGTCCGCGTGTCACGGCACGGTCCCAACCGCGATCTCCGTGAGGCCCTCCCGTCCGTGTGTCACGGCACGGTCCCGGCCGCGATCTCCGCGGAACCCTCCCGTCCGGACTCGTCCTCGGCCTCTCCCCCGGTCTCTCCCACGGCTTCGGCCTCACGCTCCGGCACGACGACCTCGGCGGGCAGCGTGATGACGAAGCGGGCCCCCTCGGTGTACTCGGTGTCCAGCCGGATCGTGCCGCCGTGCTGCTCCACGATCTTCCTGCAGAGCGCCAGGCCGATCCCGGTGCCCTCGTAGGCGTCCCGCTGGTGCAGCCGCTGGAAGATGACGAAGATCTTGTCGGCGAAGTTGGGGGAGATGCCGATGCCGTTGTCGGTCACGGTCAACCGCACCTCCCCGTCGAGCCGCTCGGACGCGATCCCGATCCGGGGCGCGCGGCCGGGGTCGCGGAATTTGAGGGAGTTGCCGATCAGGTTCTGCCAGAGCATCACGAACTGGGTCCGGTCCCCGACGACGGTGGGCAGGTCACCGACCTCGATCTCGGCCTCGGACTCCTCCACCCCGGCGGAGAGGTTGGTCAGGGCCCTGTCGACCACGTCGTTCAGGTCCATCTCGACGGGTTCCCTGCTGATCCGTCCCACCCGGGAGAAGGTGAGCAGCTCGTTGATGAGCACCTGCATGCGCTTGGCGCCGTCCACGGCGAAGTCGATGTAGGTGTTGGCCCGCTCGTCGAGCTGGGGGGCGTACCGCTGCTGGAGCATCTGGCAGAACGAGGCGATCTTCCGCAGCGGTTCCTGCAGGTCGTGCGAGGCCACGTAGGCGAACTGCTCCAGCTCGGCGTTGGAGCGCTTCAGCTCCTCGGCCTGGGCGGCGATCTGCAGCCGGGAGCCGCGGGCCTCCTCCAGCTCGGTGACGATGCGCCGGCGCATCGCCTCCATGTCGTCGGCGAGCTCGGCGAGGTCGGCGGGGCCGCCGGTGTCGACGTGGTGCGCGAAGTCTCCCATGGTGACCCTGCGGGACGCCTCGCGCAGCCGGGCCAGGGGGCCGAACACCGCGATCTTCAACAGCACCGCCACCGTGACGATGGTGACCAGGAAGGCGGCCAGGATGCCGAAGAAGGTGGCGTCCCTCACCGTGCGGGCGGCCTCCAGGTCGGCGCGGGCCACCTCTCTCGCGTGGGCCCAGGCGGCGTTCTGGGCGTCGAGCCCTTTCCTGACGGCGTCGAAGGAGCGCTTGCTCGCCTCGGCCTGCTCGGCGCTCACGCTCTCCGGGCCCTCGTCCCTGACGCTGGCGATCATCGGCTCCGCGTAGCGGGCCCGCCACTCGGCGGCCAGCCGTGCCACCTCTTCGAGGGCCCGCAGGGGGTCCGTGCCCGGCGCCAGTCGCTCGATCTGCGCCGAGACGGCGATCTCGTCGCGCCGCCCGTCCACGTACGGCTGCAGGAACTCCTCCTTGCCGGTGATGACGAAGCCCCGCACCCCGGTCTCCTGGTTCAGCAGGGTCGCCTGCAGGCGCTCCGCCTGGAGCCTGCCCGCGGAGATGTGGTCGATCAGCCTGTTGGAGGCGGACGCCGCGTTCTGCAGGACCGTGGCGCCGACGATCGCCGACATCCCCAGAAGGAGGGTCATGACGAGCAACACGACGTTGAACCACGTCTGCGCGCTCCAGCGGCTCTTGCGGGATCCGCTCGGAGGTGTCTCGGTGGTCATTCGGCCTCTCACTTCACGCGGTGTTCGTCCCGCCGGGTCCGTGGGTGCCTGGCGGGGGGTGGACGAAAGATACCGGAACCGGCCGCTGGGCACGTGATCCCCTCCCGGGGGACGATGCGCCCCGATGCCCGGTACGGACGGATCGCGACGTACATTCGCGAGATGAGCAACCTGGAAACGGATCCGCGCGAGTCGGCCTGCGGCGGCCTCGCGGACGTGGCGGCGGAGCCGGTGAACGAGCTGCTGACCGGCCGGGACGTGGTGCTGGGCGGCCCCCGGGCGATGAAGGTCACCAGGACCCTGCCGAACCGGGACGTCAGGATGGTCGGCGCGTGGTGCTTCGTCGACCACTACGGCCCCGAGCGGGCGAGGATGCACGTCCCCCCGCACCCGCACACCGGCCTGCAGACCGTCAGCTGGCTCGTGGAGGGCGAGATCCTGCACCGCGACAGCGTCGGCAGCGAGCAGCCGATCAGGCCAGGCCAGCTCAACCTGATGACCGCCGGGCGGGCCATCTCCCACGCGGAGGAGTCGCCCGCCGGGGCCGTGCTGCACGGGGTCCAGCTGTGGGTGGCGCTCCCCTCCGCCTCCCGCGACACCGCCCCCGCCTTCGAGCACCACCCGGCGCTGCCCGCGCTGACCGCTCCGGGAGTGACGGTGACCGTCATCATGGGCGAGCTGGGCGGTGTCACCTCCCCGGCGACGGTCCACACCCCGCTCGTCGGGGCCGAGGTGACGCTGGAGGCGGGCGCCGGGACCTCTGTCCCGCTGCGTCCCGGCTTCGAGTACGCCGCGCTGGCCCTGTCCGGCACCGTACGGGTCGGCGGGACGGATCTCTCCCCCGGCCCGCTGCTCTACCTGGGCAGCGGGCGCTCGGAGCTGGCCCTGGGCGCCGAGGGGGCCGGGCGGCTGCTGCTCCTGGGCGGCGAGCCGTTCGAGGAGCGGATCGTGATGTGGTGGAACTTCGTCGGCCGGAGCCACGAGGAGATCGCCGGGTTCCGGCGGGAGTGGATGGAGGGCGAGGCGTTCGGCACGGTGCCCGGCACCGGGGCCGCCCCGCTGCCCGCGCCCGAGCTGCCCCTCACCCCCCTCAAGGCGCGCGGACGCCGCCGCTGACGGGCCGTACGGCGAGACTCCCGGCGACGTCGAGGACGCTCTTCGCCGCGGGTGGATCGACCACGAGTGGATCGACCACCTGGGACCGGCCCGTGCCGGGGGCCGGCAGGAACCTTGATCAGAACACTCTCACCGCGACGGCGACATGGTGTGGCGAGCTTCACCAGTGGCTCACAATCGGCGCGCAAGCCCGTCCGGCTATTCCTGAGGGTGTGCGCGGGAGAAGGGAAACGACGGCGTGGGCGGAATCGGCGCCCACCCTGTTCGCGGGGTTCGCGGGGTTCGCGGGGTTCGCGGGAGTCGCGGGAGTCGCGGAGGTCGCGGGAGTCGCAGGTCACGCTTTGGGCGCCTGGGCGGGCGCGGGCGTCGGTGAGGCGTCGCCGGGGACACTTTCGTGAGCCGGTACGTCAGTGGCGGGGATCCACACGATCCGGCCCTGTCAGGCGTCCCGGCCGACGTCGAGTCGCTGGCCGATCTGGTCCGCACCCGGTACACCGGTGATCACCGGCTCCGGCAGATCCGCGACCTGGCCGCCCTGTTGGCCGAGAGGCGGCCGGTCCACCGGTTGCTGCCGCTCCTGGAAGGACTCCCGGCCGAGCTCGACATGTGGGCGGAGCTGGTCGCCTGCCTGATGCAGGAACTGGTGGTGCGCCGCGTCAACCTGACCCGGGTGCCCGCGGCGGTGCGCTGCGCGGCCGCCTTGAGGGAGCTGGGTCACCCTCTCGCGGACCTGCCCCTCAAGCGCTCCAGGGGAGAGCGCCACATATCCCCCTGTGACTTCCCCTGGCGGGATCGCAGCGCGTTCCACGTGCCGGAGCACCCGCTTGTCGAGTGGTCTTCCCCGCGTCTGGAGGGCGAGGAGGGAGGGGGCCGGCGACCCACCCCGTTGTGGGAGGACTGGCTGGCGAAGGTGCCGGTGTGCGAGTCCAGGACCGTGAGCACGAGGCGGGACGAGCGGCTCATCGCCTCCGCCGTGCGGCACTGGAGCAGCACCTCGCTGGCGGTGGTCATCGAACTTCCCCGGCGTTTCGACGCCCGGGAGGTGGCGTCGTTGTGGGTGAACGCGTTCCTGCCGGACGCCCTCAGAGCCAGGATCGCGTTGAACGGCCGGCTGGAGAACCTGGACGGCGTGGTGTGCGAGCTGCTCACCGCGGCTTACTGCGACCCCCTCTACTCCGAAAGGGGGCTGCGCGGTGGATACGGCAGGGTGAGGGCGTGGCAGTCGGTCGCGGGCCTCGTGCGCGCCCCCGCCGACGCGTCCGTGCACCGGGTCAACGAGCTCGCCGCCCGGTGGACGTGGCTGGCGTTCGGGCTCACCGGCCGGGAGCCGTACTGGGTGGACCAGGAGATCGCGGTCGGCGCGCTCAGCCCGGGCGGGAACGTGTTGAGCCTGCTGATCGCCCACGACACCGACTGACGTCTCACGGGCCGGCGACGGACTCCGTCGCCCCGGTCGTCCCTCGTCCGCGCACCGCTCAGATCATCCGCCGCAGGGCGGTCTCCACGGCGTCGACGAGCGCGTCGCCTTCGGTGGCGGGGTTGCGGGCGAGGCCGAGCTCGACGTCCGGCAGGGCGGGCAGCGCGGCCGCGTCGTGGCAGGCCATCGCCGGATCGAGGTTGGCGGGCAGGAGCGCCGCGACTCCGAGCCCGGCCCGCAGCGCGGCGAGCACCCCGGCGAGGCTGTTGCTCTCGAACGCCACCCGCCAGCGGCGCCCGGTGCCCTCCATCGCTTCCAGCACCGACGTCCGCCAGGCGCACGCGTTCGAGAACAGCACCACCGGCAGCGGATCGGCGTCGGTGGCGACCCCCTGCCCGACCGCCCAGACCAGCGGCAGACGAACCGTCCAGCGCGGCGGCCAGGGAAGATCGGGGACCTCGTCGAGCACGAGCTGGACACGGCCCGTGTCGTAGGCCTCCCGCATCTCGGCGTTGGAAAGACTGAGCACCTCCAGCGTCGCGCCGGGGTGCAGCCGCGCGAGGTCGGCGAGTGCCTGGGAAAGGCGGGAGCCGGCGAGATCTTCGAGGAGTCCCACCCCGCAGTGCCCGGTGAGCGCGCGTCCCGTTTCGGCGAGCGCCTGTGCCGACAGCGCGAGAATGCGCTCGGCGTAGGGCAGCAGTTCCTCGCCCGCGCGGGTCGGCGAGACGCCGGAGGGCGCCCGGTGCAGCAGCGGGCTGCCGACGGCCCTTTCGAGCCTGCGCAGCTGCTGGCTGAGCGCGGGCTGGGTGCGGCCGAGCGCCACCGCCGCACGGCTGATGCTGCCCGCCCGCACGGCGGTGACGAACGACCGCAGCAGCGCGGTGTCGAGATCGCGTGCCATAAGCGTTCATTATGCCTGGTCCAACGAATTGACGACTTCCTATGGCCTCCCCGGTGACCTAGCGTCAAACCGGTGATCGGATTTCGACAGGTGCTCGCGGTGCCGGGGATGACGCCGCTGCTGGGCGTCTCGCTGCTCGCCCGCGCCGCGATCACGGCGGACGCGATGGCGCTGACGATGTACGTCGTCATCGCCCTCGACATGAGTTACGCGGCGGCGGGAGCCCTGGTGGCGGCGCTCACCGCCGGTGTCGCGCTGGGCGGGCCGCTGCTGGGCCGGATGATCGACCGGCGGGGCCTGCGTACCGTGCTGTCGGCCACGGTCGTGCCGCAGCTCGTGTTCTGGCTCACCCTGCCCGTGCTGCCGTACGTGATCCTGCTGGGCGCCTCCTTCGCCGCCGGCCTGCTGATGGTGCCGGTCCAGGCGGTCACCCGGCAGGCGATCGCCGCGATGACGACGGCGGGGCAGCGGCAGGCGGCGTTCGCGCTGGAGTCGGTGGTGGGAGAGCTGTCGTACATCGTGGGACCGGCGGTGGTGATCCTGTGCGCGGCGACGATGTCCCCCGGCGTGGTGGCGTGGGGGGTGGGCGCCGCGATCGTCGCCGGCGGGGTGGGGATCGCCCTGCTCGATCCGCCGATGCGGACCGGGGACGAGGCGGCGGACCGGCCCCGGCCCCGGCGCGGGGAGTGGCTGGGAGCGCGCCTGGTCGCCGTCCTGACGATGGGGTTCGGCGTCGCGATGCTGCTCAGCGGGGTCGACCTGGCCATCGTCGCCACCCTCCGGGAAGCCGGTCAGGTCTCCTGGGCGGCCCTGGTCGTCGCCGTGTTCGGCGTGACGTCCGTCGTGGGCGGCCTGGTGTACGGAGCGCTGCCCCGGCCGATGCCCACCTGGCTGCTGCTCGGCCTGCTCGGGCTGGTGACGATTCCGGCCGGGCTCGCCCACGACTGGCCCTGGCTGTGTGTGGCCGTCGTCGCCGCCGGGCTGCTCACCGCACCGACCCTTTCCACGGTCTCCGACGCGGTGAGCCGGCTGACGCCGGCCGGTGTGCGAGGTGAGGCGACCGGCCTGCAGTCCTCGGCGGCGAGCGCGGGCTTCGCCCTCGGCTCCCCGGTCGTGGGAGTGGCGATCGACGCGTCCGCCCCGGCGGGCGGCTTCGCGGCGGCCGGCCTGACCGGCCTGCTCGCCGCGCTGGCGGGATACCTGCTCTCGCGCCGGTCACCCGCCGCCGCGCCCTCTCCGTCGTCCTCGTCGCGGGCGGCCGAGCCCCGCGACACCGTCGCGCCGACCCCGTGACGCCGACCCGGCACCGCCCGGCACAGCCCGGCACGCCTGTGGGCGTACGGCGCCGATGACAGGCCGGGTACGGCCGCCGGCCCGACCCTCGCCCGTTCCCGCCGCGTCCCACCGCGTTCCGGCCGCGCCCCTGTCGGAGCCGGTCAGACCAGCCCGCAGTGGCGGCACCGGCCCCGCCTGCGCAGGTGGTACGCCAGCGTCGCCACACCGAGGGCCACGGCCCAGATCGGCCAGTACGCCATCGGACTGCTCAGCCAGGCGGCCGGGTCGGTCCAGTCCGTGACGCGCACCACCTGCGCGCCCGCCGACAGCAGCACGGCCGTGACCACCGAGGCGAGGGCGACCGGAAGGGCGGGCGGGACGCGCCTGCCCGCCAGTCCGACCACCCAGCGGGGCCAGATCTCACCCCAGCGGTGCACCAGCCCGAGCGTGAGCACCCCGCCGGCCGCCGCGAACGTCGCCAGCCCCGCCCCTGCCCACACCAGGCCCGTTTCGTGCAGCCAGCGCAGTTCCTCCTCCGAGAACAGCAGAGGGATGTTCAGCGCCCACGCCCAGCGGACCACGGCGTAGAAGAGCGGGACGACGAAGGCCGTGTAGGCCGCCCAGCGCCCCCATCTGGCCGCCGAGGCGGGTGTCGTCCAGATGGCGCTCCCGCTCGCGGAACGGCCGCAGCCGCCGCAGGCATCGCCGGTGCGCCGCTGGAAGGCCAGTGCCGCGCCCGCCCACAGCAGCCCCCCGGCCAGGCAGATGATCAGGTTCAGCACCGGCCAGGGCAGCGCGACCTCGAAGTAGTCGACGTCCGGCCAGCCGAACGGCAGCCCGGCCAGGACGATCGGAACGTATCCGAGCGCGATCATGATTCGGGCGTCCGGGACGAGAGCGACAAGTGTCACCGCGATGGCCCAGGCCGTCGCGAGCACCGCGACGCGGGCCGCGCCGCGCGGCCGTACCCGGGCCATGACCAGCGCGAGCACCGCGCCCGTGAACCCGAGCGCCGCGATGACCGGCGCGGTTCCCGACGCCGTCGCGCCGCCCAGCCACGACTCCGCCCTGGCGTCGGGGACATCGCCCTCGCCGAAGGGGAAACCCGCGCCGCCCCGTGCCCAGTGGAGTCCGAGGCAGCCGTAGGCCAGCGACCACGCGCTCGCCGCGTACGCCGCCCAGCGGGGCCACCGGGGGGTCACCTTCCGGTGGTCCGTAATCGTTTCGTCCGTGGTCGTTTCCATGGATCGATCGTCGATCGACGGAGCGCGCCGTGCCCATCTGCCGTTCGGTGGATTTCGCCCGGCGAACGTCGTGCTCCCTCTCCCTTTCGGGGGATCCGCCGCGGCCGGGCATCCCAATAGGGTCAATCCATGGACCAGGTCGCCGCGTTCGTGGCACTCGCCATGGTGATCGTGGCGTTCGTGCCGCGCGTGCCGCCCGCGTGGCCCGCCGCGGTGGCCGGGGCGATCTCGATCGCCGTCACCGTCGCGCATCCGCTGGCCGGGTGGCGCGGCGACACCGTCCCCTGGGGGCCGGCAGAGGTGTCGCCCCTGCTCGTGCTGACGTTCATGGCCGCCAGGCGCGCGCCGGCCCCTCGGGCCGTCACCTCGGCCGGGCTCGCGGGGAGCGCGGTCGCGCTGATGCTCGTGCGCGCGCTCTGGCCCGGTGACCTCACGTTCACCGTCGTGGCCTGCGCGAGCTGGTCCCTCCTCGCGGTCGCGGCGGCGGGGGCCGGCCTCTACGTGCGCGTGCTGGACAACGGCCGGCGCCGCGCGGTGGCCGAGGCCAGACGGACGCAACGGCTCGTGCTCGCCCGCGACCTGCACGACTTCGTCGCCCACGACGTGAGCGGGATCCTCGTGCAGGCGCAGGCCGCCCGGCTCGTACCGGAGCCGCTCCCGCCGCAGGTGGCCGACGCGCTGCGGCGTATCGAGGAGGCGGGCCAGCGGGCTCTGGCCGCCATGGACCGCACCGTCCAGATGCTCCACGAGGCCGACGAGACCGGACCGGACCCGACGGAACCGCTGCCCGGGGTCGACGGCCTGGCGCGGCTCGCCGGCGGATACTCCCCGTCGGTGCGGGTGGACCTCTCGGTCGATCCCGGGCTGGAGCGGCGGCTCTCCCAGGAGACTTCCGCCACCGTCTACCGGGTCGCGACGGAGGCGCTCACCAACGTGCGCCGCCACGCCCCCGCGGCGACCTCCGTCGCGATCACCGTAACCCGGGTGGGAGAGTCGGTCCGCGTGCGCGTCGACGACGACGGCGGCGGCGGTCACTCGCAGGCGGCCCGCCGCGGGGGCTTCGGCCTGGTCGGGCTCACCGAGCGGGTCGAGGTGCTCGGCGGCTCGCTGTCGGCCGGGCCCGAGCCGGGCGGCTGGCGGGTCGAGGCGCTCGTGCCCGCCCACCCGCCGTGGCGGCCCCGGCACACCGGAACACGCGCGAGCCGTCAGGCCGCCGGTCGAGGAGAGCCGGCATGACCACCCGGATCCTGATCGCCGACGACCAGGAGGACGTGCGGATCGGCTTCCGGCTCATCCTCGACTCCCAGCCCGACATGACGGTGGTGGGGGAGGCCGCCGACGGCCACAGCGCCGTCGGCCTGACCCGGTCCCTGCGGCCCGACGTGGTGCTCGCCGACATCCGCATGCCGAGGCTCGACGGGCTGGAGGTCACCCGGGTGCTGGCCGGGCACACCCGGGTGATCGTCGTGACGACCTTCGACCTCGACGAGTACGTGCACACCGCGCTGCGCAACGGCGCCTGCGGCTTCCTGCTCAAGCGGTCGGGCCCCGCCCTGCTCGTCGAGGCCGTCCGGGCGGCCATGGCCGGTGACACGCTGATCAGCCCGCAGGTCACCGTCCGCCTGCTGGCCCACCTCCGAACGCCCGCCGCGCCACCCGGGCCACCCGGGCCACCCGTGCTCGCCGAGCCGCTGACGGAGCGGGAGCTGGAGATCGCCCGTCTGGTCGCCCACGGCCGCACCAACGCCGAGATCGCCACCGAGCTGTTCATCGGCTCCGGCACGGTGAAGACCCACGTCGCCAACGTCCAGCGCAAGCTCGCGGTGGCCAACCGGGTCGGCATCGCCGCCTGGGCGTGGAGCTCCGGCACCGTCACCGGTCCGTAGCGCGCGCCGGCCGCACCACGAGGGCCACCCCCGCTCCGCCCCGCCCCGACCCGCGTCCCGGAGCCCGCAGTCCCGGGGCCGGGGCGGCGGTTCAGTCGAGGATCTGGACGTATCCGCCGGTTCCGTGAACGCGGATCCGCTGCCCGTCCCGGATCAGCCGGGTGGCCCGCTCCACGCCCACGACGGCCGGCAGGCCGTACTCCCGCGCGATCACCGCCCCGTGCGTCATGAGGCCGCCCACCTCCGTCACCAGTCCGGCGACGGTGACGAACAGGGGGGTCCAGCTGGGGTCGGTGTAGGCGGTGACCAGGATGTCGCCCGCCTCGAGGTCGGCCCGCGCCATGTCCGTGACGACGCGGGCACGGCCCTCGACGGTCCCGGCCGAGACCGGGAGTCCGATCAGCGCGCCGGGAGGGACGTCCTCACGCCGATATCGGCCGGTGACGGCCTCGCCGTCCGAGGTGAGGATCCGGGGCGGGGTGAGCACCTCGTACGACCGGAACGCCTCCCGCCTCTCCAGGACGAGCCCGGCGTCCACCTCGCCGGTGCGCATGACCTCCCGCAGTTCCTCGAACCGGAGGAAGAAGACGTCCTCCCTCTCGCGCAGGGTGCCGGAGCGGACGAGGCGATCGGCCTCCCGCAGCAACGCCTGCTTGTAGACGAAGTAGCGGCTCACCATGCCGTACTTGGGATACTCCCGGTATCCGGCGAAGGCGCGGACGCGGTCGATCATCCGCTTGGTCTCCTCGGCCTTCCGCTCCCCGTCGGGCAGGGCGCGCAGTCGCGTCAGAAGTTCCCCCTCCTTCCGTCGTGACTCCAGGCGTCCCTGCTCGAAGCGTCGTTCGCCGGCGCCGGGCTCGAAGTTCTTGATGTTGCCGAGGATGGCGGGCACGAGCGTGGCGGGACGCTCGCTCCAGCGCGTCCTGGTGATGTCGATCTCGCCCGCGCAGCGCATGCCGTACTCGTCGAGGTAGCCCCGGATGGCGTCACGCGCCTCCCGCCCGCCGTCCAGCCCGGCCAGCTCGTCCAGGAAGCCGTCGCCCTCCCGGCCCTCGTCCGCGACGCGGTGCAGGAACGTCACGACGTCCGCGTGCGGCCGGATCGTGTCCGCGACGTCGAGGAGCGCCAGCCCCATCTCCGACGTGACGTTGTGGGGGACGGACTGCGTGAGCGCGTCGGCCGCGTTCTTCTCACCCAGCCACGCCTCGAGGTGGTCGTTGAGCCACCAGGCCGCCTCCATCCCAGCCATGATCGCCTGGTGACTCCGCGGGGAGAACAGGGTGCGCTTCAGCTCCGCGATGTCGGCCAGGACGAAGTCGAGCAGCGCCGTCCCGGACAGGGCCTGGATCTCGCTCCGCAGGGTGGCGACGGACGCCTGACTCTCCCGGATCAGCTGGGTGACGACGGCCGGATCGGCCTCGATCGGGGCGGGCGGGTCACCGGCGGGCGCGGCGGCGGAGTCGTCGTCGGGGAGCGAGCGGACGAAGTCGCCGCGGTCGAGGATGGTCTGCAGCGCGTCCCGGATCAGCGGGTCGGACTTCCCCAGGGTCCCGATGAGGTTCGCGCGCCCCGCGGGCGTCGCCAGGATGGGGGCCACGTCGACGAACAGCCGCCCGCCCGCCTCGTGCATCGGCCGCGGGGTCGTCAGCTGCCACAGGGAGAGTCCCAGCGGCTTCATCGCGTCGGTCATCATCTGCTGGTGACCGACGGAGACGTAGACGTGGTTCTCCTCGTCGCCGGTCTCGGGGACGGGGAACAGGGTGGTGATCGCCCGGCTCTGGACGAGGTGGAAGTCGTCGCCGGCCAGGCACCACTCGATGTCCTGGGGCCTGCCGAAGTGCGCCTCGACGCGCCGGCCCAGCCGTACCAGGCGCACGACCTGCTCGTCCGTCAGAGCCGGCCGCGTCTGCCGCGGCGGTTCGACCGGCGCGTCCCGGGTGCCGCCTCCCGGCGACGCCTGGACGGACCGCGACTTGGTGGCGACCGCCGTGGTGAGGACCTGATCGTCGCGCACCGTGTAGACGTCCCCGGCGACCAGGCCGGAGACGAGCGCCTCGCCGAGTCCCCAACCGGCCTCCACCGTGGCGATCTTCCGGTTCGAGGTCACGGGGTCCGCGGTGAAGAGGATCCCGGCCGCGTCCGGGAACACCATCCGCTGCACGACCACGGCCATCCGTACCCGGCGGTGGTCGAAGCCGTTGCGGCTCCGGTAGGTGATCGCCCGCTCGGTGAACAGCGAGGCCCAGCACTTCCGGACGTGCCGGAGGATCTCCGGCAGGCCCGTGATGTTCAGGTACGAGTCCTGCTGGCCGGCGAAGGACGCGGTCGGCAGGTCCTCGGCCGTCGCGCTGGAACGCACCGCGTAGGCGGCCCGCTCCCCGAGGCGGGCGAGCGACTCGCCGATCGCCACCGCGAGATCGTCGGGAACCGTGAGTCCTTCGACGGCACGGCGGATGTCGGCGCTCAGAGCGCGGATCGCCGCGTGGTCGTCCGGTTCGACGTGTGACAGCAGGTCGAGCTGGGCGCCGATCGACGGCGCCTCCGCCACGACCCGCTGGAAGACGTCCGTCGTGACGCAGAAGCCGTCCGGCACGCGGATGCCGTCGATTCGCGAGAGCTCGCCCAGGTGCGCCCCCTTGCCGCCGACGTCCGCGATGCTCGTCGAGTCGATCTCCTCGAAACCCAGTACACAGCGCAATTCCGTTGCTCCATCGTTCGTCGGTCCGATTCGCAACGGGCAGTATGAGGTACTTTTCGGCGTCTCATGAGGCGCGCGGATCTGATAAAAAATGAAAGTGGCGGGAAGTGTCGCGCACGGTCCGCCCCGGCCTCGCCCACACCGGCGTCCCGGGCCGCCGTTCACCCCCGCCCCCCTGCCGATCACCTCGGGCCCTCCCCCACGCTCCGGTGACGCTCGGACAGGACGGCCGATCCGCGCCTCACCGGTGAGCTCGCCCGTCCGTCCGCCGCGGGCCGCCGGCGACGTGGAGTTCGACGGCGACCGTCCGTGCTCTCAGCCGGTGTGCAGGACCCGGAAGCGACCGGGTTCCGCCGGGTCCCGATCGACGACCTGGATCGGCGGCCAGGCCCACTGCCAGACGCCGACGCCCGGCACGCGGGAGAACCGGATCCGCCCGCGGGTGCCCTCGACCTCGACGCGCGGCCAGGATCCGGCGGTGCGCGTCCGGTCCGCGCCGTTCGACCGCAGCACCTCGGCGAGGACGGTGACCGTGTCGTAGCCCTCGAAGGCGACGAAGGAGGGCGCCTCGGCCAGCCGCTCGCGAAGGGCCGTCTCGACTCGCGCGCCGAGCTGGCCGAGGCGCTCGGGCAGGTAGCGCAGGAACGGGATCGCGGTGCCGTCGTCGCCCAGCGCCGTCGTCCATTCGGCGAACTCCGGCTGCCCGGCCGGAGCACCGATCACGATCCCGGCGAGACGCCGGTCGCGGCGGACGGACCTGACGATCGGCACCGCCGGCTCCGGGTGGCCGACCAGGAGAAGGAGGGCTGTCGCGCGGTCGCCGGCGAGTTCGTCGCACAGGGCCGAGGGGGTGAGCGCGCGCATGTCGAGTTCGGTGACGGTGCCGCCGCGTGGAGCGAGGTGGTCCCGCAGGATGCGGGCCCCGGACGCCCAGTAGACACTCGGCTCCGCCGCCACGGCGATCCGGCGGTGGCCCGCGCCGAGGAGGAAGTCCGCGTAGATCCGCCAGCCGTGGGACTGCGCCGGGGCGAGGCGCGCGACCCGTTCCGTCGGCTGTTCGGTGAGCGCGTCGAGGACCGCCGACGAGCACAGGAACGGCAGGCCGAGGGCGTCGGCCCTGGCGGCGGCGGCGCGGGCGACGACGCTGTGGTACTCCCCCGCCAGGGCGGCCACGCCCAGGCGGGCCAGTTCGTCCACGGCCGCCGCGGCCCTTCGCGGATCGGCCGCGGTGTCTCTGACCACCAGTTCGAGCGGTCTTCCGGCGATCCCGCCGGCCTCGTTGACCTCGCGAACGGCCAGTTCGAGTCCGGCGAGCAGGTGCCGGCCCGCCCCGACCCAGCCGGGCCGGGTCAGCGGAACGAGGGCGCCGATCCGGACGGAGGATCCGTCGGTCCGCTCCGCTCCCGGCGATGGTGGCGTGTTCATGCGCTGCGTCTCCCCTGTGATGATCCGGTCGTGATTTGCCCGGATCCGGCCTCGTTACCGATGGACTCGCCTATTCAACCGTCTCGGGGTGTCGCTTCCGCAGGGCCTGATGACGGCGTTCCGTGGTGCCCGGCGTCGCGGGCGAGCGGGATCCGCCCGTGAGCGGGCCGTCGCGGAGGAGCCGGCGGGGGGCGGGTTTCCGGTAAAGGCATGGAACGGAGCGAAAGACCGGAAACGGAGGAGAAGGCCAGGAAAGGTCAAGAAGGAGCACGCCATCCGGTCCCGATGGGCCGCGCTCCCTTGACAGCCCAGTATTCCTACCTGAATAGTATGGATATATTCGAGCCGCCGCGGGACGCCGCCGAGCCGCGCGGATTCTCACCAGCCTCGACCGCGAGGAGACCCTCCGATGCAGGAATCCCCCCACCGTGCCCCTCGGCCTGTCCCCCGGAGTTCCCCCGGTGGTCCGGGTGCCGAGGTGCTGTCCCGCCTCCCCGGCCTGTCACGACGCCTCTTCCTCGGCGCGGCCGGAGGCGCCGCGCTGACCGGGCTGCTCGCCGCCTGCGCGGGCGGCACAGGTGGCACGGGCGACCCAGGCGACACGGCGAGCGCGGGCGGCGGCCCCCGGACGGTTCCCGCCTCCCCGCCGGGCACCCCGAAGACCGGCGGCACGCTGCGCGCCGGCTCTCCCCCGCCGCCCACCGCGGTCGACCCCGTCACCATGTACGACGGCTCCGCGATCGCGATCGTCCAGCTGGTGGCCGACTACCTGATCTGGCTGGACAGGGACTTCAAGCTCGTACCCCGCCTGGCCGAGAGGTGGGAGTCCGAGGAGGGGGGCGAGCGCTGGGTCTTCTCCCTCCGCGAGGGCGTCACCTTCTCCGACGGCACGCCGCTGGACGCGAAGGCGGTCAAGGCCACCTTCGACCGGCTGCTCGACCCGAAGAGCAAGTCCGCGGCCGCGGCGGCGTTCGACTCGGTGCTGGCCAGGGGCGGGATCGGCGTCCGGGACGACTCGACGGTCGTCTTCACCCTGGAGCGTGCCTTCTCCGACTTCCCGTACCTGGTGTCGGCGGGAAACTACAACGCGGTGATCCTCAAGGAGGACTACGCGGGCGACTTCACCGCCAGGCCGGTCGGCACCGGCCCGTTCCTGCTGGAGTCGTACGACGCCTCCAGCGGCGCGGTGTTCAAACGCAACCCGAAGTACTGGGAGCCGGGCAAGCCGTACCTGGACGGCGTGCGGATCACCTTCTACGCCGACGACCAGGCGGACCTCCTCGCGCTGCAGAGCGGCGAGATCGACACCCAGATCCTCAGCCGCCCCGCGCTGGTCGGGCCGCTCAAGGGGCTCGGCGGCACCGTGGTCGACCAGGTCCAGGGCACCGGCCTCACCGCCTTCACCCTGCGCGTGGACCAGGCGCCCTTCGACAGGAAGGAGGTGCGCCAGGCGATCGCGTACGCCCTGGACCGGCCGGGGGTGAACGCGGGCGTCTACGACGGCATCGGCGCGCTGGGCAACGACCACCTGTTCGCCGCCCTGTTCCCGGCCGCGCCGCCGGACGTGCCGCAGCGGGCCAAGGACCCGGCGAAGGTCGCGTCGCTGCTCGCCGCGGCCGGCGTGGAGAGGCTCTCCTTCAAGCTGACGTACGACCCGCCGAGCAAGGACTACGCCCTCACCGTGCAGGACCAGCTCAAGCAGGTAGGCATCGAGGTGGAGCTCGACCAGCGCACGTCCGGCGACTTCTACGGCGGCGACCAGGAGAAGGACACCCCCTGGCTGTTCACCCCGGCCAACCTGGTGGGCTGGGCCGGGCGCGCGGTGCCCAGCCAGTTCATCATCCCGATGGTCAAGAGCGGCGGCGTGTGGAACGGCTCGAAGTACGCCAACCCCGCGCTGGACGCCGCCACCGACGCCTACGACTCGGCGACGACCGACGAGGAACGCAGGACCCAGGCCGCGATCATCGCCAAGGCGCTCCACGAGGACGTCCCGGTGATCATCGCGGTCTGGAGCGGCGCCGTCCGGGCGTACGCGGGTGATCGCTTCACCGGCGTGTCGGCCCATCCGTCGAGCTATGTCGACTTCAGCTCGGTCTCGCGGCTGTAGGCGGGATGAGTGGCATGAGGCGATTCCTGCTCCGGCGGCTGGCGGCGATCCCGCTCACCCTGCTCGCGGTGTCCCTGCTGGTCTTCGCCGCCACCGAGCTGGTCCCCGGCGACGTGGCCCGCACGATCCTGGGCCGCGAGGCGGGCGAGGAGGCCGTGGCGCGGCTCCGCGAGCAGCTGGGGCTCGACCGGCCGCTCGCCGACCGCTACGCGGACTGGCTGTCGGGGTTCTTCACCGGTGAGTGGGGCGACTCCCACACCCTCGGGGTGCCGGTCCGCGATCTCGTCCTCGGACGCCTCGCCGACTCCCTGATCCTGGGCGGGCTGGCGTTCGCCCTGCTGGTCCCGGTCGCGGTGACGCTCGGGCTGGTCGCCGGGGTCAACCACGACCGCCCCGCCGACCGGGTCATCAGCGTCACCGGGCTGGCCCTGGGCGCCATACCGGAGTTCGTGACGGGGGTGGTGCTGCTGGTCGTCTTCGCGGTGCGGCTGCGCTGGTTCCCCGCCTCGGCCCAGGCGCCGGACGGCGCGACGGTCCTGACCCGGCTCGGCCACCTGGCGCTGCCGGTGACCTCCCTCGTCCTGCTGTGCACCGGCTACGTCGCCCGCCACGTGCGCGCGAGCACCGTGGCGGCCGTGGAGAGCCCGTACGTCAGGGCCGCGGAGCTGCGCGGGCTCGGCCGGGCCCGGGTGGTGCGGCGGCACGTGCTGCGCAACTCCACGGTGCCGGCCACCAGCGCGCTCGGCGTGCAGCTGCAGTTCCTGCTCGGTGGGCTGGTCGCCGTCGAGCTGCTGTTCAACTACCCGGGCATCGGCGACCTCCTGCTGCGGTCGGCGGTCGACAAGGACCTGCCGACCCTGCAGGCCACCGCGATGGTGCTCGGCGTCCTCTACATGTCGATCATCCTCGCGGCCGACCTGGCCTACCGCCTGCTCGACCCCCGGGTCCGGCTCGGGGGGGCCGCCGCGTGAAGGGGCGTACGAGGGGTCCGGCCGGTGAGCTTTCGGCCCGTGAGCTTTCGGTCAGTGAGCTTTCAGCCGGTGAGCGCCCAGTCAGTGAGCGCCCGGTCGGTGAGCGCCGGGAGACACCGGGTGCCGGGCACGGGAGGGAGTCCACATGAGCGCCGTCACGGCGGGCGGGGTGCGGCGGCGGACGGCCGGGCGTGACTTCCGCGTGGCCCTCGTCGCGGGCGCCGCGCTCGTGCTGGCCTGGGCGGTCGTCGCCGCGTTCTGGCCGCAGCTGGTCCCCTACGACCCGCAGCAGCACGACCCGCTGAGCCGCTTCCTGCCCCCGGGCCCCGGACACTGGCTGGGCACCGACCAGTTCGGCCGCGACACCTTCTCCAGGATGCTCGCGGGAGCCCGCCCGGTGCTGCAGGTCGCGCCGCTCGCGACCGCGCTCGCCGTCGTGGCGGGCACCGCGGTCGGCCTGGTGGCGGGGACGTTCGGCGGCCTGGTCGACGAGATCGTCATGCGGCTGCTCGACGCGGTCGTGGTCTTCCCCGCGATCATCGCCGCGGTGCTGTTCGTGGCACTGGCGGGCCGTTCGGTGACCGTCATGGTGCTGGTCGTCGCGGGGTCGTTCGTGCCCATCGTGGCCCGCAGCGTCCGCGCGGCGACACTGGTCGAGCGGGAGAAGGCGTACGTCGAGGCGGCCAGGTTGCGCGGGGAACGCCCCTGGTCGCTGATGCGGCGGGAGATCCTCCCCAATGTCGGCACGACCGTGCTGGTGGAGGCGACCTCCCGGTTCGGCGACGCGATCTTCGCCGCCGCCACGCTGTCGTTCCTGGGGCTCGGCCAGCCGCCGGGCTCCCCCGACTGGGGGGCGTCGGTCTCGGACAACCGCGTCTGGCTCCAGCTCGCGCCCTGGACCGTGCTCGCCCCCGCGCTGGCCATCGCCTCGCTGGTGGTGGGGACAGCGCTCGTCGCCGACTCGCTGCGCGGCAGATGGGAGGCGTCGTGACCGGGGCAAGAGCCGGAGGACCTCGTCTCCCGGCGCCGCGGGAACCCGTGGCCCGGGGCGTCGACCTCACGCGACCGCGCGGGGAGGACCCGCACGGCCACGGATCCCGACCTGATAAGGGCGAACCGGCGGGCCGGGGACTGCGGGTGACGGGGCTGTCGGTCTCCTACCGCACGGCACGCGGCGAGGCCCCGGCGGTGACGGACGTCTCCTTCGACGTCGCCCCGGGCGAGACGTACGGGATCGTGGGCGAGTCGGGGTGCGGCAAGACCACGCTGAGCCGCGCCCTGGGCCGCCACCTTCCGCCGGGCGGGTCGATCACCGGCGGCGGGGTGACCGTGGACGGCGTCGAGGTGCTCGGCCTCTCCCCCGCGGACCTGCGGCGCTGGCGGACCACCTCGCTCGCCGTCGTGCACCAGGAGGCGGGCAGCTCGCTCGACCCGACGATGCGGATCGGCGCGCAGCTCGCGGAGGTCCTCGGACTGCAGGGACGCGGCCGGGCCGAGGCGCGGAGGGAGGCGGTCTCGCTGCTGGCCAGGGTGCGGCTGCCCGACCCGGCCGCGATCGCGCGGCGCTATCCGCACCAGCTCTCCGGGGGCCAGCAGCAGCGCGTCGTGATCGCCGCCGCGCTGGCCACCCGCCCCCGGCTGCTCGTCCTCGACGAGCCGACGACCGGCCTGGACGCGACGGTGCGGCACGAGATCCTCGGCCTCCTCTGGGCGCTGCGCGCGGAGACGGACGCGGCCGTGGTGCTGATCAGCCACGACCTGGCACTGGTCGGACGCCTGTGCGAACGCGTCGGCGTCCTGTACGCGGGGCGCATGGTCGAGGAGGGCCCCGCGGCGGAGGTGATGGCGGGCGCGCGGCACCCCTACACCTCGGCGCTGCTGGCGAGCGTCCCCCTGCTGGGCGTCTCCCGCCATACGCGAGAGCTCGCGGCCATCCCGGGCCGGCCCCCTGTTCCCGGCGAGGAGGTCGGCGGGTGCGCGTACGCGCCCCGCTGCGCCCTCGCCGACGACCTCTGCCGGGAGAGGACGCCAGCGCTGGAGACCGCCCCCGGCGGGCGGCTGGCCCGCTGCCACCACACCGACCGGCTGCTCTCGGCGCCCGGTCCTCTTTCCGAGGAGCTACCTGGCTCGCCCTTCGAAGAGCCGACCGATGTGCCCGGTTCGCCTTTCGAGGAGCCGTCCGGTGCGCCTGGTTCGCCCTTCGGAAAGCCGACCGGTTCGACCGGCGCCCCCTTGGAGCCGACCGGCCCGGCCGACGGTACGGACGCCCCGCGCGGGGTGCCGCTGCTGGAGGTGCGCGGACTGACCAGGAAGTACGGCCGGACCGCCGTCGTCGACGGGGTCGACCTGACCATCGGCCGCGCCGAGGTCCTCGGCCTGGTCGGCGAGTCGGGCAGCGGCAAGACGACGCTGGCCCGCGCCGTCGCCGGGCTCGGACCCCGGGGAACGGGGACGATCGCGCTGCACGGGCGGGAACTGGCCGCGACCGTGGGACGGCGCGACCCGCGCGACCGCCGCCGCGTCCAGATGGTCTTCCAGAACCCCGAGACGTCGCTGAACCCCGGCCACACGATCCGCGTGATCCTGACCAGGGCGGTCCGCGGGCTGGGCGGTTCCCGCACCGCCGCCGAGCTGGCCGCGCGGACCGACCTGGACGACCACCTGCTGGACGTCCGTCCCGACCGGCTCTCCGGGGGCCAGAAGCAGCGGGCCGCGATCGCCCGCGCCTTCGCCGGGGATCCCGAGCTGGTGGTGTGCGACGAGCCGGTCTCGGCCCTCGACGTGAGCGTTCAGGCGGGCGTGCTGCGGCTGCTGTCGGAGCAGCAGCGGCTGACCGGGACGTCGTACCTGTTCATCTCGCACGACCTCGCGGTCGTCGGTTACCTGGCCGATCGGATCGCGGTCATGTACCGCGGCCGGATCGTCGAGGAGGGGCCCGCCGGGCGGGTGCTCTCCGGTCCGCACCACCCGTACACCGCCTCACTGGTCGCCGCGTCGCGAGCCCGGCTGGACGAGCCGGAGAGCACCCACCCGGCGCTGAACGGTCCGGAGAGCACCCGCCCGGCGGGAGGGCCGACGAGAGAGCCGGTGGGAGAGCCTGCGGGGATCGTGCGGGCGAACGGGGCCACACGGGCGGGCGAGACCGCGCGAGCGAGCCGACTCGGGCGGACAAAACAGGTCGCGTGGGCGAACCAGATCGGGTGGACGAACCGGATCGGGTGGGCGAACCGGATCGGGTGGGAGCGCGCGAACAGGCCGGAGGGCGCGACCGGGTGCGGGTTCGCGGACCGCTGCCCGCTGCGGATCGAGGGGCTCTGCGACGCGGTGGACCCGCCGGTGGCGCGCACCGGTGACGGCCACACGGTCCGCTGCCACCTCGACGCGGGCGACCTCCCGCGAACCACCGTCCCGGTGACGGCTCCCGATCCCCGGAACACCCGGCACGCCCGAGACGCCCCGGACACCCGACACACCCAAGACACCTGAGGCAAGGAGGACGGATCGCCCTAGAACCCGCCCTGTTTTCCCACCAGCCCGTACGGAGGCACCAATGTCATCGAAACTCGCGGTACCCGAACAGGAATTCGCCCTGCTGCCCGAGATCGCCGAGAGCCTCGGCCTGACCGGCCCCGATCCGCACCGCGTCCAGCGCCGCTGGGTCACCGTGGTCAGCGGTGGCCATGTCAGCGGCATCACCTGGGACACCGGCCCGGCCGAGATCGTCCTGCTGCACGAGGCCCGCCGCAGCGCCCGCTCCTGGGACCGGCTGCTGCTCGCGCTCGGCCGTCCCGCCCTCGCCCTGGACCTGCCGGGCCACGGCCGGTCGGGCTGGCGCGGGAACGGCGTCTACTCCCCGCGCAGGCTCGCCCCCGCGGTGAGCGAGGCCATCCGGTCCTTCGCCCCCGCCTCGAAGGTCGTGGCCGGCGCCGGTCTCGGCGCGCTGACCGCGATCGCGCTCACCGCCCGCTCGCCCGACCTGGTACGGGCCCTGGTGCTGCTGGACACCCTCCCCGGCACGCCGGGAGAGCCGGGCGTCGCGCCCGGCCGCCACGCCTCCAGGGAGGAGGCGCTCGACCGGCTCAGGGAGACGAGGCCGGACGCCGCCGAGGAGGACCTGGTCGCCGACGTCCGCTACGAGACCGTCGAGGAGCCGGACGGGACCTGGACCTGGCGCCACCACCTGGGAAACCTGCCCGCCGAGGCGGCGGCGCACCTCGGCGACGAGACCCTCTGGGAACAGCTGGAGGTCCTCTCCGGGTACGAGGTGCCCATCCTGCTCGTCCGTCCCGCCACCGGCGGCCGGGTGAGCGACGCCGCCGCGGGCGAGCTCCTGCGCCGGGCCCCGTCGGCCCGGCTCGTCACGGCGACAGGCCCGGCCGAGCAGGCCGCGGTGCTGCGCGAAACGCTCGACACCATCCAAGGGAGAACCGCATGACCGCCCAGATCCCCGTCATCGACCTCGAACTCGCCCTGAGCGACGACGCCCCCGAGGAGCTGATCGCCTCGGTGCGCGCGGCGGCCGAGCAGGTCGGCATCATCCAGGTCGTCAACCACGGCGTCCCCGCCGAGCTGATCGACGACTTCCACGACAGGATCGGCCGCGTCCTCGCCCTGCCCAGGGAGGAGAAGGCGAAGCTGGCCAGCCCGACAGGGCACCCCTACCGGGGCTGGCGGCAGTGGCCCGACGACTTCGGGCGGCTGGAGCTGGAGCGCTTCAACATCGGCCAGTTCGACACCGTCGAGGAGGCGAAGGCCGCGGGACTGTCGGAGGAGTACGCGCAGCTGTACGCCCACCCCAACGTCTGGCCGCCGCAGGAGCCCGGCCTGGCCGCGGTGACCAGGCTCTACCACGACGCCTCGGTCGGCGTGGCCGAGCGGGTGCTCGCCCTCTACAGCCGGGTGCTCGGCGTGCCCCTGTCGACGTTCCCGATCTCCGGGCGCCCCTACTACACGAGCTTCGTCGTCAACGACTACCCGACCTGGACCCACGAGGACACCGGGACGGACGACGACAAGCTGCTCCTGCTGGAGCACGCCGACGGTTCGGCGCTGACCGTGCTGCACCAGCGCGGCGACTACGCGGGACTGCAGGGGCAGGCGCCCGACGGGAGCTGGATCCCGGTGCCGATCGTGCCCGGAGCCCTGCAGGTCTTCTCCGGCCACATCCTCACCAAGTGGACGAACGGCCGGCTCCGCCCCGGCAGGCACCGCGTCGTGGCGGGCGGCACGGTCACCCGGCGCTCCACCGGCGTCTTCTGGCACCCCAGCCTCGACACGGTGATCGAGCCGCTGGAGCCGTTCGTCGGCCCCGAGGGCGGCGACTTCGAGCCGGAGCTGCTGTGGGACCAGGCCGGCGGGCAGGTCGAGGAGTACCTGCGGGTCTTCGGGCGGCCGGACCAGATCGCGGCCTGGCGCGAACGCAGGCCGTACGTCGCGGAGCTCACGGAACTCGCGGAGGCGTAGGCCGTGCCCGCGTCGGGAACGTTCAACTGGGAGACCGGCGAGCGCTGGGTACGCGGCATCAAGGGCGACGTCACCGTCGTCGACAGCCGCGCCCCGGTGCTGGTCTGGGAGGCGTCGCATCCGGTGCCCCGCTACGCCTTCCCCGAGGCGGAGGTCCGCTCCGACCTGCTGCGTCCGGCCGCCGCCCCGCCGACCGGTGTCCACGAGGGGTCCACGGTCTTCTACGACCTGGTGATCGGCGGCGAGACCGTCGCGAACGCCGCGTGGAGCTACCCGGCCCTGCCCGGCCACATCGCGTTCGAGTGGTTCCAGCACGGTGGCGAGGTACTCGAACACTGGTACGAAGAGGAGGAGGAGATCTTCGTCCATCCCCGTGACCCGTACAAGCGGGTCGATCCGGTGCCCAGCTCGCGGCATGTCAGGGTCGAGATCGACGGCAGGGTCGTCGCGGACACCCGGCGCCCGGTGCTGCTGTTCGAGACGGGCCTGCCCACCCGCTACCGGAGCCATCCGCGACGCTGCGTATTCACGCCGGAGGTAAGGCGGACCCTCACATGTGATAGGCCGGGAAGCGCAATTCACCATCATGATGGATCGGTGCGCGGTACGTTGCTCAGGTCAGGTACCGCCGGGCGGGCGGGAACGGGGTTCGTAAGAGCTCGAAAGCCTGTGGAGACTCGGTAAGACCATCTCGGTGGCTCAGGTCGGTGAAGCAGGAAGCCACAGGGGTGTCGCGCGAGCGGCACGGGCTGAGTCTTCGGCATTCGTGCCGAAGAGCACGTCAATACATTCCGCCGGAGGACGTGGACCTCGAGCTGTTCGAGCCAGGCCCATGACGCTCTTCACCGAGCGCCTGTCGGACGCATGAGAGCGCAGGGGCGTGTTCCCTGCGCTCTCATGCGTCCCCCATGTTCCCCCGCATTTTCTCCATTATCCCGATCTGGCCCTCGACCACACCTCCCCGGCCCCGCCCATGGGCGGCCCACCGGCGGCCCCGCCCCCGGGCCCGCCGAGACCCGGGGCCCGTCCACGGCCCCTGCCGGAGGGTGCGAAGCTGGTACGACCGGTGTCGCCGGGGGCGGCGCACGGCCGATGGCCGGTTCTCTGTGGGAGGTAAGTCGTGTCGGACGAGTTCGACGTGGTGGTTGTGGGCGCTGGGCCCGCGGGCGAGAACGTCGCCGACCGCGCGGTCAGGGGAGGGCTGACCGCCGCGATCGTCGAGAGGGAGCTGGCCGGCGGCGAGTGCTCCTACTGGGCGTGCATTCCCAGCAAGGCGCTGCTGCGCCCGGTGGAGCTGGCCGCCGAGGTTGCCCGGGTGCCCGGCCTCACGCCGGGCCCGATCGACACCGCCGCCGTGCTCGCCCGGCGCGACGAGGCGGTGTCCCACTTCGACGACGCCGGCCAGGTCGAGTGGATAAAAAACGTGCCCGCCGAGTTCGTTCGCGGACATGGGCGGCTGGACGGCCCCAGGCGGGTCGTGGTGACCGCGAAGGACGGCTCGGTCCGCACGCTGACCGCCCGGTGCGCGGTCGTGCTCGCCACCGGCACCGGCGCGGCCGTCCCGCCGATCCCCGGCCTGGCGGAGGCGTCGCCGTGGACGAGCCGCGAGGTGACGGCGGCGAGGAGCGTGCCTGGGCGGCTGGCCGTGCTGGGCGGCGGTGTGGTGGCCTGCGAGATGGCCCAGGCCATGCACGGGCTCGGCGCCCGGGAGACGACCGTGCTGGCGCGCAGCGGGCTGCTCGGCAGGATGGAGCCGTTCGCCGGGGAGCTGGTGGCCGCGTCGTTCGCCGAGGCGGGCATCACGGTGCGCACGGGCGTCAAGGTGACGAGGGTCGAGCGGCCCGCGCCCGGCGGCCCGGTGACGGTACACCTGTCCGAGGGCCCGCCGGTGGAGGCCGACGAGCTGCTGGTGGCCACCGGCAGGCGTCCGGCGACCGGCGACATCGGGCTGGAGACCGTCGGGCTGGAGGCCGGGAGCACGGTGAAGGTCGACGACAGCATGCGCGCCACCGGAGTCTCCGACGGCTGGCTGTACGCGGTGGGCGACATCAACGGCCGCGCCCTGCTCACCCACATGGGCAAGTACCA
Organism: Streptosporangium vulgare; assembly: GCF_042428775.1. Lineage (NCBI taxonomy): Bacteria > Bacillati > Actinomycetota > Actinomycetes > Streptosporangiales > Streptosporangiaceae > Streptosporangium > Streptosporangium vulgare. The sequence goes on along the minus strand of NZ_JBHMBS010000007.1, from coordinate 248,453 downwards.
GGCGCGGGTGTGCGGCGACGTCATCGCGGCGCGGGCCAAGGGCGAGCCCGACGACCTGCCGGGCCTGCGCGACCTGGCGGACGCGTACGGCGCGCCGCAGGTCGTCTTCACCGACCCGCAGGTGGCCTCGGTCGGCCGGACCGAGGCGGAGGCCCGCGCCGAGGGGTTCGACGTCCGCGTGGTCGAGTACGACCTGGCCAAGGTGACGGGGGCCTACCTACAGGGCGAAGGCTACCGGGGCAAGGTCAAGGCCGTCGTGGACGAGCGGCGCCGTGTCCTGCTCGGGGTGACCTTCGCCGGCCCCGCCGTGGGCGAGATGCTGCACTCCGCGACGATCGCGGTCGTCGGCGAGGTGCCCCTCGACCGGCTCTGGCACGCCGTGCCGTCCTTCCCCACGGTGAGCGAGATCTGGCTGCGGCTGCTGGAGACGTACGGGCTCTGACCCGGCCGCACCCGGGCTCCGGCCTGGCGTACGCGGGTTCCGGCCCCGCGTCCGGGCCGTGGGAGGCGCCGCCTCCCACGGCCCGGACCGTCGCCATCGTCACCGGCACCGCCCGGCGCATCACCCGCGCGGCGGCGTCGTGCCTGTCGTGGCCGTCGTGCCTGTCGTGCCTGTCACCGCCCGGCCTTCTCCGCGTCCTTCGCGAGGGCGCGGCCGATGACCAGGCGCTGGACCTGGTTGGTGCCCTCGACGATCTGCAGGACCTTGGCCTCCCGCATGAGGCGCTCGACCGGGAAGTCCTCCACGTACCCGTAGCCGCCGAGGACCTGGACCGCGTCGGTGGTGACCTTCATGCACATGTCGGTGGCGAAGAGCTTCGCCATCGCGGCCCGCGTGCCGTACGGGCGACCGGCGTCGCGCAGCCGGGCGGCGTCCAGGTAGAGGGCGCGGGCGGCGGCGATCTGGGTGGCCATGTCGGCGAGCATGAAGCCGACGCCCTGGAAGTCGATGATCCGCGAGCCGAACTGGCGGCGCTCGGCGGCGTACGCGGTGGCGGTCTCGAAGGCCGCCTGGGCCACGCCCACGGCGCAGGCGGCGATGCCGAGCCTGCCGCCGTCCAGTGCGGCCATCGCGATCCGGAAGCCCTCCCCCTCGGAACCCAGCAGGGCCTCGGGCGCCAGCCGCACCCCGTCGAAGCGGACCTGGGCCGTCGGGGAGGACCTCATCCCCATCTTCCGCTCGGGCGCGCCGAACGACAGCCCCTCCGTCCCGGCGGGCACGTGGAAACAGGAGATGCCGCGCGCGCCGTCGGCCGAGGTGCGGGCCATCAGCGTGTAGAAGTCGGCGGCGCCGCCGTGGGTGATCCAGGCCTTCACACCGTCGACGGTGTAGCCGGTCGAGCCGCCGTCCCCGGGAACCGCCCTCGTCGTCAGCGCGGCGGCGTCGGACCCAGACTGCGGCTCCGACAGGCAGTACGCGCCCAGCCACTCGCCGCCCAGCATCTCGGGAAGCAGCGCGGCACGCTGTTCGGCGGTGCCGTAGGCGGCCACCGGGAAGCACGACAGCGTGTGGACCGACAGGCCGAGCCCGACGGCGAGCCAGCCCGCCGCGAGTTCCTCGATCACCTGCAGGTAGACCTCGTACGGCTGCGCCGCCCCGCCGTGCTCCTCGGGGTAGGGCAGGCCGAGCAGCCCCGCGCGGCCGAGCGTGGTGAACACCTCCCGGGGGAAGCGCCCGGCGGCCTCGTCGGCCGCGGCCCGGGGCCCCACCTCCTTGCCGATCAGGTCGCGGACCAGGTCCAGGAGGTCATGGGCGTCGCCGGTCGGCAGAACGCGCTCAACGGTCATCTGAGTCCTTCCAGCGTGGAGACCCGCCCCAGGGTTCGCGGGGAGGGGGTCGCGCCCGCGTGCTCCGGGTCCCGGCGCGGAGTCCCGGCCCCGAGGTCCCGGCGCGGACGGCGAGAGGGCGGCCGGGATCACCGGCCACCCCGATTCTGACACCCGCCACGCGACCGCCGCCATGCGGCCGTGCCCGTGGGCGGTCCCCGTGGGTCGCGCCCGCACGACCGGACCGGGGAGGTCCCCGCGAGCCGTCCCCGCACTACCGGCCAGCTCGACTCGCCCGCCGGGGTGCTGCTGGGCGCCACCCCCGACGAGCCGTACGAGCTGGCCGGGATCGAGTTGCGGGAGGGCGACCTCCTGTTGCTGTTCACCGACGGGCTGGTGGAGCGCCGCACCCGCGACATCGACGAGGGCCTGGAGCTGACCATGAAGGCCGCGGCCCTGCTGAGAGGCGACCTGGACGACGGCCTCGACCGGCTCATCGAGGTGATCGGCGGCCCCAACCCCGAGGACGACACCTGCGTTCTGGCGATCGGCGTGCTCGGCTGATTGGTTAAATGGTCGCCATGCCCGGCCTGATGCTTCTCGACACCCCCTCCCTGTACTACCGCGCCTTCTACGGCATCCCCGAGTCGATGACCGCCCCCGACGGGATGCCCGTCAACGCGGTGCGCGGCGTCATCGACATGATCGCCATGCTGGTCCGGCGGCACTCCCCCGCCGAGCTCGTCGCCTGCATGGACGCCGACTGGCGCCCTGCCTTCCGGGTGGCGGCCATCCCGACGTACAAGACCCACCGGGTCGCCGAGGGCGGCGCCGAGGAGACCCCCGACACGCTCGCGCCGCAGGTGCCGGTGATCGAGCGGGTGCTCGACGCGGTGGGCATCGCCCGGGTCGGCGTGCCCGGCTACGAGGCCGACGACGTGATGGGCACGTTCACCGCGCGCGCGAGCGGCCAGGTCGACATCGTCACCGGCGACCGCGACCTGTTCCAGCTGGTCGACGACTCCCGGCCGGTCCGGGTCCTCTACACCGCCAGGGGGGTCAAGAACCTCCAGCTGGTCGACGAGGCCGCCGTCGCCGAGAAGTACGGCGTCCCCGGCCGCTCCTACGCCGACTTCGCCACCCTGCGCGGCGACCCCAGCGACGGGCTGCCGGGCGTGCCCGGGGTGGGCGACAAGACCGCGGCGGCCCTGATCACCCGGTTCGGCTCGCTGGAGGCGCTGCTGCGCGCCGTCGACGGGGGCGAGGAAGGCGGTGACCTCACCACCGGGCAGCGCGCCAAGCTGTCGGCGGCCCGCGACTACCTGCGGGTGGCCCCCGAGGTGGTCCAGGTCGCCCGCGACGCCCCCCTTCCCGAGGTCGGCATCGCGCTTCCCGCCAAGCCCCGCGACCCGGAGGCCCTGGCCGCGCTGAGCGAGCGCTACGGCCTCTCCGGCCCGCTGGAGCGCCTCACCTCCGCGCTCTGACCCCGCCCGCCCCACGCCGATCCCACACCCGCCGGTCCCACCGCCTTCCGGCCCGGCCTCATCGTCTCCGTCCGCCGCGTCCGGGCGCTGACCTGGCCCCCGGCCGCGCCGGTCGCCGTCGGCCCGGCCGGCCGGTGGGGTGGCCCGCCGCGAGCCGGTAGGTTGCTCCCTGTGCCTCACAAGAGCATCCGGGTGCCCGGAGAGTCCCATCCGCGGCTCGACGATGGTTTCGAGCGGATCCGTCGTGAGATGAAACTGCCCGACGAGTTCCCCCGGGCGGTGGTCGACGAGGCCGAGTGGGTCGCCGAGGTGCCCGCCCTCCCCCGGCTCGACCGGACCGACCTGCCGCTGATCACCATCGACCCCCCGGGAGCGATGGACCTCGACCAGGCCGTGCACCTGGAGGAGCGGCCCGGCGGCTACCGCGTCTGGTACGCCATCGCCGACGTCGGGGCGTTCGTCAAGCCCGGCGGCGCGATCGACGCCGAGGCCCGCGCCCGCGGCGAGACGGTCTACATGCCCGACGGGCGCGTGCCGCTGCACCCGCCCGTCCTGTCCGAGGGCGCCGCCAGCCTGCTGCCCGGCGTGACGCGGCCCGCCGCGCTGTGGTGCGTCGACCTGGACGCCGAGGGCCGGATCGTCGGCGCGGACGTGACCAGGGCGCTGGTACGCAGCCGCGAGCGGCTCGACTACGACTACGCGCAGGCCGCGATCGACACCGGCACCGCCGACGGCACGCTGCGACTGCTGGCCGAGATCGGCCGGCTCAGGCTCGCCCAGGAGCGGGCCAGGGGCGGCGTGACGCTGCCCACCCCCGACCAGGAGGTCGTCCCCGACGGCGACGGCTACCGGGTGGAGCTGCGCGCCCCGCTGGACGCCGAGGCGTGGAACGCGCAGATCTCGCTGCTGACCGGCATGGCCGCCGCCTCCATGATGCTGGACGCCGAGATCGGCCTGCTGCGGGTGCTGCCGCCCGCCCCGGCGGAGAGGATCGCCCAGGTGCGCCGGATGGCCGCCGCTCTCGGCGTGCCCTGGCCCGAGGGCGCCGGGTACGGCGAGGTCGTGCACTCCCTCGACCCGAAGGTCCCCGAGCAGGCCGCGTTCCTGCAGGAGTCGACGGTGCTGCTGCGCGGCGCCGGATACGTCGCCTTCAACGGCGAGCCGCCCGCGCAGGCGGAGCACGCCGCCGTGGGCGCGCCGTACGCGCACGTGACCGCCCCGCTGCGCCGCCTCATCGACCGCTACGCCACGGAGATCTGCCTGGCCGTCGCGGCGGGCGAGCCGGTGCCGCAGGACGTCCAGCGGGCCATGGGCGAGCTGCCGGAGATCATGCACGCCACCGGGCGCCGCGCGGGCGGCGTCGAGCGGGCGTGCGTGGACCTGGTGGAGGCCTTCGTGCTGCGCGAGCGGGTGGGCCAGACGTTCGAGGCCGTGGTGATCGACGTGGCCGACGACCGGCCGTGGGGCCAGGTGCAGGTCACCGACCCGGCGGTGGTGGCCCGCTGCGACGGCGAGGGACTCCCGCTGGGCGAGACCGTACGCGTGCGGCTGACGCGCGCCGACCCGACCACCCGCGAGGTCCGCTTCAGCCTGGCCTGACGTTCCCGGCACCGGTCCGAGACCCCGCGAAGCCCGGCCCCGACGCCATCGGGCCTCCTCACCGGACCATCGCGGCCCGGCGCGGGGCAGGGCCTGCTCCACGCGGGCCCGGACCGGAGAAGGCCCGGGCCGGGGGGCCGGTGGGCCGGGACTCAGGTGAGGGACGAGTAGGCCACCACCCCGCGCCGCAGGGAGTCCATCGCCTTGCCCGCGGTCTGCTTGACCTTGCTCCCCGGCGGGGCCGCGTCGGAGATCTGGCCGAGGAGGTCGAGCAGCTGCTTGGTCCAGCGGACGAAGTCTCCCGCGGCCAGCTCGGAGCCGGCGACGCCGTCGCGGAGCACGGCGTCCAGGGTGTGGCCCTTGGCCCAGCGGAAGGCCGCCCAGGCGAAGCCGAAGTCGGGCTCCCTGATGAACGACAGGCCGTGGTCGCCCTCGATCGACTCCAGCTCACCCCAGAGGCGGACCATGTCCGCCAGCGTCTTCTGGGCCGCTCCCCCGGGGATCCTGGGCTGGCGGGCGTCGTCGGCCTGCCGCGACTCGAAGACCAGTGACGACACGCACGCGGCCAGCTCGGCCGGGTCCAGGTCGTTCCAGAGCCCCGCGCGCAGGCACTCGGCGGTGAGCAGGTCCAGCTCGGTGTAGAGCTGGGCCAGGCGGCGGCCCTCGGCGGTGACGCTCTCGCCGTCGAGGTAGCCGAGCTGGTCGAGCACCCCGCAGACCTTGTCGAAGGTGCGCGCGATCACGTGGGAGCGGCCCTCGACCCGGCGGCGCAGCCCCTCGGTCTCGCGGAGCAGCTTGTAGTAGCGCTCGGCCCAGCGGGCGTGGTCCTCGCGCTCGTCGCACCCGTGGCAGGGGTGCTGGCGGATCTCCCGGCGCAGGCGGGTGATCTCGTCGTCCTCCGCGGCGTGGTCGCGCGCCCTGACGGGCTTGCCGAAGTCACGGTCGCCGATCTTGGCGTGCACGGACGAGACCAGGTTGGCCCGCTCCTTGGGCGAGCGGGCGTTGAAGTTCTTCGGGATGCGCAGGTGCTCGACCGGCTCCACCGGCACGGGGAAGTCGGCCGGTGACAGTTTCTTGACCTGCTTGCCGATGGTCAGCACCAGCGGGGACGGGCCCTCGCCCCTGGAGTTGAGGCCCGGGTCGAGGACGACGGCCAGACCGGCGCGGCGCCCGCCGGGAACCCTGATGATGTCGCCGGGCCTGAGCGCCTCCAGCGAGCGCAGCGCCTGGGTCCTGCGGGCCGCGCCGCGCTGGCGCGACAGCTCGGCCTCCCGGTCGGACAGGGCCCTGCGCATCGCGGCGTACTCCTCGAAGTCGCCCAGGTGGCAGGTCATCGCCTGGCGGTAGCCCTCCAGGGCCTCCTCGGCGCGGCGCACCTGCTTGGCGATGCCGACCACGGCCCGGTCGGCCTGGAACTGCGCGAACGAGGACTCCAGGAGGGTCCTGGCCCGCTCCCTGCCCACCTGGCCGACCAGGTTGACCGCCATGTTGTACGAGGGACGGAAGCTGGAGCGCAGCGGGTAGGTGCGGGTGCTGGCCAGGCCGGCGACCTGGAGCGGGTCGGTGCCCGGCTGCCAGTGGACGACCGCGTGGCCCTCCACGTCGATGCCGCGGCGCCCGGCCCGCCCGGTGAGCTGGGTGTACTCGCCGGGTGTGAGGTCGGCGTGGGTCTCGCCGTTCCACTTGTCGAGTTTCTCGATCACCACGGAACGGGCGGGCATGTTGATGCCCAGCGCGAGGGTCTCGGTGGCGAACACGGCCTTGACCAGGCCCCGGGTGAACAGCTCCTCGACGACCTCCTTGAAGGCCGGGAGCATGCCCGCGTGGTGGGCGGCCAGGCCGCGCTCCAGGGCGTCGCGCCACTCCAGGTAGCCGAGCACGCCCAGGTCCTCGTCGGGCAGGTGCGCGGTGCGCTCGTCGACGATCTGCCGGATCTCGTGGCGCTCGGCGTCGGTGGTGAGCCGGATGCCGTCGTGCAGGCACTGCATGACGGCGGCGTCGCAGCCGGCCCTGGAGAAGATGAAGGTGATCGCGGGCAGCAGGGCGTCGGCGTCCAGGCGCTCGATGGCCGCGGCCCGGTCCGGCGGGCCGTTCCTGCGGGGCCGCGAGTAGCCGCGCCGCCCCCTGCCGTACGCCTGGCGCTCCTCGTCCCTGGCGATGCGCAGCAGGTTCGGGTTGATCTGGGGGCGCCGGTCCTCGTCGCCGGTGACGAACAGGTCGTAGATGCGGCTGCCGACGAGCATGTGCTGCCAGAGCGGGACCGGGCGGTGCTCGTCGACGATGACGCTGGTGTCGCCGCGGACCTCGCCCATCCACTCGCCGAACTCCTCGGCGTTGCTGACCGTGGCCGACAGCGCGACCAGGCGCACCGACTCGGGCAGGTGGATGATCACTTCTTCCCAGACCGCGCCGCGGAACCGGTCGGCGAGGTAGTGGACCTCGTCCATGACGACGAAGCCGAGCCCCGCCAGGGTGGGGGACCCGGCGTAGAGCATGTTGCGCAGCACCTCGGTCGTCATGACGACGATCGGGGCCTCACCGTTGACGCTGTTGTCGCCGGTGAGCAGGCCCACCTTGTCCGTGCCGTACCGCTTGACCAGGTCGTTGTACTTCTGGTTGGACAGCGCCTTGATCGGAGTGGTGTAGAAGCACTTGCGGCCCTCCTCCAGGGCCACGTGCACCGCGAACTCGCCCACGACGGTCTTGCCCGATCCGGTGGGGGCCGCCACGAGGACCCCGTCTCCCGCCTCCAGCGCCCGGCAGGCGTCGAGCTGGAAGTCGTCCAGCTCGAAGTCGTACAGACCGCGGAACGAGGTCAGCGCCGGCCCGCTCTCGGCCTGGCTCTGACGGAAGGCAGCGTATCGTTCCGCTGGGGTCGTCATGCCTCCAGCCTACCGATATCGGGATTCCGGTCCGTCCCCCCTTTTCCGCCGGGATCCGGCCGCCCACACGGGCGGTCCGGGGCGGGGTTCCGGCCGGTGCCGCACGGCGCCGCGGGGCCGTCGAGGCGCCGCCGGGAGGCCGTCGCGGGGCCGTCCGAAGGCGCGACCGGCCTAGACGAGGACCGTCAGCGCGCCGGGGACGATCTCGCACGTCAGCGGGGTGGGACCGACCCGCTCGCCGTCGGCGTAGGCGATCACTCCGGGCGCCTCCAGGCTCACCCGGCGGGCGCGGAGCATGGTGACGGCGGGGTGGGCGCCATGGGATCCCCGGTAGACGCGGGGGAAGGTGCGCAGGAACTCCCCCTTGGGGATGGCGCCGAGGATCGTCACGTCCAGCAGGCCGTCGTCGGGGACCGCGCCGGGGCACACGCGCATGCCCGCGCCGTAGGAGGAGGTGTTGCCGACCGCGACCAGCATCGCCTCACGCTCGACGATCTCGCCGTCCAGGTCGATCCTGAACGGGATGGGCCGGAAGGAGCGCAGCTCCTCGGCGAGGGCGACCAGGTATCTGGCCATGCCGGGCGGCCAGGTCATCGTGTTGGCCCGCTCGTTGACCCGGGAGTCGAAGCCGCAGGCCAGCACCCCGGCGAACCACTCGTCCTCGCCCGCCTTCGCGGCGTCGACCGTGCGCACCCGCCCGCGCAGCACGGTGTCGGCGGCGGCCAGCGGCGCCTTCAGCGGGATGCCGAGCGCGGCGGCGATGTCGTTGCCGGTGCCCACCGGGATGACGCCCAGCGGCACGCCGCTGCCCGCGACCGCCTGGACCGCGAGGTGGACCAGGCCGTCGCCGCCGAAGGCGACCAGCGCCTCCGGCTGCTCGGCGACGGCCGTGCAGGCGCGCTCCAGTGCGTCGGAGGCCGAGTCCCCGAGGATCACCGAGACCTCGCGCCCGCCCTGCCTCAGGCGGTCGAGCACCGGGGAGAGCAGCCCCCGCGAACGGCCGCCGCGGGCGGCGGGGTTGACGAGGACTGCGATCTCTGCGGGCACAGACCGGAACTTATCCCCTATCTGGCGGGATCGGTGTCGGTCGTTTTCGAATCGATAGGAGCCGGATCGCCGACGGGGGCGACGTCACCCACGGGCGAGACGTCGTCGTCGAGCGAGGAGGCCTCGTCGTCGGACAGGTGGGAGAAGTCGTCGCCCTTGGGCTGCCTTCGCTCCCTGAGATACATGAACCCCTCGGCCAGGGCGAACAGCACCACCATCGGCAGGGCGAGCGCGATCATCGTGAACGGGTCGCCACCGGGGGTGGCGACCGCGCCGAAGACGAACATGATGAAGATGACCATGCGGCGGTGCTTGGCCACCAGCGCGTGCGGCAGCACCCCGATGATGTTCAGGAACACCATGAGCAGCGGCAGCTCGAAGGAGATGCCGAACACGATGAGCATGATCAGCGCGTAGCCGAGGTACTCGTCGATCGTGATGCCGGTGAGCGTCCCCGGAGGGGCGAAGCCCAGCAGGATCGACAGGCCCGTGTCCATCACGAAGTAGGCCAGCGCCGCGCCCGCGAGGAACAGCGGGACCGCCAGGATGATGAACAGGATCGAGTAGCGCTTCTCGTTGCGGTACAGGCCCGGGGTGACGAAGCCCCAGATCTGCCACAGCCAGATCGGCGAGGAGACCACGAGGCCGAACATCGCCGCGACCTTCAGGTTCACGAAGAAGGAGTCGAAGACGCCGAGGATCAGCATCGTGCACTGACCCGGCCGCAGCTCCTGCGCCTGGGGAAGCCCGCAGTAGGGGGCCGACACGAAGGACCAGATCGGATCGAAGAAGATGAAACCGACGATGATGCCGGCGACCAGACCGAGCAGGGCGATGACCAGACGGTTACGCAGCTCGCGCAGGTGCTCCATGAGCGGCATGCGGCCGTCGCCCGCCTCGGCGGGCGGGGGTGCCGCCCCGTTCCGGCCCGATTTGGGCCACTTCAGCAGCGCCATTCGCGAATCCTGTGGTGACGAGTCGGATGATCAGGGTAGATCTTCAGGCTACCGCCGATCACTGCGACTTGGGCGCTCCGGCCTGGGCGCGCAGCCGGGCGGCCTGCTCCTCGAGCCGGCGGGCCTGCTCCTCGGCGCTCGGCTCGGGGGCCGGGGCCGGGGTCGCCGCCGGGATCGGCTGCGGAGCCGGGGCGGCGGGCTGGGGCTGCGCCTGGACGACCGTGGCGGTCGCGGTCGGCGGCTCGTCCTCGTCGCGGAGCTTGGCGGTCTCCGACTTGAAGATGCGCAGCGACCGGCCGAGCCCGCGGGCGGCTTCCGGCAGCTTCTTGGCACCGAAGAGCAGCACCAGGATCAGGCCGATGATGATCAGCTCAGTGGGTCCGAGGTTGGGCATTACACATCCTTACGCCGGGCGACGTGCAGTCTCTTGGTCCCGATCGTACGCTCCCTCGGGGACAGACTCATCCCTTTGCCCCCGTACGGTCGCCGTACGCTCGCCGAACAGCACCCGAACGGGCTCCAGCCTCCCCTGCGCGCGGTCGACCTCACGGCCCAGTTCGGCGGCCGCGCGCAGCACGCGGACGGCGAGGAATGCCACCACGGCCAGCCCGGCGAGGGTCAGCGTGATCACGGCGATGATCCAGCTCATGTCGGGAGACTCCAGCTCCGTGCGTCAGGAAACCGACTCGTAACGATTCAGCGCGGCGGTGGCCGCGGCCCGGACGCTCTCGTCCAGCGAGGCGGGCGAGACCACCCTGCCGGTGTCGCCGAGGCGCAGCGCCAGACGTACCAGCCAGCCCTGGTCCCTGGCCCGCAGGGCCACCCGCACGCGGCCCTCGCCGAGCTCCTCGACCCGCTCGCACGGGTAGTACTCGGCGACCCAGCGGCCCGCGGCGGTCAGCTCCAGCTCCACCAATTCGTCGGTCGGCGAGGGCCGGAACACCCCGGGCGTCACCTCGTCGGCCACGGCGTCCGCGGGCGGGTCGGCGGGCACGTCGAGCACGTCGACGGAGAGCATCCGGTCCAGCCGGAACAGCCGGACCGCCTCGGCCCGGTAGCACCAGCCCGACAGGTAGGGGCGGCCGTCCACGACGACCAGGCGCATCGGGTCGACCTCGCGGGGGGTGATCTCGTCGCGGCCCGGCACGTAGTAGCGCAGCGACAGCCGCCTGCCGCTCCGCAGCGCCTCGTTGACGACGGGCAGCGCGTCGGGCGCGGCGTCGACCTCCACCGCGACCTGGCTGCTCACCGCCGCGGCGCCCTCGCCCGAGGCCCGCTCGAACTTGGCGATGACCCGGGCCAGCGCGTCGCGCTCCCCGAACTCCGGCATCTCGGCGAGCAGGCGCAGCGCGACCAGCAGGGCGCTCGCCTCGTCGACGCCCAGCCTCAGCGGGCGGGCGATGGTCTCGGCGTTGTCGATGACGATCTCCCCGCCGTCCCACGACACGTCGATCAGGTCGCCGGGGGTGTGGCCGGGCAGCCCGCACATCCACACCAGCTGCAGGTCGTCGATGAGCTGCTTCTCGCTCAGCCCGAAGATCTTCGCGACCTCGGGCACCTGGGCCCCGGGGTGCGACATCAGGTAGGGAACCAGTGCCAGCAGCCTGGGCAGGCGATCGGCCGTGCTCACGCGAGTGCTCCCTTCAGGCGGCAGATGACCGCGTCGCGGGCGTCCGGCGGGCCGACCACCTCGGCGTCCGCGGCGAAGCCCACGATCCACCCGGCCAGCCGGCCGGGGTCGGTGAAGTCGACGTCCAGCTCGTCCCAGCCGTCGCCGGCGGGCCGCACCGCCTTCGCCACCTGGCGCAGCCCCTGGCAGGTGTCCTCCCTGACCCGGATGAGGGCGGTGCGCTCGCGGACGGCGGCGTCGCTGAAGCCGACCATGGACTTGATGTCGACGCCCTCGGGCACCACCACGGCGCCGGGGCGGCCGACGGTGGTGACCGTGCCGCTGATCCGGCTGAGCCGGAAGACCCTCGGCGCGTCCCGGTCGCGGTCGTGGCCCACCATGTACCAGCGGCCCCGGCGGCTGACGACGCCCCACGGCTCCACCGTGCGGGTCAGCACGTTCTGGCTCGCCGCCGCCCGGTAGGCGAACCGGACCGCGCGCCGGTCGCGCACGGCCTCCCACAGCGCGGGGAAGGAGGGGTCCTGGGTGTCGACGCGCAGCTCCAGCGCCCCGCCGAGCACCCCGTGGGCCTCGTCGGTCTGCACACCCCCGGCGCGCAGCTTCAGCAGGGCCCCGCTCGCCGCCTCGGCGAGGCTGGCCCGCTGCCACACCTGGGCCGCCAGGCCCACCACGGCGGCCTCGTCGGGCTCCAGGGTGATCTCCGGCAGCTCGTACGCCGAGCGGACGATCCGGTAGCCGGGATCCTCCTCCCACGGGTCCTTGTGGACCTCGATCGGGATGCCGATCTCCCGCAGCTCGTTCTTGTCCCGCTCGAACATCCGCTGGAAGGCCTCGTCGTTGTCGGCGTCGTAGCCCGGCACCGCCTGGCGGATGTGCTCGGCGCTCAGCGGCCGCCGCGTGGCCAGCAGGCAGATCACGAGATTGAGCAGCCGCTCGGTCTTCCGGCGCGACATCCGGCCTCCTCCCTGTTCGAGTGACGCTACCCTTCCCCCGTGATCAGATGGCGCAGGGGCGAGGTCGTACGGGTCCGGCGCGAGTGGCCGGGGGCGGTGGAACTCGACGTGACCACCGAGGACGGTGAGGCGCGCGCGCTCGCCTACCCGGCCCTGGTGGGACGTCCGGAGCCCGGTGACGTGGTGCTGCTCAACACGACCGCGCTCGCGATGGGTCTCGGTACGGGAGGCTACGCCATGGTGGTGGCTGTTCCCGACCGTTTGCCACAAGATCCCCAAGGCCCCGGACACCTGGTGAAGGCACGCTACACCCCGTTGCAGGCCACCGTCCTCGGCGCGGACGAGCAGGATTCGCCCTTCCACGAGCTCCTGCGCGACGCCGACTCCGTGGACGGCATGCCGGTGATCGTCGCTGACCTGCACTCGGCCCTGCCCGCGATCCTCTGCGGCCTGTACGGCCGGAACCCGCCCGAGGCCGGGAAATCCGCGGACGGACCCGGCGACCCGAACCCGGCCGTGCTCGGGGAAACCGCGAGCGGACCCGATCACCGGAACCCGGCCGGGCCCGGCGAAACCGCGGGCGGGCCCGGCGGCGGGGAGCGCGGAAAGCCCGTCAGGGTCGCCTACGTGATGCTCGACGGGGGCGCGCTGCCCGCCTGGTTCTCCATGTCGTGCGCGCGGCTGCGGGAGACCGGCTGGCTGTGCGGCGTCGTCACGGCGGGCCAGGCCTTCGGCGGCGACGTGGAGGTGGTGACCCCGCACACCGGTCTGCTGGCCGCCAGGCACGTCCTGGAGGCCGACGTCGCGATCGTCACCCAGGGGCCGGGCAACCTGGGCAGCGGGACCCGCTGGGGCTTCTCCGGCGTCTCGGCCGGCGAGGCGGTCAACGCCGCCGCCGTCCTTGGGGGCCGCCCGGTCGCGGCGCTGCGGGTCAGCGAGGGCGACCTGCGCGAGCGCCACATCGGGGTCTCCCACCACTCGCTGACCGCCTACGGCCGGGTGGCGCTCGCCCCGGCCCAGGTCGCCGTGCCCGTGCTGCCCGGCGACTTCGGCAGGCGGGTGGCCGAGCAGTCGCGCCCGCTCGCCGCGCGGCACGAGCTGGTCGAGGTGCCGGTGGACGGGCTGTACGAGGCGCTGCGGCGCTCTCCGGTGCGCCTGTCGACGATGGGCCGGGGCCTGGACGAGGACCTCGCCTACTTCCTCGCCTCCGCCGCCGCCGGGCGCCACGCGGCCTCGCTGCTGTCGTAAAAGTCCCTGAAGGTGAAGGCCTCCGGCGTGGGGCCTTCGGCCCTCAGTCGCTCCAGGCGTTCCATCCCCTCGGCGAGCGTCGGCTCGTACCCCTCGGGGATCCACCACATCACCAGGTACGGCTCCGCGACGCGCAGGAACCACTCCCTGCGCCGCTGCAGGAACGCCAGGTGGCCGCTGCGGTAGACGTAGTCCCACAGCGCGTCGCGCGACCTCCACACGGAGAAGGTGATCAGGAGGTGGTCGCCGTACCCGTGCTCGACCAGGTCCTCGGGGCCGTCACCCCCTTTGAGGCGCCACACGAAGCCGGGATCGGCCTCGGCCAGCCGGTTCATGGAGTCGAGGGCCGCCATGAAGGAGGCCAGTTCGGGGGAGTCCTTGGGCGCGCGCGCGTGGGCGACGTTCAACTGGGCCAGATGCATGAAGACAGCAGATCACCACCGATCCTTCTATGTCAATCTTCATTGTTTTTAGAAAAGGCGACGCAGCACTCCCCGGGACGCGGGTCCAGGCCGGCCGCCGAGGGGTCCCGCCCGAGCGCGTCGAGCAGCCCTCGGCACAACTCCAGGTTCACCGAGCAGACCAGCAGCGGGTGCTCCTCGGCGGGCACGTGGAACGGGCAGTTGCGCAGCCGCACCCGGCCGTCCTCCTCGTACGGCTCGTATCCGCGCCGCCGCAGCACCCCGGCGAGATCCTCGCCCTCCTCCGCGAACCTGGCCCCCGCCCGCCGGGCGGCCTGCTCGGCCCGCTCGTCCCCGCCGAGCAGCTCGACCGCCTCGGCCAGCACCAGGGCGAGGGTGCGGTAGTCCCTGGCGGGCACGCTGACCTGCCACTCCCCCGGCGCCCTGCGATAGACCTTCGCCGGCCTGCCGCTGCCGGGCCCCGTCCGCTCCGTCAGCCGCCGGAACCCCGCCTCGAGCAGGCCCGCCTCGACGAGCCGGTCGAGGTGGAAGGCGGCCAGGGTCCGCTGCACCCCCACCGCCTCGGCCGCCTCGTTGCGCCCCACGTCCTGGCCCCGGGAGGCCACGTAGTCGTAGACGGCCCGGCGCACCGGGTCGTGGAGTACCGCCACCGTGTCGAGATCGTCGCCGCTCACAGCCCGGATTGTAGGCCGCGGCCCCGGGAGGTCACGCCCTCGCCGCCGGGAGCCGCCTGGCGTTCCGGCGGGCGTTCCTGACGGCACGGGACCCGGTGGGCGTTCCGGGTGACACGAGACCCGGTGAAGATCCCGGCGGGCGTTCCGGAGGGCGTGCGGCCCGGCGGACGAGGTGGCGGGCGTTCCGGACGGCACGAAACCCGGCGGACGAGGCGGACGGCCTGGCCCGTACGCGGGTCGGCGGCCGCGGGACGACGTGGCCGCGCGGACCGGCCTCTGGGTCCCGGGGCCTCGGCCGGGAAGGCACGGAGCCCGGCCGTGCGCGCACGGCCGGGCTCCGGGATGGGACAGGGTGCCCCGGCGGCGGCCCGGTGGGCCTCGCCGGAGGCGGAACGTCGGATCGGTGAATCAGCGAATCAGTGGGCCGGGGCCCGGCGGGCTCAGTAGGCGCCCAGCACGTCGACCAGGAAGACGAGGGTGTCGGTGCCCTTGATCTTCTCGCCGCTGCCCGCCTTGCCGTAACCGAGGTCCGGCGGGACGCTCAGCAGCACCCGGCTGCCGACCGGGACGCCGACCAGGCCCTGGTCCCAGCCCTTGATGACCTTGCCGGCGCCGATCGGGAACATGACCGGCTGGCCGCCGCGCGACCAGCTGCTGTCGAACTCGACGTCCGATCCCCAGATCTTCCCGGCGTACTGCACCAGGATCGACTGGCCGGTCTTGACCTCGGGGCCGGCGCCCTTGATCACGGTCTTGGCGACGAGATCCTTGGGAGCCTTCTTCTTGGTCTTGGTGGTGAGCTTCGGCGCGGCGTCGCCTCCGGGGCTCTCCACCTTGATCCCCTCGACGCCGGGATCGGTCGCGGTGCCCTGGGCGGCCTTCGCCTGCGGGACGCCGATCACGTCGACCACGAAGACCTGCGACTGGCCCGGAGGGGCCTGCGCCTGCTGCTCGGCGGGGAGCGTGTCCTTGGCGACGACCGACATGAACCTGCCGCCGCCCTTGGTCTCGGCGAAGCCCTTGCGGAGGATCTCCGGGACCTGCTCGTTGAGCGTGATGACCTGCGGCCCGCCCTCGTCGTAGGTCGAGCCGGCGATCTTGTTCTCCTTGCCGTCCCAGGTGAAGACGGTGAAGTTGGCGATCACACTGTTGCCGAGCTTGGCGGCCTCGCCCGTGGTGCCGGGGGTGAGCACCTTGTAGGAGGAGGTCTCGACGACCTTGGACGGGAAGGCGACGGTCGGCTTGGCTCCGGCCTGCCCGGTCACCTGCAGCTCGGCGACCCCGCTGCTGCTCGCGGGACTGGAGGCGCCGGTGGCCGTGCCTCCACCGGAGCCACATGCTGCGGCGAACATCAGAGGCACTGCGGCCAGTACGGCCATGCTGCGGCGGCGCATAGGTATCCCTCAAGCAGACGTCAGGTTCGCGCAACATTACCCGTCCCGGCGTACGGAGAAGGTAAGACCGGGACGAGCTTGCCGAAGTATGACCGTCACATTCCCGCGATGAGCTTGTCCACCCTCTCGTCGACGCTACGGAAGGGGTCCTTGCACAGCACGGTGCGCTGCGCCTGGTCGTTGAGCTTCAGGTGCACCCAGTCGACGGTGAAGTCGCGGCGCTTCTCCTGCGCCTTGCGGATGAACTCACCGCGCAGCCGGGCCCGGGTGGTCTGCGGCGGCACCGACTTGGCCTCGAAGATCTTCAGATCGGAGGCCACCCGCTCCACCGCGCCGCGCTTCTGCAGCAGGTAGAACAGGCCACGGCGGCGGTGCACGTCGTGGTAGGCGAGGTCGAGCTGGGCGACCCTGGGGCTCGACAGCGGCAGGTCGTACTTCCTGCGGTAACGCTCGATCAGCTGGTATTTGGTCACCCAGTCGATCTCGCGGGCGACCTTGTCGAGGTTGCCCGTCTCGACCGCGTTGAGGGTGCGCTCCCACAGCTCCAGCACCCGGTGGCTGATCTCGTCGCCGCCGCGGCGGTCGACGAAGTCGCGGGCCTTGGAGAGGTATTCCTCCTGGATCTCCAGCGAGGACGCCTCGCGGCCGTTGGCCAGCCGGACCCGCCGCCGCCCGGTCATGTCATGGGAGACCTCGCGGATGGCCCGAATCGGGTTCTCCAGAGACAGGTCGCGCATCACGGTGCCCGCCTCGATCATGCGGAGCACCAGGTCGGTCGCGCCGACCTTGAGCAGCATGGTCGTCTCGCTCATGTTGGAGTCGCCGACGATGACGTGCAGGCGGCGGAACCGCTCGGCGTCGGCGTGTGGCTCGTCGCGGGTGTTGATGATCGGGCGCGACCGGGTGGTGGCGCTGGAGACGCCCTCCCAGATGTGCTCGGCCCGCTGGGAGACGCAGTAGACCGCTCCACGCGGGGTCTGCAGCACCTTGCCCGCCCCGCAGATGATCTGCCGGGTGACCAGGAACGGGATCAGCACATCGGCCAGGCGGCCGAACTCGCCGTGCCGGCCGACCAGGTAGTTCTCGTGGCAGCCGTAGGAGTTGCCCGCGGAGTCGGTGTTGTTCTTGAACAGGTAGATGTCCCCGGCGATGCCCTCCTCGCGGAGACGCTTCTCGGCGTCGACGAGGAGGCCCTCCAGGATGCGCTCGCCCGCCTTGTCGTGGGTGACGAGCTCCACGACGTTGTCACACTCGGGGGTGGCGTACTCGGGGTGGCTGCCCACGTCGAGATACAGGCGCGCCCCGTTGCGGAGGAAGACGTTGCTCGATCGGCCCCAGGAGACGACACGGCGGAATAGATAACGCGCTACCTCGTCGGGTGACAGCCGCCGCTGCCCCCTGAACGTGCAGGTGACGCCGTACTCGTTCTCAAGCCCGAAGATGCGACGATCCATTGCCTCACACTATTCGCCGAACCCCTCTCGCGGGAGGGATCATGGGGTTTTCGGTCGTACGGCTTATGCCCCGGGCCGTGAGCGGCTAAGCGCGGACCGGACATGGACCGGGCGCGGACCGGGCGCGGACCGGGCGCGGACGCCACCCGCGCCCGGCTCGCCGCCGGGCGAGGGTGGCGCGGAGGCGCCGGATCGGCGGTCCCGGTCAGCCTCCGCCCTGCCAGAAGATCTCGACAACCTTGGTGATCCTGCCGTTCTCGGTGGTGATCAGGGCCGGCCGGTGGAGGCCCTCCACGCCGGTCAGGGAGGCCGCCTCCCTGACGTTGTCGATCAGCGTCTGGCGGGTGCAGCTCTCGGTGCCGAGGTTGGTGGCCCTGTCGTAGGTCTGCGTCGTGCCCTCGCAGCCGCTGTCGGCGAGGAAGCGCACGTCCTCGGCGATGGGCGCGAGATAGCGGACCACGTCGCCTTCCTCGGGGCCGTCGAAGTGGCCGTCCTCGCCGCCGTTCTGGACGAAGCGGATCGGCCGGTACTCGGCCACCCCGTTGTCGTCCACGTCGGTGAGCCAGCCACGCAGGACGCCCTCGAAGGGCGGCGGACGCCCCTTGCTCCAGTCGTGCTCGGGAGCGGCCTGGAACTCCGTACCGAAGAGCTCGGGGGTGGCGGCGGGCGCGGCGGCCGGGGTGGTCTCCGCGGCGGCGTCCGGCGTGCCCGCCGAGGAGTCCGAGGGGGCGGACGCGGAGGGAGGCGGGGCGGCGGAGGTGGTCTCCGCGGCGCAGCCGGACACCAGTGCCACGGCCGTCAGGAGGGCGAGCGCGGGGCCGGTCGTCCGCGGGGCGGCCCCGGGCGTGGCGGTCCTTCGCGATACGGCCCCGGATGGGGCGGCGGGAGCGGTCAAGGGGGGAACGAGCCTGGTCCAGGCGCGCGGGATGGCGTTCTTCACACAGGCTGTGACCGCCACTGGACGCTGTCGGTTGTCCCGAGAGAGTGTGATCCAGGACACAGCGGAGCGCCGGCCCCCGGGCGGGGGCGGCGCTCCGTGTCGTCGGCGGGAGTGGTCAGCCGCTGGATCCGGTGTCGATGTCACCGTCGGGCGCGGTCGGCGGGGCGCCGGGCGTCTCGGGCGCGGAGAGGGGGTTCTCGTCCCTGGCCGCCTGGGCGGCCGACTCGGCCGCGGGGGCCCCCTCGGCCAGCAGCCGCTCCAGCCTGGGGCCGTTGAGCCGCAGGAACTTGCGGTGCGGCCGGTTACGGTCGAGCACCGCCACCTCCAGCTGGCCCGCCGGGAAGCGCTCGCCTCCCGGCTCGGTCAGCGCGAACAGCGCCGCCTCCAGCGCCTCGGCCAGCGACAGGCCGTCGTGGTAGCGCTCCTTGAGACGGCCCGCCACCGCCTCGGCCTGGCCGCCCATCGCCACCAGGCCCGCCTCGTCGAAGACCGAGCCGTCGAAGGTGAGCCGGTAGATGTGGTCCTCGTCGGAGGAGTCGCCGACCTCGGCGACCACGATCTCCACCTCGAACGGCTTCAGCGACTCGGTGAAGATCTGGCCGAGGTTCTGGGCGTAGAGGTTGGCCAGGCCCCGGGCGGTGACGTCGTCGCGGGCGTAGGTGTAGCCGTTGATGTCGGCGTATCGGATGCCACCGAGGCGCAGGGCCTCGAACTCGTTGTAGCGGCCGACCGCGGCGAAACCGATCTTGTCGTAGATCTCGCTGATCTTGTGCAGGGCCCGGGACGGGTTGGGCGCGACGAACAGGATGCCGTCCACGTACTGCAGGACGACGACACTACGGCCCCGCGCGATCCCCTTGCGCGCGTAGTCCGCCTTGTCCCGCATCTGCTGCTCGGGCGAGACATATCCAAAAGGCATGGACACCTGGGGTGATCCTCTCGTGTTAGCGCAGCGGGGCGACGGGGCCGTCGGGGCGGTCCGCCCGGGACTCGACCGCGACCCGGACGAGCTCTCCGACCTCCTCGTCGGGGAGGCGGCGGTATCCGTCGGCGGTGATCACCGCGACGACGGGCCAGATCTTGCGGATCACGTCCGGCCCGCCGGTCGCCGAGTCGTCGTCGGCCGCGTCGTAGAGGGCCTGGATCAGCGTCAGCACGGTGTCCTCGGGTGAGGCGCCCTCGCGGTAGAGCTTCTTCAGAGCGCCCCGCGCGAAGATCGAGCCCGACCCGATGGCGTGGTGCTGGCGCTGCTCGTAGGGGCCGCCGCCCACGTCGTAGCTGAAGATGCGGCCGCCGTCGACGTCGGGGTCGTAGGCGGCGAAGAGCGGGACGACCACGAGTCCCTGCATCGCCATCGGCAGGTTGCCGCGGATCATCGTGGCGAGCCGGTTGGCCTTGCCGGTCACCGAGAGCGTGCGGCCCTCGCGCTTCTCGTAGTGTTCGAGCTCCACCCGGTAGAGGCGGGCCATCTCGATGCCGGTGCTCGCCGCCCCGGCGATGCCCATGCCGGAGTGGTCGTCGGTGCGGAACACCTTCTCCATGTCACGCTGGGAGATGATGTTGCCGGAGGTCGCCCGGCGGTCGCCCGCGATCACCACGCCACCGGCGCACATCGCCGCGACGATCGTGGTGGCGTGCGGGATCTGGTCGCCCACCGGAGTCGCCAAAGCCTCGTTACGGCCAGGCAGCAAGTCCGGCGAATGGGACCTGACGAACTCGGTGAACGAGGAGCTCCCGGTGTCGGTAAAGATGTGATTCACCATGCCGGCGGGCAGGTCCCTGTGAGATCCCACGCGACTCCCTCCAAAGGTGCAGTCCTTTAAGGCCCGACCTTACTCATCTTGCCGTGCTGCTTGCACTTCCCTGGATCAGCTCAGCGCGAACCCCCCGCGCCGGGCTTTTGAATCTTTGCGGATGATCGGCACCGGCCGCCGGATCCGTCACGGATACCACCGAACACGACAAATACGACGAACGCGACGGATACCGCGAAGGCGACGCCGCTCTCGGCCTACCCGTCGGCGGGGTCGGACGGGAGCGCGCCCGCGAAAGGGGACGGGCACGGGACACCCGAGAAGGAGGCGCGGACGGCGCTCACGGGACCCGCGAAGGGGCGCGGGCGGCGTCACGAGGAGACACGAGGAGACACGAGGAGACACGGGGGGACGCGGGGGGACGCGGGAGGGACATGGGGGACGCGGGGGACGGTGCCCGCGAAAGACGCGGGGACGGCGCCCGCGGATGGGCGTCGCGGGGAGCCTGCGCTCACGGTTCCTCACCATGTCGGGCCTCGCCACCGAGACGACCGGGGACGACGGGGGCGACGGGGGCGACGGGGGAGAGATGCCCCGGGTGACAGGGATGGCCAGGGCGACAGAGATGGCGGAGGTGGCGGAGCCGGCGGGAAACGACCGGCCCGCCGGATCGGGAACGGTCGCGGCCGACCCGGCCCGCGCCTTCCCGCCACACACTCCGGACGGTTCTCATTCCCTCCGGGAACCGTTCCCGGAGGGGCCTCCCCTGATCGGCTCGACGTGCTCACGGCGCTCGGCGGCGGAACGACCGGAAAGGCGCTCCCGGCGGGGACGGCCGTACGTCACCCGCCCGCCGGGCCCGGCGGCTGCCGGGCCGGGCCGCGGTCAGGACGGATCCTCCGGCTGCTCGCCGGGCCCGCCCTCACCCCCGACCCTGGATTCCACCGGGCGGACCTACTGTCCGCCCTTCTGCACGTAACTCCTCACGAACTCCTCGGCGTTCTCCTCAAGGACCTCGTCGATCTCGTCGAGGATCGCGTCGACGTCATCGGAGAGCTTCTCGTGACGCTCCTGGACGTCGGAGGTTTCCGCCGGAGCGGTCTCCTCGACCTCCTTGTCGGTACGGCCGGTCTGCTTCTGGCCGCCGGTGTCCTTGCTTGCCATGTGTGGCACCTCCACCTGGGGGACGGATCTGATTCATATCTTCCCCGAACCGGGCGACATTGCGCGCGGATCGTCCCGCGATCTTTACGGGAGCCCGTACGGGCCGTGCCGAGGTCCTACCCGCCAGGGAACCCTCCCCGGGACCCCAAGGCAAATCCGCACCCGCTTGACTGGATAGCCACCCTATCCAATAATTGGCTAGCTCCACTATCCAACGAGAGGCCCTCCCATGTCACCGTCGTCGCTGAACACCGCGGGAATACTCCTCATCACCGTGCCCGCCGTGGCCTTCGGCGGGGTCTCCCTGCTCGGGCACATCATGCGCGGCATCCCCGGCTACCTGGACAATCCGGTGCGGCGCGGCCTGTGGCGGGCCGGGCACGCGCACGCGGGCGTCCTGGTGCTCTTCGCGCTCGTCGCGTTGCTCTACATCGACCAGGCGGACCTGTCCGGCGGCCTGAAGGACCTGTCCCGGATCCTGATCGTGGCGGCGCCCATCCTGATGCCGCTGGGTTTCTTCCTGTCCGTGGTGCGCCCCTCCGACACGAAGCCGAACAGACTGATCTGGCTGGTCCCGGCGGGCGGGGTGTCACTGGGCGCGGGCACGCTGCTGCTCGGCGTCGGCCTCCTGTGAGCCTCCGCGCGCCCCGCGAGGCTCCCCCGGGTCTTCCCGGGCCTCCCCGGGCCTCGGCCGGACCTCGGCCGGGCCTCGGCCGGGCCTCGCCCGGGGCGCGCACGAGCCCCACGAGCCCGTACGCCCCCGTGTGAGCATCGTCACCCGCGGAATCCGGGCAGATCCGACACTCCTGGAGAGATAAGGAACGTTCCAGGTAGGCCTTCGGGGCTGGAAACTGCGATCATTGGGAGGTGAGCACCATCATCGCGCGCAGATACAAGCTCGTCTCACGCGTCGGCCAGGGGGCGACCGGCGTCGTCTGGCGCGCATACGACCTGCTTCTGGAGCGAGAGGTGGCCCTCAAGGAGATACTCCTGCCACCGGGGGCCGCCGCGGCCGAGCAGCGGCGGCGGGTGGTGAGAGAGGCGCGCATGGCGGCGCGGCTGAGCCACCGGGGCATCGTGACGGTGCACAACCTCACCGAGGAGGCCGAGCGCCTCTGGATCGTCATGGAGTTCCTGGAGGCGCTGACGCTGCACGACACGCTCGTGCAGGCGGGCCCGCTCCCGGTGGACCTGGTGGCGGCGATGGGGTGCCGCCTGCTGGAGGCGTTGCGGCACGCGCACGACGGCGGGGTGATCCACCGTGACATCAAGCCCGCCAACATCATGCTGACCGGCGACCGGGTGGTGCTGGCCGACTTCGGCTTCGCCGCCCCGGAGGGCGCGGCGACGACCTCGACGCGGGGCACCCCGGCGTTCATCGCGCCGGAGGCGCTGCAGGGCAGGGGCGGCACCCGCGAGGCGGACATGTGGTCGTTCGGCGCGACGCTGTACATGGCGGTGGAGGGCAGGACCCCGTTCCGTACGGTGAACTCGATGGCGGCGCTGGTGGCGGCGCTGCGCGAGCCACCGCGCGCGCCGAAGCGGGCGGGCGCCCTGGAGCCGGTGCTGCGGGGGTTGCTGCGCAAGGATCCGCGGGCGCGGCTGAGCGCCGAGCGGACCTCGAAGATGCTGGAGGACGTGCGCTGTTTCAGCGCGGCCTGAGACCGTTCGCGAGCGTTTCCGAAACGCTTTCGCCGCCCCCCGGGGCGTCTTCCTGATTCCACAATCAGGCTTTACGGACATGGAACAAAATTCCACCGTGCCGATGCGTCTGAATCGTTACAGAGAATCACCGTCGGTAATCACATAGTGCACTGTTTCAGGTGAAAATATGAATCAGCTGAGGGGCCCGGCTTCTATCGTGCAACAGGTGATTCATGGGAACAGATGCGGGAAAGGCACGTTTACTAGGTGATCGTTATCACTTGGCCTCGCCGATCGGGCGGGACGGCGTGGGCACGGTGTGGCGGGCCCACGATTCCCTGCTCAGGCGGAACGTGGCGATCAAGGAGATCCAGCCCCGGTTCGGCGAGGACGGGGCGGACATGCACGACGCGCGGCGACGGGCACTGCGCGAGGCACGCTCGGCCGGGAGGCTGAACCACCCGGCGGTGATCTCCGTGCACGACCTCCTGGAGGAGGACGGGCGGCTCTGGATCGTCATGGAGCTGCTGGAGGCCCTCACGCTCAAGGAGACCGTACGGCACCTGGGCCGCCTGCCGGTCCACTGGGCGGCGTGGATCGGCTTCCAGCTGCTGGGCGGGCTGCGTCACGCGCACGGGGCGGGCGTCCTGCACCGGGACATCAACCCGCGCAACATCCTGCTGACCGGCGACCGGGTGGTGCTGGCCGACTTCGGCATCGCGGCACTGCACGGCGATCCGGACGCCTCCGCGACCGTGCCGACCGTCCACGTTCCCACCTTCGTCGCGCCGGAGCGGCTGCGGGGCGGGCCGCCGACCCCCGCGGGCGATCTGTGGTCGTTCGGGGCGAGCCTGTACTTCGCGGTGGAGGGCCGGCCGCCGCGCCCCCTCTCCCGTACGCCGGCGCCGCGTGACCCCATGGGCGGCGGGCACCAGGAGCAGGTGGCTCGGGCGGGAGTGCTGTGGCCCGTGCTGGAGGGCCTGCTCCGGCGCGACCCGGCGGCCCGCATCAGCATGGGGCAGGCGGGCCGCATGCTGTCGGCGATCCTCCACACGGAGGGGGTCGCCCTCGCCCCGCCGCGGCTGCCCGCCGCCCGGCTGCCGCCGGACGCCTTCGCCTGAAACCCCGCAGGCCCCTCACCCGGCACCCCACGGGACCTTCACCCGGCACCCCGCGGGATCTCGTACGATCTTCGGCCGGCCATTCGGAATGGGGACGGCCGTCCTTCCGCTTTTCTCCCGTGGCCCGGGCCCAAACCCCGCGAGGCGAACGTGTCCGGGAAGGCCGGGGGTTCCGCGACGGCCAGGCCGGAGGCGTTTTCCCGAACGGACAGGATTGATCAGAACAAGCGGCACTCAAAAAACCACAAAAAGGTCGAATATCGACATTTCTTGATCTTCCCTAACCATCACGAAACAGCTCGGGCCCATTCAAGCCGGTCCTGGCCGGGATTCGGATCGGGAGAGGCCGGACGACCGGGACGCGGCGGCAGGCCTCGACGAACCTGGAGGCCAGCCGGGGGCTGCCGGCCCAGTGCAGGTGCAGGTAGGAGGCGGTGACCCGGCCGTCGGCGAACCCGTCGGCGCCGCCACGCCAGCGGAACAGCGGCCGGTCGGGGGCGGGCTCGACCGCGGTGCGGTGGAACTCGTGCCCCCGGTAACGCTCCCCGTCCCTGGTGAGCGGCGAGTCGCGGACGGCCACCGCGTCCCGGTAGCCGAGGGTGAGGGTGCCGGTCATCCTGGCCTCGACGTCGAGGACCCCGCACATCGGCCTGCCGTCCAGACTCCTGGCGAGGTACAGCAGGCCCGCGCACTCGGCCGAGATCGGCCCGTCGAACGCGGCGACCCGCTCGCGCAGCGGCTCGTTGGCCGACAGCTCGGCCGCGTAGACCTCGGGGAAACCGCCCCCGATGACGATCCCGCGAGCCCCCTCGGGGAGGGCCTCGTCGACGAGCGGGTCGAAGGGGACGACCTCGGCGCCCGCCGCCGCCAGCAGCTCGGCCTGCTCGGTGTAGCCGAAGGTGAAGGCCTGCCCTCCGGCGACCGCGATCCTCGTGACGGGAGCGGCGGGCGGTCCGGGGCTCCACGGGACGGCCGGCAACGACGGCGCGGTACGGGCCAGGCGCAGGAGTCCCTCCAGGTCGCAGGAGGCGGCGACCAGGTCCGCGACGGCGTCCATGGCCCGCCCCGCCTGGGTGCGGCGCTCGGCGGCGGGGACCAGGCCCAGGTGCCTGGAGGGGGTGGCGACGGCGTCGCTGCGGCGGATCGCGCCGAGCACCGGGACGCCGCTCTCGGCGAGCGCCTCGCGGCAGATCGCCTCGTGCCGCTCGGAGCCGATCCGGTTGAGGATCACCCCGCCGAGCCTGATCCGGGTGTCGTAGGAGGCGAAACCGTGCACCAGCGCCGCCACGGAGCGGCTCTGCTTGGCCGCGTCCACGACCAGGACCACCGGGGCGCCGAGCAGCCTGGCGACGTGCGCGGTGGAGGCGAACTCGGTGGAGCCCGCGCCGTCGTACAGGCCCATCACGCCCTCCACGACCGCGATGTCCGCCCCGGCCGCGCCGTGCAGGAACAGCGGGGCGACGAGCTCCTCCCCCACCAGCCAGGGGTCGAGGTTGCGCCCCGGGCGGCCGGTGGCCATGGCGTGGTAGCTGGGGTCGATGTAGTCGGGCCCCACCTTGTGCGGGGAGACCGCCATGCCCCGGCGGGCGAGGGCGGCCATCAGACCGGTCGCCACGGTCGTCTTGCCCGCTCCGGAGGCGGGGGCCGCGATGACCAGCCGGGCTACCATTCGATGCCCTTCTGACCCTTCTGCCCGGCGTCCATGGGGTGCTTGACCTTGCCCATCTCGGTGACCAGGTCGGCGGCGTCGAGCAGCCGGGGGTCGGCGTCACGGCCGGTGACGACGACGTGCTGGCCGCCGGGGCGCCCGCGCAGGGTCTCGACCACCTCGTCGACGTCGATCCAGCCCCACTTCATCGGGTACGTGAACTCGTCGAGCACGTACAGGCGGAACGTCTCGGCGGCGAGGTCGCGCTTGATCTGCTCCCAGCCCTCGCGGGCGTCGGCGGCGTGGTCCTCCTCGCTGCCGGGGCGCTGGATCCAGGACCAGCCCTCGCCCATCTTGTGCCAGGAGACCGGACCGCCCTCGCCGGAGTCTCCGAGCACCCGCAGCGCCCGCTCCTCGCCGATGCGCCACTTGGCGGACTTCACGAACTGGAAGACCCCGATCGGCCAGCCCTGGTTCCAGGCGCGCAGGGCCAGGCCGAAGGCGGCGGTGGACTTGCCCTTGCCCGGTCCCGTGTGGACGATCAGCAGCGGCCGGGTGCGGCGCTGCCTGGTGGTCAGGCCGTCCTCGGGCACGCTGACGGGTTTGCCCTGCGGCATCGTCGCCCTCCCTTCACTGTCGTGCGGCTCATGTCGTGTCACCGTCGTGCGGCTCATGTCGTGCGGCGCGGTGTCCCCGCCCGCCGTGCACCCCGACGCTGCGCGGCGTCCTCACCGCGCCCCGCCGTCCTCGCTGTTCCGCCGTCCTCACCGGCCCTTTCAGGGTCACGCGGCGCGGCG
Source organism: Streptosporangium vulgare (assembly GCF_042428775.1). NCBI lineage: Bacteria > Bacillati > Actinomycetota > Actinomycetes > Streptosporangiales > Streptosporangiaceae > Streptosporangium > Streptosporangium vulgare. The sequence continues at coordinate 221,875 of NZ_JBHMBS010000007.1, read as the reverse complement.
TCCTCACCGTCCCGCCGTCCCGGCCGGTCCATCGCGCTCACGCGGCGCCGCGCCGCTCGCGGACCATCCCGGCCAGGTCGGTGAGGTCGTCGAGGCGTACGGTCTCCGCGCCCATCCGCGCCGCCAGCGAGGCGGCGAGGCCGAGGCGCACGTGGCCGCCCTCGCAGTCGACCACCACCCCCGCCACCCCGGCCAGCAGTCCCGCCGCGCGGTGGGACTCCTCGACGGTGCCCGAGGTGGCCCGCCCGTCGGTGACCAGGACCACCAGCGGACGCCTGGAGGGGTCGCGCAGGCGCTCGACCCGCAGCACCTCGGCGGCCCGCAGCAGACCGGCGGCCAGCGGGGTACGCCCCCCGGTGGGCAGCTCGCGCAACCGGGCCGCGCCCGCCTCGACGGAGGAGGTCGGCGGCAGGACCAGGTCGGCGCGGGCGCCCCGGAAGGTGACGAGCCCGACCTTGTCGCGGCGCTGGTAGGCGTCGAGGAGCAGGCCGAGCACCGCGGTCTTGACCGCCCGCATGCGCTGCCTCGCGGCCATGGAACCGCTGGCGTCCACCACGAACAGCACCAGGTTGCCCTCGCGGCCCTCGCGGACCGCCTCCCTGAGGTCGCCGCGCCGCAGCAGCAGTCCCGGCCCGCTCCTGCCCCGCGCGACCTGGTACGGGGCCGCGGCGCCGACGGTGGCCCGCAGGTGGAGGGAGCCGGGGTGGCCCTCGGGGACCCGGGCCCCCGTGGTACGGCCCAGGGGCGTCCTGGCGCGCGACCGGCGCCCGGGGGCCCCCGCGCCGACGCCCGGGACGGTGAACAGCCTGGTCCTGCCCCCGGGCTCGGCGTCGAAGGCCTGCTCGCGGGCCGGTACTCCCCCGGTCTTCTCCGGCGGCTCGCCGGGATCCGCGGTGGCGGCGGGCTCCCGCGTCCCGGGGTCGGGACCGCCCGGGACGTCCGGAAGAGCGGGCCGGGAGCCGTCCCCATCCTCGCTTCCGCCAGGATCACCGGGAACGCCCGGATCGCCCGGGTCGCCGGAGGTGGCGTCCCCGTCCTCGGGGCCGCCGCCGGGCACCGGTCCGTCCGGGCCGTCGCCGGGGTCGGCGCCCCCGGGACCGTCGAAGTCGTCCGGGTCCTCCGGGTCCTCGGGATCGTCGGGGATCTGGTCCAGGAGGTCCTGGAGCCTGGACTCGTCCAGGCCCGGCGCGTCGAAGGGGTCGCGGCGTCGGCGGTGCGGGAGCGCGAGCCTGGCCGCCTCCCGCACGTCGTCGGCGGTGACGGTGGTGCGGCCCTGCCAGGCGGCGTGCGCGATCGCCGCACCGGCGGTGACCAGGTCGGCCCGGAGCCCGTCCACCTCGAACCCCGCGCAGACGGTGGCGATCCTGAGCAGTGCCGCGTCCGGCAGGACGACCTGGGGGACCCGGGCGCGCGCCCCGGCGATGCGCGCGGCCAGCGCCCTCTCCTCGTCCGACCAGGCGGCGGCGAAGGCGTCGGGGTCGGCCTCGAAGGCCAGGCGGCGCCGTACCACGTCCACCCGCTGGGACGGTTCCCGCGAGGCCCGGACCTCCACGGTCAGCCCGAAGCGGTCGAGCAGCTGCGGGCGCAGCTCCCCCTCCTCGGGGTTCATCGTCCCGACCAGCAGGAACCGGGCGGCGTGCCGTACCGAGACCCCCTCGCGCTCGACGTAGCAGGTGCCGAGGGCGGCGGCGTCGAGCAGCAGGTCCACCAGGTGGTCGTGGAGGAGGTTGACCTCGTCCACGTACAGGACGCCCCGGTGGGCGCTCGCCAGGAGGCCGGGTTCGAAGGATTTCACGCCCTCGGTGAGGGCGCGCTCGATGTCGAGGGAGCCGACGAGGCGGTCCTCGGAGGCGCCGACGGGCAGCTCGACCAGACGGGCGGGCCGCGCGGCGCCGTCCCGCACGGCGGCGGACCGAGCCACGCCAAGCTGAGCCCCATCGGGCTGAGCTCCACCAGGCTGAGCTCCGTCGGGATGGGTTTCACCAGGCTGAGCTCCGTCGGGCCGGACGGTGGCGGGCAGGTCCCCGGGTTCCGTACGGCCCTCGTGCGGCCCGTCCGGGCAGCCGGGGTCGGGGGCGGCCGGGTCGCAGGAGAAGCGGCAGCCGGTCACCACCTCGACGGGTGGCAGAAGCGCGGCCAGCGCCCGCACGATCGTGGACTTGGCGGTGCCCTTCTCCCCCCTGACCAGCACTCCCCCGACGCGGGGGGAGACCGCGTTGAGGATCAGCGCGAGTTTCAGGTCCTCCAGCCCCACGATCGCGGTGAAGGGATAGCGGGCGTCACGCACCTTCGGGATCTCCTGTCCGTCTTGTCGGGTCAAAGGGTCGCCGGGCGCCCGAACCGTCATGGGAGGTAGCTGAGCCGCCAGCGGCCGCCGCGCCCGGTGAGCGTCACGCGGGCCAGCGGCGCGACGTCGACGCGCCAGAAGGCCTGGGCGGGGGCTCCGAGGGCGTGGACGACCGCGGCGCGGATCACCGCCGGGTGGGTGACCGCGACGGCCCTGCCGGGGGCCCGGACGGCGAGCCAGCCGGACACCCGGGCGAGGAGCGCGGTGACCGGCTCCCCGCCGTGCGGCGCCGCGCCGGGGTCGCCGAGCCAGGAGGCGAGCGCCTCGGGTTCGGCGGCCTCGACCTCGCCGAGCGTCATCCCGCTCCAGCGGCCGTAGTCGCAGTCGGCCAGCAGCGGGTCGTGCTCGGCCCGCAGGCCGAGCGCCGCCGCCGTCTGGACGCAGCGCAGCTCGGAGGGGCAGGCCGCGGGCCCCGGGCCGAGGTCCCGCGCCATCCCCTCGGCCCGGCGCAGGCCGCGTTCGTCGAGTGGTTCGTCACCCGGGAACGCGGCCCGTACCGTCGCCGAGGTGGAGGCGTGGCAGACCAGGAGCAGGCGGGTGACCCCCGAGGGGGTCGTCACACCGGGCCGCGCCTGCGGGCGGCGAAGGCGAACAGCGCGCCGACACCGGCCCAGAAGACCACCTGGGTCCCTATGGAGGCGACCCGGAAGTCCCACAGGAGATCGGCGGGGAAGCCCCGGGGCACCTCCGAGATCTCCGGCAGGAGGATCCAGGCCGCGACGACGGGCACGAGGAGGGTGACGCCCGCCGACAGCCAGCGCACCCACGGTTCGCTCCGCGAGGCGTAGCGGTAGGCGGCGACCGCGGCGGCGACGGCGAGGATCCCGATGACCACCGCGACCAGGTAGAGCACGGTGCGCTGGTTGATGGTCTCCGGATCACCGACGGCCGGCGGGTTGGCGGGATACTTCACGAAAGGGATGAAAACGACGGAGGTGAACGCGGCGGCGGCGAGCGTGACCGCGAGCACCGGTTCCGAGCGGGGTCCCGCCCGGCCGCGTACGGCCGCGTAGACGAGGGCGAACAGGCCCCCGACCGCCAGGCCGTACAGGCCGAGGGCGAGGAAGAGCCCGAAGCGCTGCCCGTCCCTGCTGACCAGTGCCTCCTCCTCGTCGTGGGAGTGGGCGGCGGTCCCGGTGTCGTCGTGCGATTCGGCCGGGGCGGCGGCCGCGGCGGCCGCCTCCTCCAGCGCGATGGCCTGGTCGATGCGCGGTTCGCCGACGGTGTAGGCGAAGACGGCCGCGAGCAGCCCTGCGAGCAGTCCGACGACGAGGCCCCGGACGATGAGTTTGGTGATCACCTGTGGCTCAGTGGCACGGCACGCCGAGCAGGTGACGCCCGTCGTGCATGAGTTCGTGCAGGTAGTTTCCCGCCTGGGAGATCGCTCCCTGGTCGAAGGTGACCAGGTAGGCGAGGAGCAGCAGCACCGGTACGGCGAGCAGCCAGCGGGTGAGCGAGTGCCATGGGATGGGCTGGGCGTGCGGTGCCGAGATCTGGCTCACGGCTACCTCCTCCGGGATTTACGCGTCCCTTTTCGTAGGTCGGTGGCGGCCGAGTGTGACCTGGCTTCCGGCTCCGTGGAGCCGGTTACAGTGGCGCGACCGCACCGGAATCTCACCGGATTTCCCTCGCACCGCCACAAAACACCCGGAACGTACCCCGGTTCTCCGTCCCCCGTCAATCCGGGTGTCCGGTTTGCCGGGATCCGGCTGGCAGGGGGTTCAGGCACGCCGAAAGGGGGAGGTGGCCCGGCCGGGCCACCTCCCCCTTCTCAGGAGGTCACTGCCAGGAGGTCGCTGTCAGGAGGTCACTGCTCGCCGGTCAGCGCCGTCACCAGCTCCGCGGCGGTACGGCAGCGGTCGAACAGCTCACCCACGTGGGCCTTGGTGCCGCGCAGCGGCTCAAGGGTGGGGACGCGCTGCAGCGACTCGCGGCCGGGGATGTCGAAGATGACCGAGTCCCAGGAGGCCGCGGCCACCGACTCGCTGTACTGGCTCAGGCAGCGGCCGCGGAAGTAGGCCCGGGTGTCGTTGGGCGGCACCTCGATGGCCCGCTGGACCTCTTCCTCGGTGACCAGGCGCTGCATGCGGCCCCGGGCGACCAGCCGGTTGTAGAGCCCCCGGTCCGGTCGGATGTCGGAGTACTGGAGGTCGACGAGCTGCAGGCGCGGGTGCGACCAGGGCAGGCCGTCACGGGTGCGGTAGCCCTCCAGGAGCTCCAGCTTGGCCACCCAGTCGAGCTCCCCGGACAGCTGCATCGGGTCCTCCGCCAGGCGGGTGAGGACCGACTCCCAGCGCTCCAGGATGTCCTTGGTGGGCTCGTCCATGCCGTTGGCGCTGCGTTCCTCGGCATACTTGCGGGCGAGCTCCAGATACTCCATCTGCAGCTGCACCGCCGTCAGCTTGCGGCCGTCGCGCATGGAGATCTCGTACTTGAGCGTGGGGTCGTGCGAGACCGCGCGCAGGGCCTGGACGGGGTTGTCCACGGCGAGGTCGCGGGTGAAGTAGTTGTCCTCGATCATGGCCAGGACGAGCGCGGTCGATCCCAGCTTCAGGTAGGTCGAGATCTCCGACATGTTGGCGTCGCCGATGATGACGTGCAGGCGGCGGTACTTCTCCGGGTCGGCGTGGGGCTCGTCCCGGGTGTTGATGATCGGCCGCTTGAGCGTCGTCTCCAGGCCCACCTCGACCTCGAAGAAGTCGGCCCGCTGGCTGATCTGGAAACCCTCGCCCCGGGAGTCCTGGCCGATGCCGACCTTGCCCGCGCCGGTGACGACCTGCCGGGAGACGAAGAACGGCGTCAGGTGCCTGACGATGTCGGCGAACGAGGTGGCCCGGCGCATGAGGTAGTTCTCATGACAGCCGTAGGAGGCGCCCTTGTTGTCGGTGTTGTTCTTGTAGAGCTGGATCGGGGCGTTGGCCGGCATCGCCGAGGCGCGGACCGCCGCGTCGTGCATCACCCGCTCGCCCGCCTTGTCCCAGATCACCGCCGCCCGGGGGTTGGTGCACTCGGGCGTGGAGTATTCGGGGTGGGCGTGGTCGACGTACAGCCGGGCCCCGTTGGTGAGGATCACGTTTGCCAGGCCGAGGTCCTCGTCGGTCAGCTGGCTCTGGTCGGCCACCTCCCGCGCGAGGTCGAACCCCCGTGCGTCCCGCAGCGGGTTCTCCTCCTCGAAGTCCCATCGCGCGCGCCGCGCCCTCGCGGCCGAGGCCGCCAGATAGGCGTTCACGACCTGAGAGGAGGTCACCATCGCGTTGGCCCCCGGCTGTCCGGGCACGGAGATGCCGTATTCGGTCTCGATGCCCATCACCCGCCGTACCGTCATGCGCACCCTCTGTTCGTCCGGGACTGATTCTCTCCGTGGTATCTATTCCCGACCCTAGACCCTTCACTATGCCCGGTGGTCGGACAGTTATGGCACCGAAGCCTTTTCGCCCGTTGCGAGGGGGATCGAGGAGAGCGCGGGGAGCTGTGACGGGGACGGGGATGCGGCGCTTCTCCGCCTCCTGGACTTGACGAACTCCTGAAGCGGGCGCTCGGCGAGCCGGTACACCAGATAGGAGAACGCCATCGCGGCCAGCACGGTGACCAGCGCGGTCAGCGGGGGCGGCAGCGTGTCCCGCAGGGCGGGGACGATCAGCACGGCGGCCGGGGTGTGGAACAGGTAGAGCGGGTAGGTCAGCGCCCCCAGGACGACCAGGCCGCGCCAGCGCAGCCACCCCAGCCAGCCGAGCGCCACCATCGCCATGAGCACGTAGAAACCGATCACGGTGGCGACCACGGCCCACTCGGGCACGGGCATCGCGGCGTAGCCGACGTTCTCGATCCGCCCGGCCACCCGGTCGAGCGCCGCGCTGACCGCCAGCCCACCGCTGATCCCGGCGAGGCACCACAGGACGAGCCGGGGGCCGAACCTCGTCATCAGGAAGAACGCCATGCCGCCGACGAAGTACGCCGCGTACTTGGGCATGACCACCAGGTCGACCCAGGCCTCCTCGCTCCCGGTGAAGAACCCGGCCGCCAGCAGCCAGACGCCCATGAAGACCAGACAGCGGTTGAGCGTCACCCCCACGATCACCAGGATCGAGATCAGCACGTAGAAGCGGAGCTCCACCCAGAGCGACCAGTAGACGCCGTTGGCGTCGTAGACGCCGAAGGCCCGCTGGAGCATCGTGAGGTTGATCCCGTACTCGCCGAGGCTGAGCTTGGGGTCCAGGGCCGTGGCGGCGGTGAGCCCGTAGACGGCCGCGGTGACGGCCACGCTGACCCAGTAGGCGGGAAAGAGCCGCACCAGCCGGGAGAGGGCGAACGCCCCCAGGCCCCGCCCCCAGATGCTCATCAGGATCACGAAGCCGCTGATCATGAAGAAGAGCTCGACGCCGAGGATGCCGAGCCCGGAGACGGTGGAGATCGCCGGGAACAGCTCCGCCGGACGCTCGCCCCACACCGAGGCGAAGGCGATGAAGTAGTGGAAGGCGAGCACCGCGATGGCGGCGAGGAAGCGCAGGAGGTCGAGCTCGGCGAGGCGGCCGCTTCCCCGAAGCGCCTCGCGGGAGCCCGTGCCGTTCACCGGGCGGCCGGACCGGAATGTTCACGCACGCCACTTGGACGGCGTCTCGATCATTCGGGTTCCCGTGACGGCTGTCCATTTCTGTCCATTTTCGGGACGGGTGTGAAAGGAGATACGGATTCGCGCGACAAAAGGGATTAAAAACGGCAAGAAACACCGATGGCGCGGCTCCCCTCGGGGGAGCCGCGCCGCCGGTCACACGTGTTACAGGTACTGGCCGGTGTTGGCCACCGTGTCGATGGAACGTCCGGCCTCGGTGCCCTGCTTGCCCGTCACGAGGGTGCGGATGTAGACGATCCGCTCGCCCTTCTTGCCGGAGATGCGGGCCCAGTCGTCGGGGTTGGTGGTGTTGGGCAGGTCCTCGTTCTCGGAGAACTCGTCCACGCAGGCCGCCAGCAGGTGCTGGATCCGCAGGCCCTTCTGGCCGGTCTCCAGGAACTGCTTGATCGCCATCTTCTTGCCGCGGTCGACGATGTTCTGGATCATCGCGCCGGAGTTGAAGTCCTTGAAGTACAGGACCTCCTTGTCGCCGTTGGCGTAGGTCACCTCGAGGAAGCGGTTCTCCTCGCTCTCGGTGTACATCCGCTCGACGACCCGCTGGATCATGCCGGAGATGGTCTCCTGCCGGTTGGCGCCGTGCTCGGAGAGGTCCTCGTCGTGCAGCGGGAGCTCGGGGATGAGGTACTTGGAGAAGATGTCCTTGGCCGCCTCGGCGTCCGGCCGCTCGATCTTGATCTTGACGTCCAGGCGGCCGGGCCGCAGGATCGCCGGGTCGATCATGTCCTCGCGGTTGGAGGCGCCGATCACGATCACGTTCTCCAGGCCCTCGACGCCGTCGATCTCCGACAGGAGCTGGGGAACGATGGTGTTCTCCACGTCGGAGGAGACGCCCGAGCCTCGGGTCCGGAAGATCGAGTCCATCTCGTCGAAGAACACGATCACCGGCGTGCCCTCGGAGGCCTTCTCACGAGCCCGCTGGAAGACCAGGCGGATGTGCCGCTCGGTCTCGCCGACGTACTTGTTGAGAAGCTCGGGACCCTTGATGTTGAGGAAGAAGCTCTTGCCGGACTGACCGGTCTTCTCCGCGACCTGCTTGGCCAGGGAGTTGGCGACGGCCTTGGCGATGAGCGTCTTGCCGCAGCCGGGCGGCCCGTAGAGCAGGACGCCCTTGGGCGGGCGGAGCTTGTGCTCGCGGAAGAGGTCGGCGTGCAGGTACGGGAGCTCGATGGCGTCCCGGATCTGCTCGATCTGCCGCATGAGCCCGCCGATCTCCTCGTAGGAGATGTCGGGCACCTCCTCCAGGACGAGCTCCTCGACCTCGGACTTGGGGATGCGCTCGTAGACGTAGCCCGAGCGGGGCTCGAGCAGCAGGGAGTCGCCCGCCCGGATCGGCTGGTCCATCAGCGACTCGGCGAGCTTCACCACCCGCTCCTCGTCGGCGTGCGAGATCACCAGCGCGCGCTGGCCGTCCTCGAGGAGCTCCTTGAGCATCACGATCTCGCCCAGGTCCTCGAAGCCGAGGGCCTCGACCACGTTGAGCGCCTCGTTGAGCATGACCTCCTGGCCACGCTTCAACGCCTCGACGTCCACCGCGGGACTCACGTTCACCCTGAGTTTGCGGCCACCGGTGAAGACCTCCACCGTGCCGTCTTCTCTGGTTTCGAGGAACACACCGAACCCGGACGGCGGTTGCGCCAGCCGGTCTACCTCCTCCTTCAAGGCGACGATCTGGTCCCTGGCCTCCTTGAGGGTGGCCACCAGACGCTCGTTCTGGCCGGTTACGGCCGCGAGGTTCGCCTGCACGTCATGGAGACGCTCTTCGAGAATCCTGGCCTGCCGGGGAGACTCCGTCAGCTTCCGACGCAACGCGGTGATCTCCTCCTGCAGGAAGGAGACCTGTGTTGTGAGGTCGGCGACCTCCCGTTCGCGCTGCGCGGCACGAGCCTCAGCGTCGTCGCGAGCTGCCACGGCGTCACCTCCTTCCCAGTCGAGACCGACTACTCAAAACCCTACCCATCTAAGGGCTGTCCCTTACCTGGCTGAGCGGTGTTCATATGACTACATTAAGTGCGTGATGATTAATCCTTTTTGGTGCTTTTAGTCCTAGAAGTATAAGAACACGAAGGTCTGCTTCCGTGTCACGCCCTCACGGACCGTCGTGGCCGAATCGTCATCATGTGGCGGAAGACGTGGAAGTCGTGGACTCCTCGCCATGTGCCCCCTTCGCCGGACGTCTACGTCGAGGTGGTGGCGTCACCCCGTCGGCCATGCGACGGGCCGTGACCAGGAACCCGGTGTGGCCGACCATCCTGTGGTCGGGCCGCACCGCCAGTCCCTCGACATGCCAGTCACGAACCAGGGTCTCCCACGCATGGGGCTCGGTGAAACTCCCGTGCTCCCGCAGAGTTTCGACCGTACGCGACAGCTGAGTCGTGGTCGCCACATAACAGCAGATCACGCCGCCGGGGGTGAGAGCGCGGGCCGCGGCGTCCACACATTCCCAGGGGGCGAGCATGTCCAGAATGATCCGGTCGACGTCGCTCTCGTCGAGATCCTCGGCGAAGTCGCCGACCACCAGGCGCCACTGCTTCATCGGGCCGCCGTAGAACTTCTCCACGTTCTTGGTGGCGATCTCGGCGAAGTCCTGGCGCCGCTCGTACGAGGTGAGGCTGCCCTCGGCGCCGACGGCGCGCAGCAGGAAGCAGGTGAGCGCGCCGGAGCCGACGCCCGCCTCCACCACCCGGGCGCCGGGGAAGATGTCGGCCATCGCCACGATCTGGGCCGAGTCCTTGGGATAGATCACCGCCGCGCCGCGCGGCATGGAGAGCGTGTAGTCCTGGAGGAGGTGCCTGAACGCCAGATACTGGGTGCCGCCGGACGAGCGCACGACCGAGCCCTCGGGCTGGCCGATCAGCTCACTGTGCGGGATTCCGCCCTTGTGCGTGTGGAACACGCCGTCTTCCTTCAGCGTCACCGTGTGGCGCTTGTTCTTGGGGTCGGTGAGCTGAACCTGATCCCCGGCCTGAAACGGCCCATGCCTGCGAAAACCCATGACCGCAAGGTTATCGGCGCGCGGCGGTGTCCTCGGACGGCCGGGGAGGCCGGGGAGGCCAGGAAGCGGGGGACGCCGAGGACATCACGGACGCCACGGACGCCACGGACGCCACGGACGCGGTCGCGTGGCGCGAAGACGGGGCGCCAAAACGGGCGGACGAGTGCGGACGGCTGCGGGTGATCCACAAGAAGCCGCAAAACACCGCAAAATGGCTCGCCCCCCGGGACAGCACCTGGTAGCTGTTGGGTGTGTTTCCCCAAGATGTGATTCCAGCCGGCCCCGTCGTCCTGAGGCCCCTCGCCCCGGCCGACGCCGAGGCGATCGTCCGGGCCTGCGCCGACCCGGAGATCGTCCGCTTCCTCCCCCTCATCCCCGTGCCGTACACCCTGGACGACGCGCTCCAGTACCTGGAGCACACCCGGCAGGAGTGGCAGGGCGGAGGGGCCCCGTTCGCGATCGCGGACGCGGGGACGGGCGAGTGGCTGGGCAACATGGGCCTCATGGCCCGTCCCCGTGGCATGACCGAGATCGGCTACCTGGTCGCGCCGTGGGCGCGGGGGCGCGGGGTGGCCACGGCCGCCGCCGCCGCGCTGACCCGGTGGGGGTTCGGCCACGGCGTCAAGCGCGTCGAGCTGTTCGCCGGCGTGGAGAACCTGGCCAGCCAGCGGGTCGCCCTGGCCGCCGGTTTCCACCGCGAGGGCGTGCGGCGCGGGGCCGAGGAGCAGCGTGACGGCACCCGCCGCGACCTGGTGGCCTTCGCGCGCCTGCCCGGCGACTCCGGCGAGCGCGTGAGGCCCCTCCTGCCGGGGCTCCCCGGTGGCTCGCTGACCGACGGGATGGTGCGGCTTCGGCCGCTCACCGCCGCCGACACCGCCGACTACCTGGCCCTGCGGAACCTGCCCGACGTCGTGAGGTACAGCGTCCCCTCCGAGACCGCCACCTTCGAGGAGGTCGAGGAGCGGTGCCGCACCGCGGGCGCGAACTGGCTCGCCGGTACGGGGGCCGAGCTCGTGATCCTGGACGCCGAGACGGGCGCGTTCGCCGGGGACATCCAGCTCAGCGGGGTGATCCCCCTGCTGGGGCAGGCCATGACGGGCTACAGCGTGCTGCCGGAGTTCCGGGGCAGGGGCTTCGCCGCCAGGGCGGTGGACCTGCTGGTCGGCTGGGCCTTCGAGCACACCTCCCTGGCCCGGATCATCGCCGGCACCTCGCCCGGCAACATCGCCTCGCACCGCGTGCTGGAGCGGGCGGGCTTCACCCGGGAGGCCCTGCTGCACGGGCTGCTGCCCGGCCCCGGCGGCACGCGCCTGGACGACCTGCAGTGGTACCGCCTGCGGGGCGACGCCCGGAACTAGCCGCCCCCCGCCGTCCCGGCCGGGGCCGCTTCCGCGACGAGCCGAACTCGGCACGAACCGCCGTCCCGGCCGGGGCCGTACGCCGCCCTGACCGGCTCGCCCTCCCGGCTGGAGCCGTACGCTGTACGCCGCCGTCCCGGCCGGGCCGTCCGTCCCGGCCTCCGGCCGCCGGGCGTCCCCTGGCGTCCGGTATCCGGCCGGGGCTCAGTCGGCGCCGAAGCGGGCCCTGAGCTTGGCGTAGGCGGCGTCGGTGCCCTGGAGTGCCCGGTCGATGTCGGCGTCGGTGTGGGCGGCCGACAGGAACCAGTTGTGCCACGGGTGGAGGTAGACCCCCTCCTCCAGGCAGGCCGCGGCCCAGAACATGCCCTTGTCGAGCGTCGCGTCGCCCTCGAAGGAGAGCCACGGGATCTGCACCGGCCCCGTCTGGTTGACCGTGAAGCCGTGGGAGGCCGCCTGGGCGGCGAGGCCCTCGCGCAGGCGGGTGCCCGCGCGCTCCATCAGGGCGATGCCGTCGACGGCGCGCAGCGTCTCGATCGTGGCCTTGGCCGCGGCCATCGGGGCGGCGTTGAACCAGAAGGAGCCGGTGGAGTAGAGCGTCTGGGCGGGCCCGCGCAGGGAGTCCACCCCGGTGACGGCGGCGATCGGGTGGCCGTTGGCCATGGCCTTGCTGAAGGCGTACAGGTCGGGGCGCACTCCCAGGGGCTCCCAGGAGCCGCCCAGGTCGATCCGCCAGCCCCCGCGCACGTCGTCGATCACCAGCGCGGCGCCGATCCGGTCGGCGAGGGCCCGCACCCCCCGGGCGAACTCCGCGGCGACGAGCTCCTGGTCCTCGAACGAGTCGTGCTTGAACGGGGTCACGATGATCGCGGCGACGTCGCCCTCCGCCTGGGCCGCGGCGGCCTCGACGCTGGCGAGGTCGTTGTAGGTGAACTCGACCAGGTCCGCGCGCTCGTTGGGGGTGGTCCCCGCCGTGCTGGGCGTGCACCACGGGTCGGCCCCGTGGTAGGCGCCGTGCGCCATGAGGACCTTCGTCCTGCCGGTGGCGGCGCGGGCGACCATCAGCGCCTGGGTGGTGGCGTCGGTGCCGTTCTTGGAGAACATCACCCAGTCGGCCTGCGGGACGGTCTCCACCAGCAGCTCGGCGAGCTCCACGTAGACGGGACCGGGGCCGTTGAGGCAGTCGCCCGCGGCGAGCTGGGCCGCGACGGCGCCCTCGACGGCGGGGTGGCGGTGGCCGAGCACCACGGGCCCCCAGGAACACATGAGATCGACGTACTCGCGCCCGTCGGCGTCGCGCTGGCGGCAGCCCTCGCCCCCGACGAAGAACTGCGGGTAGGCGGGACCGTGCAGGGCCGCGTTGAGATGGCCGTACATGCCGCCGGGGACGACCTTCGCGGCCCGCTCCCTGAGTTTGGCGTCGATGGACATGCGTCGTCCTTTCACGTCTGGGTTCACGTCTGGATGCGTTCCGGCGGTTCGGCGCCGCTCCCGCCGCCCGTACGGCCCCGGGGGGCGGGTCGTACGGGCGGCGGGGTCACTTCTCGTCCCGGAGCTCGCGCGCCCCGTCCAGGCCCGCGTCCGAGCCGAGGCCCCCGGCGACGCGGGCGGCCAGCGCGGTGCCGAGCCGCGCGGCGCCGGCCACGTCGTGGCCGTCGACCAGACCGGCGACGAACCCGGCGCAGTAGGCGTCGCCGCACCCGGTGGTGTCGACCACCGGCACGTCGAGGGCGGGCACGCGGGTGAGGCCCTCCGCGTCGGCGATCAGGCTCCCGTCCGCGCCGAGCGTGACCAGGACGGCCGAGGTCCCCTCCGGCATCAGGGCCAGCAGGGCCGACGCGGCCTCCTCCACCCCGGTGGCGCCGCTCATCAGCAGCGCCTGCTCCTCGTTGGGCAGGAGGTAGTCGACGTGCGGCAGGAAGGCGCGGACCCCCTGCATGAGGTCCGGCATGTTGGACAGCAGGTCCATGGTCACGATCGTGCCCGCCGCCCGCGCCTCGTCCAGCAGCGCGTAGAACGCCGGGTCGTACAGGCCCCAGGTGACGTCCATGCCGCCCAGGTGCACGGCCCGCGCGCCGAGGACGGTCTCCCGGGCGACGTCGGCGGTGGACAGGCCCAGGTTGGCGCCGGGGACGTGGAAGGACGGGCGCCCGCCGTCGGGACGGATCGGCAGGATCGAGGCGGCGGTCTGCTCCCCCGGCCTGCGGACGATCCCGCTCACGTCCACCCCGCGCCGCCCCATCATCATGACGAGCAGGTCTCCGAGCTCGTCGTCGCCGATCGCCCCCACCGAGGCCACCGGGACGCCGAGCGCGGCCAGGTCGACGGCGGTCGCGGCGGCGGCGCCCGCGGCGGTGACACGGATCTGCTCCAGCAGATGGGTGTCCTGCCCGGCGGGGATCGACTCCACCGGTCTGGCGAGCACGTCCACGATGTGCACGCCGAGGGTGACGACGGTCATGGTGAGTCCTCCTCGTGTCTCAGCGGATAATAGACGGGCGACCGACTAAAATGTCAACGGATCCGTCGCGAAACCGGGGAGGAACGAGGTGCCGAAGATCGTCGATCATGGCGAGCGCCGCGAGGAGGTCGTCGAGGCCGCGCGCCGCGTCATCCTGCGCGAGGGGATCGAGGCCGCCACGACCAGGGCCATCGCCAGGGAGGCCGGTTACTCCAACGGCGTGCTGACCCACTACTTCGCCGACAAGGACGACATCATGCTGTCGGCGCTGCGCTCCTCGCACCGGCGCATCGTGGAGCGCCTGCGCGGCAAGCTGGCCGGCCTCACCGGGCTCGCCGCGCTGCGCGAGCTCCTCCTCGACAACCTTCCGCTGGACGACGAGCGCGCCGGGGAGAGCGCGCTGGAGATCGGCTTCTGGAGCCGCAGCATGACCAGCCCGGCGATGCTGGAGGCACAGCGCGCCGAGGCCGAGGAGCTGCGCTATCTGGTACGCAGCCTGCTCGGCGCGGCGGCCGGAGGCGGGGAGATCGCCACCTCCGACGACCTCGACGACGTCACCGAGCGGCTGCTCGCCCTCGTCGACGGGCTGAGCGCGCACCACCTGCTCTATCCGGACAGGCTCGGCGCCGAGCGCCTGGAACGGATGCTCGACGCCGAACTGGGCCGCCTCCGCCCCGCCGGCGGGGCCGACGGGTAGGACCGGCCTTCACGCGAGGCCGGGCGCGTGTCTCCTCGATGGGACGTCCCGGCGCGTTGACGACCCGGGTGCCGTAGAGCTGGTCGCCCTCCCGTGTCTCCTCGATGGGACGTCCCGGCCCGGCAGGGCGTCCCGGGCCGCGGCGGTCCGGCCCGGGGAACCCTCGCCGGACCGCGAGGGTCCTCGAACCGCGAGAGTGCTCACACCAGCAGCGCGTAGAGCCGGTCGGCCACTCCCCTCGCGGTGGGCCGCTTGGCCGCGTCGCCGAGGCAGGCCTGGACCAGGTCCGACAGCTCGGGCTCCAGGCCCGGGTCGATCGACGGCGGCGTGCTGTTCAGCTTGCGCAGGGTCAGCAGCGGGTCGTGGGTGGGCAGCTCCCCGTAGAGGCCGTTGCCGCTCACCGCCCAGTGCAGCGTCGCGCCCAGCGACCACACGTCCCCCGCGGGGGTGGGGGTCTCCCCCTGCAACAGGGCGGGATCGGTGAACTCCACCGACCCGATGTCGCCCATCCCGGTCACCGTCGCGCCCGGCATCAGCACCTGCGACAGGCCCAGGTCCGAGAGCTTGCCGCCGTCGTCGGTGAGCAGCACGTTGCCGGGACGGATGTCGCGGTGGACGATCCCCTCCTCGTGCAGCGCCTGCGCCGCGTGCGAGACGCAGGCGATCGCGCGCAGCGCCCGCTCGCGCGAGGGGGGCTCCGCGGGACGCGCCAGCGAGCCGCCCGGCAGGTACTCCATCGAGTAGTAGAACACCCCGCCCTGCTGTCCGGCGTCGTAGAGGCGCACCAGGTACGGGGAGCGCACCGCGGCGAACGCCTTCAGCTCCCTCGTGGCGCGGCGGAACGCGTCGTTCCCGGTGCCGCCCACCACCTTCACCGCGACCAGGTCCGCCTCGACGGGCAACCGTTCCGGCTTCTTCGCCAAGTAGAACTCGCCGTGGTTGCCCGCCCCCAACGACCGGACGAACTCGTAATCGGCGATGCCTTCCACCAACGGTCTCCCTCCATGCCCGCGCAACGTTCGCGACGACATTCCCCACACGGTAACGTCGCCCTCGACATTCTCAGGGCTTTTCTTTGCATACGGAAAGCGTGCTGGCAAGTGCTCCATATGGACCTGCTCCTGCTCGACCTTGTCATCGTCCTCGCGGCGGCCCGGCTGTTCGGCGCGCTCGCCAGGCGACTCGGACAGCCACCGGTCATCGGCGAGATCGTGGCGGGCATCCTGCTGGGCCCCACCCTGCTGGGGCCCCTGATCGGCGACCGGCTGTTCGGACCCGAGATGCGGCCCCCGCTGCAGGCGCTGGCCAACGTCGGCCTCGTGCTGTTCATGTTCGTCGTCGGCCTGGAGCTGGACCAGAAGCTGGTCAGGGGCAAGGGCCGGATCGCGGTGACCGTGGCGCTCGGCTCGACGGTGGTGCCGTTCGTCCTGGGCTGCGTGCTCGCGCTCTCCATCGCGGGCGAGCACGTGGGCGGTGACAGGACCCTGCCGTTCGTGCTGTTCATGGGCGCGGCGATGGCCGCCACCGCGTTCCCGGTGCTGGCCAGGATCCTCACCGACCGGGGAATGCAGCGCATCACGCTCGGCGGCCTCGCCCTCGCCTCGGCGGCCGTCATCGACGTGCTCGCCTGGACCGTCCTGGCGGTGGTGGTGGGCATCGCCGGGGCGGGCGAGGCCGAGGGACAGTGGAAGGTCCTGCTCGCCCTGCCGTACGCGCTGGTGATGTTCCTGGTGGTCAAGCCGCTGCTGGCCCGCCTGGTGCCCGCGTACGAGAGGGCGGGGCGGCTCACGCCCGGCCTGCTCTCGCTGGTGCTCATCGGCCTGATCGGGTCGGCCTGGGCCACCGAGTGGATGCACGTCCACTTCATCTTCGGGGCGTTCGTGTTCGGCACGGTGATGCCCCGCGAGGGGGCGGAGCGGCTCAACCACGAGATCCTGGAGCGGCTGGAGCAGCTCGCCGTGCTGCTGCTGTTGCCGATGTTCTTCGTGGTGGCGGGTCTCAACGTCAACCTGCGCGAGCTCGACCTGTCCAGCCTCGGCACCCTCGCCGCGATCCTGGCCGTCGCGATCGGCGGCAAGCTGCTCGGCTCCTACGCCGCCGCCCGGACGCAGCGGCTGCCCGCCCGGCAGTCCTGGACGCTGGCCGCCCTGCTCAACACGCGAGGGCTCACCGAGATCGTCATTCTCACCGTCGGCCTGCAGAAGGGCGTGCTCGACGACGAGCTGTACTCGCTGATGGTGGTCATGGCCCTGGTCACGACCGCGATGACCGGCCCGCTGGTGCGCAGGCTCTACCCCGACCGGCGGGTGGCCCGCGACATCGCCGACGCCGAGCGCGCCGCCCTCGGGGTGACCGCCGCCCACCGGGTGCTGGTGATCGTGCCGGAGCCTCCCGCCGAGCAGGCCCCGCTGGTCGGCCTGGCCACCACCCTGGCCCTCTCGAAAGCCCCGTCCGAGGTGGTCCTGGGTCACCTGCGCCCCTACCCGGCGGGGCGCCTGGAGGTCGGCAGCGGCCTCTCCTCGGAGCTGGCCGAACTGGCCGAGACCCTTCAGGAGCTGGAGACGCTGGCCGCCACGGCCCGCGAGCGCGGCTCGGACAGCAGGGTGGTGAGCCGGTTCAGCGCGGACGTGGCGGGCGAGCTGCCGGGGCTGGCCTCCGGCGCCCTGCCCGACCTGCTCGTGCTGCCCGCCGGGGTCCCCGGCCACGCCGGTGTGCGCGACGGCGCAACCTGCCGCGTGGTGACCGTGACCGCGGCCGTGTCCCAGTCCCCGTTCCTGTTCGAGGGGGCGGGGCCGGGCTCCGAGCCGGGGCCGGTGGCGGTGCACCACGGCTCGGGCGACGACGCGGCCGCCCACGTGGCACTCACCCTCGCGATGCTGCTGGGGTGCCCCCTCGTGCTCACCGGAGGAAACCGGGCCTCGGCGCTGGCCCAGCGACTGGTCAGGCTCGGGGTGGAGGCCGGCTCGGGCCCGGTCCCGGAAGGCGCTCTGGTCGTGGCCGCCGACACCGTGAACGCCCCGGAGGGCGCCCACCTGCTGGTCCGCGCCGAGCAGGACGCCGACCCGGTCGACTGGGCCGGGGCCGTCTCCGCCCTGCGCGGCCTGCTCTCACCCGTCACCCCGGTCGTGCGGCCCTGACCACCCGCCCGTCCCACCCTCCAGCCCCGGGAGCACCGGGAGCGGCGACTGCTCTGTGAGGCCCGGAATCTGGGAGGTCCCCGGAGAACACGCCGGGCGGCACGGCCGTGGCCGTGCCGCCCGGAAGGCGCGAGGCGTTCTCGTCGCCGGGCGTTCTCAGCGGTGAGCGTTCCCGGCGACGGGCGTTCTCAGGGGTGAGCGTTCTCAGCGGTTGCGGTGCGACTCGTAGCGCATGGTGCGCGAGACGCCGATCCGCACGGTGGTGCCGGGCAGGATCGCGACCGGCTCGTTCGGCGGGATGTCGTAGAAGTTGGGGTCGCCGGGCGGCTGGATCTGGGTGCCGTTCACCGACCCCAGGTCGACCAGGTTGACGTCCCAGCCGTCCAGCGCCACCCGCAGGTGGCGCCGGGAGACCGAGCCGTCGGGGCTGGTGACCTTCGCCGGGCGCACCGAGCCGTCGGCCACCTCGGGAGCCCGCTCGGGGTCGCGGCCCACCAGGTAGTCGGTGTCGAGCCGCAACGTCAGGCCGTCGTCGAGGAGCAGCACCCCCAGCGGCGGGCGCGGCCCCTTGTAGGGGACCAGGGTGCGCTGGACCAGCGCGATGCCGCAGACCGCGCAGTAGGGCACGCGAGGGTCGTTGAAGTGGTCGTTCTTGCAGTCGACCCCGTAGACCAGCGGCCGCGCCTCGGGCTCGGCCGCGGGGCCGGAGGGCTCGTTCCCCGGCTGCGAGCCCCCGGGCGTCAGCAGCTCGTACTCGAACGGCTGGTCGCGCACGTCGACGGGGTCCCCGCCGATGCCGCTCGCCATGGCGGTGTCGATGTCCTCGTGGTGGACGACCGCGGGGGCGGGCCCGGTGGAGGGGCCGCCGGAGTGGGCGCCCGAGTGGCCGGGAGAGGAGAGCGGGCCCTGCGGCATCGGCTCGGAGTGCCAGCCCTGCGGCTGCGGCTCGCGCCGCGGCTCGACCGGCGGGGCGACCGGGGGGTAGGGCTCGGCCGGGCCCATCGGGTAGGGCGCGGGCGGGGCGGCCTCCGGAGGGGCCGACCACTCGGGGGGCGCCGCCCGCTCGGGCGGCGCGGGCATCGGGGTGGGTGCGGGGGCCGCGGGCTCCATCCGGGGCGCGGCGTGCTGGACGTCCTGCTGGACCTGCTGGGCGTGCTGCCCCTGGGGGGCGGACTCCGTCCGCGGCACGGCCCGCGGGGCGGCGCCCGCCTCGGTCAGGTCGCACCAGACCCCACCCGCGACGATCACCCCGGCGTCCAGCCGGGACAGCGGGTGCGCGTCCCCGGCGTCGGGCAGGCGCAGCTCCACCCGGGTCACCGGGCCGGGGACCAGCCGGTCGGACCAGGTGAGCGCGTCACGGCCGGCGAGCTGGATCTCACCGTTCGCGCCGGTCACCGACGCGAACGCCGGGCCGCTGACCAGCACGGCCACTCCCCCGCTGACGGGACCGGCGACGGCGCACGCCACCGGCTCGCCCATCATCACGGCGAGGATCTGGGCGACCCGGCGGGCCAGCGCCCGGCCGTCGCCGCCGGAGGCCGCGGTCTCCCGAAGCGCTCCCAGCAGATCCTCGACGACGGCCTCGGCCGCGTCGCACACCAGCAGCAGGCCGCCCTCATGGGCCACCAGCCCGTTGCCCGGAAGCGGACGCACCACCCCGAAGCCCTGGTCGGTCACAGAACTCTCCCTCCCCGGAAACGCCACCGGATGAACGGCACCCTCATGGGACCGTTCGTCACCAACCAGATGCTTACCCAGACGACGGTGAAGTGCGTCCAGAAGGCGGCCGGCGGGACCGGATCGATGAAATCAACTGCACCGGACCGTAGCAAAAAGTACAGCACAAGACCTTCGGGCACGAGTGTCAGCAGCCCGAACAGGGTCGGCCAGTCCTTCTCCCATCTGAACTGCATCAGGAAGTGGTATATCAGCTCCCAGACGACCCCCAGCACGGCCACCGCCGCGATCACGAGGAGGCCGTTGACGTAGCGTCCGGAGAGCGGCCCGGAACCGGGAAGCAGCGGAACGATGAGCAGGGTGATGACCACACCGACGGTGGCGAGCATGAACAGGCGCGTCTGAATACGGCCCATCAGGGTCGGAACCACGGGAGATACTCCTTACACCGACGAGTTGCGGGCCCATTTGAACCACTGCGAGGTCGACCGCAGCGGTCCCATCTTCTTGACGAATCCTCGCCTCGCCAGGTCGTCGGCTATCTCCTGGGCCGCGATCTGCAGGCCGAGGAAGGTGTCGACGCCGGGGAAGTAGCCGCCGAGGGTGGCCGATCCGGAGGCGTAGAGGGCGCCGTCACCGCTCGCCGTCCCCTTCACCTCGAAGTGGCGCTCCACGTCCAGCCTGCCCACCGGGTTGCGGCCCGCCCCGCCGTACTGGAGCAGGTCCGCGAAGATCCGGTGCTCGGCGATGTCGGCCTCCAGGCCCGTGCAGTCGATGATGTAGTCGGACACCGGCTCCCGGACGATGCCGTCGCCGCTGCGCACGTAACTGACGAGCCGCCCGTCGCGGCTCTGCTCCACCCGGTCGACGGTGCCCTGCACGGGGTGGTAGTAGCCGCCGCTGCGGCCCGCCCGCATCTGCTCCTGCCAGCGCCGCCTGAAGGGGGTGTTGGTGCCGCCCATCTGCTTGTACTTCTTCGCGCGGTCGGCCCCCTCCAGCTTGCGCATCTCCGCCTTGAGCTGGCCGCCCCACACCGACTTGGGGTAGTTGAAGCCCTGGTAGGCCCAGCCGTCGCCGCCCTTGCGGCGCGACCAGATGTGCGGGCCGTGCGAGCCGCTGACGAACGTGCGGAAGATGTGGATGATCTGGGTCTGCAGGTTGTACTTCTCCCGGTCGTCGAACAGCCGCTGGAGCACCCGGGAGGCGACGATGCCGCCGCCGCGGATGACCACGGTGCCCGGCCGGGTCTTCAGGAACTCGTACACCTGCTCGTGCGGCTCGTAGGCGTTGACGACGTGCTGGTAGTCACCGTGCTTGGTGCGGAACTCCTGCAGGTCGGGCAGGAACTTCAGGCCCGGGTAGCCGATCGCGACGTGCACGAAGCGCGAGCGGAAGATGATGCGCTTGGTCGGCGCCGCGCCGTCGGGCGGGGTGACCACGGTGAAGTAGCCGCCGCCCGCCCTGCGGCGCACCATCCGCACCTGGCCCTTGACCAGCATGTCCCAGTAGTTGATGCGCTTGGCCTCGCGTTCGAGGTTCTCGAAGACGGTGCCGGCGCGCGGGGTCCAGTAGTCGTTCAGGAGCGGCTCGGTGAGGATCTGCCACAGGTAGGACGGCTTCTTCTCCTTCCACGCCTCCTCCAGGGCGTAGGAGGGGAATCCCCACAGGTTGTCGGGGCGGGAGGAGGAGTCGGAGCGGATCCGCTCGCTCCGGGGGATCTGCGAGCACCTGGTGAGGAACTCGTAGGTCTGCCACGGATGGTCGATGTTGGACACCACCCGCATCTGCGAGGTGGGCACACCGTAGATCCTCAGGTAGTCGAGCGTCACGAAGGAGCCCATGCCGCCGCCGACCGTGAGGAAGGGGATGTCGTACATGGGAATGCCCGCGGCCGCGACCATCTGATCGGTCCATTCGGGGGCGCCGAGGAGATCCGGCGTCAGATCGCCGGCCGGAGCCGGTGTTTGGGGGGGTGCCAATTGACGTCCCTTAAGCTACTTGGCCAGCCCGATCGCTGGTCAAAACCCTAGTCCTGGTAAGTGCCGAAGACGAGTAGGACGAACGGGCATGATCCTCTCCTGCCGCCCCGTCCCTGTCCCCGTCATCGGCGAGTATCCAGTGAGACGCCTGTGAACGACCTGTGGTTCGCTTAAACCCCGCTGAACACGCGGTTCACGTCCGAGGTCGCGAGCACGCCGAAGATCTCGCCACCGCGCTCGACCAGGAGGTACTCCCCCGCCGGGGACTCGCGCATGGCCTCGATCAGCGGCTCCCCCTCCAGGTCGGCGGCGAGCACCAGCGACGGCTCCAGGCTGCGCGCCAGCGAACCCGCCGTCACCCAGGGGCGGCGGCTCTCCGGGGTGGCCTCCACCGCGACCTCGTTCACGATGCCCGTGGGGTGGCCCTCGTGGTCGACCACCACCATCGCCCCCGCCCGCGCCTCCGTGGCCCGGCGCAGGGCCTCGGCCAGCGGCACGTCGCCGGTCACCGCGATGGCCCGCCTGGCCAAGGCACGGGCGTTGACCTCGGGGATGCGGGCCCGCACGCGGGCGCCGCGCAGTGCCTGGGTGGCGCCGAACCAGATGAAGGCGGCGAGCAGCATCGTCCAGACGATCATGGTCGTCTCCGGCTCCTGCCCGGCCACCAGCGCCAGGCCTATGGGGAGCACGACCAGGGCGACGGCCAGCACCCGGCCGGCCCAGGCGGCCGCGATCGTGCCGGAGACGGGTTTGCGGGTGATCTTCCACACGCCCGCCCGCAGCATGCGCCCGCCGTCGAGCGGCAGTCCCGGCAGCAGGTTGAAGACCCCGACCATCAGGTTGGCGAGCCAGAGCTGGAAGACCAGGACGGCGATGATCGTGCCGGGGGCGATCACGTAGGAGGCGGCGAAGCCGAGCGCGGCCAGCCCGAGCGAGAGCAGCGGCCCGGCGAAGGCCACCATGAACTCCCTGCCGGGGGTCTCCGGCTCGCGCTCGATCTCCGAGACGCCGCCGAGCAGGTAGAGCGTGATCCGCCGGACCGGCAGGCCGTACATCCTGGCCACCACGCAGTGGGCCAGCTCGTGCAGGAGCACCGAGACGTACAGCAGCACCGCGAAGACGAACGCGACGACGTACGTGAGCGGGGTGCTCAGGTCGGGCAGCCGGTAGGCCACCACGCTCTGGAACGAGTAGGTGATGAACGCCGCCACGATGAACCAGGTCGGCGAGACGTAGATCGGGATGCCGAACGGGCGGCCCATCCGCAACCCCGGATTGTCCTGGCGTGGGCTGTCGCTGCTCACCGCTGGCTCACCATTCCTCGTCCCATCCACCCTCAGGCCTCGATGGTACGCGCCGCCGGGCCTCCGGCAGACGCCGCGAGGGCGCCTCGGGCACAAACTGTCGTCACCGTGACCTACAGTGCGGTCATGTCGCTGACCGAGCCCACGATCGTCGGAGCCCTGTCGCCTTCGCGCGCGGGTGACTTCATGACGTGCCCGCTGCTCTACCGCTTCCGGGTGATCGACCGGCTTCCCGAGCCGCCGTCGCCCGCCGCGGTGCGCGGCACGATGGTCCACTCGGTGCTGGAGCGCCTGTACGACCTGCCCGCCCCGCAGCGCACGGTCACCGCGGCCCAGGACCTGCTGGAGCCGCAGTGGCACAGGCTCCAGGAGGAGGATCCGTCGTACGCGGGCATGTTCACCGGCGACGACGACCGCGCCGAGTGGCTGGCCCAGGCCCGCGAGATGCTGGAGCGTTACTTCTCCCTCGAGGATCCCACCTGCCTGGAGCCCGCCGAGCGGGAGCTCTACGTGGAGGCGGTGCTCGGCAGCGGCCTGATGCTGCGGGGCTACATCGACCGGCTGGACGTGGCGCCCACCGGCGAGGTCCGCGTCGTCGACTACAAGACCGGCAGCGCCCCCGGGCCCGCCTTCGAGGCCAAGGCGCTGTTCCAGATGAAGTTCTACGCGCTGGTCCTGTGGCGGTTGCGCGGCTCGGTGCCCCGCATGCTCCAGCTGATGTATCTCGGGGGCGACGGCGAGGTCCTGCGCTACGTCCCCGACGAGGCCGACCTGCTCGCCACCGAGCGCAAGGTCCAGGCCCTGTGGCAGGCCATCGAGCGGGCCCTGGAGACGGGCGAGTGGCGCTCCAGGCCCAGCAGGCTGTGCGGCTGGTGCAGCTACCAGGACCTGTGCCCGGAGTTCGGCGGCACTCCCCCGCCCGTGCCCGAGCGGCAGCCCGGCGACACCGTCCGCAGCAACCGGCGCCCCGCCAGGAGTTCGAGGGCGGCCACCGACGAGCTCTAGCGGCCGTGACGGCGGCGATTCCGGCGCCTCCCGGTCCGGTCGCTCAGACCCGGCGTCTCCCGGTCCCGGCCACTCGGACCCGGCTCCCCCGCGGCGCTCCCCCGGCCCGGCCCACCCCGGCGCGGCCTCACAGCGCTCCCCGGCCCGGCCCCGGCGCGGCTTTGAGCATTCCCCGGACCGACCCCGGCGCGGCCTCACGGCGCTCCCCGGGCCGGTCCCGGGCAGGTGCCCGTCTGTCCCGGGCATGTGCCCGACCGTTTCCCGGGGCGGATCCTTCGCGGGGATGAGGGCGATATCCACCTCTGGCAGGGTGGCGCCCGGAGAAGGGCGCCTAAATTGATTGTGTGCGCAACACCATCGGCAGCCTTCGGACCTGGTTCCGCGGGCACCCGCTGATTCCTGACGCGATCTTCGGTGGAGCGCTGGCCGCCGCCTCGGTCCCCTTCGCCCAGGCGGCCCACGTCTTCGGCGACCCCGACCGGCTGAGGGCGCCCGACGCGATGGGCCTCGGCCTGATCGTGGCCGGCTGCCTGTCGGTGACGTTGCGCCGCCACCGGCCGTTCCTGATGCTCCTGCTGGTCTGCGTGGCCGAGGTCACACTGGCCGCCACGGGCCGGAACCCCTCCCTGCTCTGGCTCGTCACCCTGGTGCTGGTCTACACGATCGCCGCCGGGCGCGGCCTGGCGCTCAGCCTGTGCGCTCCGGCCCTGGCCCTCACCGGTCACGTCCTGTCGTCGGCGGCGGGCGCCGGGCTCGGCGGGCTCTACGGGCTCTACGGGCTCTACGGGCTCTACGGGCTCGGCGGGCTCGGCGGCTGGGGCGGCCTCCTGCTGATGACCGTGTTCACCGCCTCCCTGTGGGTCGCCGGCCGGAGCGTGCGGTTGCGCCGGGCCTACCAGGCGGAGCTGCGCGACCGGGCGCGGCGCATGGAGCGCGCCCGGGAGGCCGACACCCGGGCGGCCAGGGCGGAGGAGCGCTCCCGCATCGCCCGCGAGCTGCACGACGTGGTCGCCCACCACGTGAGCGTGATGACCGTCCAGGCCGCCGCGGCGCGGCGGGTGCTGGCCAGCAACCCCGACGGGGCACGGGAGGCCCTGTCGGCGATCGAGGAGCTCGGCCGGACCGCGATGTCGGAGATGCGCAGCATGGTGGGCGTGCTCAGGACCGACGGGACGCCCGCGGAGCGCAACCCGCAGCCGGGGGTGCGTGAGATCCCGGCCCTGGTCGACCAGATGCGCGAGGCGGGGTTGCGGACGCAGCTGTGGATCGAGGACGAGCGGGGCGCCTCTCCCGCGGGAGGGGCGGAGGGAACGCCGGGAGCGGCGGAAGCGGCAGGAGCACCGGGAAGGGCGGGATCACCGGGATCGCTGGGGTCGCTGCCTCCCGGTGTCGACCTGGCCGCCTACAGGCTGGTCCAGGAGGCCCTGACCAACAGCCTGCGGCACGCGGGGCCCCAGGCGCGGGCCTGGGTGACGGTGCGCCACGAGCCAGGCGAGCTGGCCATCCAGGTCGAGGACGACGGCCTCGGCCCGGAGGCGCGCGACGCGGACGAGGAGGTGGCCGGGCACGGATTGGCGGGCATCCGGGAACGTGTCGCCCTCTATGGTGGACTTCTGAGGATCGGCCCGCGCGACGGGGGCGGATTCGAGGTCAATGCCCGGTTCCCCCTCAAGGACACGTGATGACGATCAGAGTGCTGCTGGTGGACGACCAGCCGCTGCTGCGCACGGGTTTCCGCCTGATCCTGGAGGCCGAGCCCGATCTCACGGTGGTCGGCGAGGCGGGCGACGGCAAGGCCGCGCAGGACCAGTCGCGGGCGCTGCTGCCCGACGTGGTGCTGATGGACATCCGGATGCCGGGCGTGGACGGCATCGAGGCGACCCGCAGGATCGTGCGGGAGGCCACCGCGGGCGCGCACGTGCCGCGGGTGCTGGTGCTGACGACCTTCGACCTCGACGAGTACATCGTGGAGGCGCTGCGCGCCGGGGCGAGCGGGTTCCTGCTGAAGGACGTGCCGCCCGAGGAGCTGGTGCAGGCCATCCGGGTGGTCGCGGCGGGCGACGCGATCGTCGCGCCGAGCGTCACCAGGCGGCTGCTGGACAAGTTCGGGGCGCATCTGCCCTCGGCGCACCAGCAGTCGACCCCCGCGCGCCTGGACCGGCTGACCGAGCGTGAGCTGGAGGTGCTCCGGCTGATCGCCAAGGGCATGTCCAACGCGGAGATCGCCGCCCAGCTGGTGGTGAGCGAGACGACGGTGAAGACCCACGTCGGCAACGTGCTCACCAAGCTGGGCCTGCGCGACCGCGTGCAGGCCGTCGTCCTCGCCTACGAGACCGGCCTGATCACGCCGGGCGCGCTTCCCTGACCCGCTTCACGCGCCCGCCCGCACGGGCGTCCGTACGGGCGGGGGTGGGGCGGGGTGAGGGCGGTCAGCCGGAGACGGCCTGCGGGGCCTGCTGCCCGGCGGGGGCGTTCTCCGGGAAGTGGCAGGCCACCTGGTGTCCCGGGGCCAGCGTCGCCAGCGGCGGCTCCACCGTCTTGCAGATCTCCTGTGCCTTCCAGCACCGGGTGTGGAACCGGCAGGCGGGCGGCGGGTTGAGCGGGCTGGGCACGTCGCCCTGCAGGCGGATGCGCTCGCGGTCCTTGCGCCGGGCCGGGTCGGGGACGGGCACCGCGGACATCAGCGCGGTGGTGTACGGGTGCATGGGCGAGTCGTACAGTTCCTTGCGGTCGGCCAGCTCGACGATCTTGCCGAGATACATGACCGCGACCCGGTCGCTGATGTGCCGGATGACCGACAGGTCGTGCGCGACGATGACGTAGGTCAGGTCGAGCTCGTTCTGCAGGTCCTCCAGGAGGTTGACCACCTGGGCCTGGATCGACACGTCCAGCGCGGAGACCGGCTCGTCGGCGATGATGAGCTTGGGCTTGAGCGCGAGCGTGCGGGCGATGCCGATGCGCTGGCGCTGGCCGCCGGAGAACTCGTGCGGGTAGCGGTTGTAGTGCTCGGGGTTGAGCCCGACCAGCTCCAGGATCTCCTGGACCGCCTTCTTGGTGCCCTGCTCGGTCTGGATCCCCTGGATGCGGTACGGGGCGCCGACGATGGCGCCGACCGTGTGCCGGGGGTTGAGCGACGAGTAGGGGTCCTGGAAGATCATCTGCATGTCGCGGCGGAGCGGGCGGATCTTGGCCTGGGACATGTGGGTGATGTCGTGGCCCTCGAAGACGATCTTGCCGTCGGTGGGCTCCAGCAGGCGGGTGATGAGCCGTCCCGTGGTGCTCTTGCCGCAGCCCGACTCGCCCACCAGACCGAGCGTCTCGCCCTTGCGGACGTCGAAGGTGATCCCGTCGACCGCCTTGACCGCGCCGACCTGCCTGCGCAGCAGGCCCTTGGTCACCGGGAAGTGCTTCTGCAGGCCCTGCACGGACAGCAGCGCGTCGGAGGGAGACCTCTCGGCCGCGCCGCCCTTGTCGTCAACGACGTTGACCGAGGTCACGTGTCCTCCCTAACCCGAGGCGTGCTGTGCTGACCGGCTCGCTCGCTCACGTGCTCTCCATCATCGGCTTGATCTCGTTCTCCCAGATGGACCGCCGTTCCGCGCGGGGCATGTGGCAGCGGACCAGGTGGCCGCCGTCGGTCTCCAGCAGCTGCGGCACCTCCGAGGTGGCCTTGCCCTCGGTACGGCCCGCGAAGGCGCACCGGGGGTTGAAGGCGCAGCCGGACGGCACGTTGATCAGGGAGGGCGGGGAGCCCTTGATCGGGAGCAGCCGCTCGGTGGGCTCGCGGTCCAGGCGGGGCATCGACCCCAGCAGACCCCAGGTGTAGGGGTGCTCGGGCCGGTAGAAGGTGTCCTCGGCCGTGCCGTACTCGACGCACTTGCCGCCGTACATCACCAGGATGTCGTCCGACAGCTCGGCGACCACGCCGAGGTCGTGGGTGATGACGATCAGCGCGGAGTTGAACTCGCTCTGCAGGTCGCGCATGAGGTCGAGGATCTGCGCCTGGACGGTCACGTCGAGGGCCGTGGTGGGCTCGTCGGCGATGAGCAGCTCGGGGTCGCAGGAGAGCGCCATCGCGATCATCGCGCGCTGGCGCATGCCGCCGGAGAAGTGGTGGGGGTAGTCGTCGACCCGCTTGTCGGGCTGCGGGATCCCCACCCGGCCGAGCATGTCGATCGCGTGCTTGCGGGCGACGGCCTTGCTGACGTCGTGGTGGATCCGGTACGCCTCGATGATCTGGGCGCCCACGGTGTAGTACGGGTGCATGGCGGACAGCGGGTCCTGGAAGATCATCGCCATCTTCTTGCCGCGCAGGGTCCGCACGTGGTCGGCGCTCGCGCCGACGAGCTCCTCGCCGTCCAGCCAGATCTCACCGGAGATCTTGGCCCGCCCGCCCTTGTGCAGGCCCAGGATGCCGAGGCTGGTCACGCTCTTGCCCGAGCCCGACTCGCCCACGATGCCCAGGGTCTTGCCCCGGTCGAGCTTGAACGACAGGCCGTCGACGGACCTGACCAGGCCGTCCTCGGTCGGGAAGTGGATGCGCAGGTCGCGCAGTTCCAGGAAGGACTCCGGTGCGGGAGTCGTCATGAGAGCCTCACCCTCGGGTCGACCACCGCGTACAGGACGTCCACGATGAGATTGGCCACGACGATGAAGATCGCCGCGAACAGCGTCACGCCCAG
The DNA here is from genome assembly GCF_042428775.1 of Streptosporangium vulgare. Lineage (NCBI taxonomy): Bacteria > Bacillati > Actinomycetota > Actinomycetes > Streptosporangiales > Streptosporangiaceae > Streptosporangium > Streptosporangium vulgare. The sequence continues at coordinate 193,609 of NZ_JBHMBS010000007.1, read as the reverse complement.
GACGACGGGCAGGTCGTTGCCCCGGATCGCGTCGATGACCAGCTTGCCGATGCCGGGGATGGAGAAGGTGCTCTCGGTGAGCACCGCGCCGCCCAGCAGCAGGCCGAGGTCCAGGCCGAAGATGGTGAGGATCGGGGTCAGCGTGGCCCGCAGCGCGTGCTTGGTCACGACCGTCCGCTCCTTGAGGCCCTTGGCCCGGGCCGTGCGGATGTAGTCCTCGCCCATGGTCTCCAGCATGCCCGCCCGGGTGAGCCGGGCGTACAGCGCGGCGTACAGGAACGCCAGGGTGACCCAGGGCATGACGAGCGACTGGAACCACATGACCGGGTTCTCGGTGAAGCCGGTGTAACTGCCTCCGCCGGGGAAGATCCCCAGCGTGTAGGCGAACAGCGACAGCGACACCAGGCCGGTGAAGTAGATGGGGAGCGAGACTCCGGCCAGGGCGACCGTCATGACGGCCCGGTCGAGCACGCTGCCGCGTCTCAGCGCGGAGATGACGCCGACGCTGACGCCGACGACGACCCAGGTGACCGCGGCGCCCAGGGCCAGGGAGACCGTCGCGGGGAGCCGGTCGAGCAGTGTCGGCCAGACCGGCTGGTTGTTGTTGAACGAGAAGCCGAAGCACGGTGCCGGGCACTCGGCCTTGCGCGGGCCGAGGGAGTAGTCCTGGCCGGCGACGATGCCCTGCGCGAACCGGCCGTACTGGACCAGGATCGGGTCGTCCAGGTGCAGCCGCTTGACGGCACCCTGGATCGCCTCAGGGGTGGCGTCTCGCCCGACGTAACGCGACGCCATGCCCTCGGGGGTCTGTCCCAGGGCACGCGGGATGAGGAAGAAGATCGCGAAGGTGGCCATGCTGACGATGGCGAGCATCAGCACGGCGGCGATCACGCGGCGGACGATGAAAGCGACCACGATCGTTCGGCCAAAGTGCCCGGGAGGGTCGCTCCCGGGCACTGTCAGGCCTTCACCTGCCTTTGGCTAACTAGGGAAGGGCTACTGCTGGACGCCGAGCCACGTGTAGTCGTACATGCCGTAGGCCGGGTGCACGTACACGTTGGTCAGGGTCGACGGACGGAAGATCAGCGTCTTCTCGTAGACGAAGGACATGAAGGCGGCAGACTCCATGACCTTCTGGTCGACCTGGGCCCAGATCTCGTTGCGGGCCGCGGTGTCGGTGGTCTGGATGCCCTTGTCCAGCAGGTCGTTCACCGACTGGTCGTTGAGCTCCATCATGTTGTAGTTGCCGGAGTCCTTGATGAAGCGACCGTCGACGATCTGCGACAGGAAGCCGAAGCCGGACGGCCAGTCGGCGCCCCAGCCGGCGATCATGATGCCCAGGCCGTTCTTGTGCACGAAGTCCGGACGGCCGGCGTACTGCGCGCTCCAGTCACCCGACGGGTACTTCTTGATGGTGGCCTTGATGCCCACGCGGTCGAGGGAGGCCTGGAGGGCCTCGGCGACCTGGACCTCCTTCACGCGGTCACCGCGGACCGCGATGTTGGTCTCGAAGCCGTTCGGCTGGCCGCAGGCCGTCAGGTGCTCCTTGGCCTTGTTCAGGTCGCCCTTGTGGTCGGCACCGTTGGGGTACAGGTCGAACTGCTTGTAGCCGACCGTGGTCGGGGTCATCGCGGTGGTGCCGATCTCGCCGCCGAGCGGGCCGCCCCAGGGAGCCTGGGTGGCGGTCTTGTCGGTGGCGTACTGCACGGCCTTGCGGCAGTCGATGTTGTCGAACGGCTTCACCGCGGTCGACATCATCGCGTAGCGGTTGAACGGCGTGAAGGGGTTGTCCGTGGAGTCCTTCAGCTTGGGGTCCGTGACGATCTTGGCACGGGCCGCCGGCTGGACGCCGGTGCCGCCGAGGTCGACGTGGATCTGGCCGTTGATGAGCCGCTGGTCGATGTCGTCGGCGTTCTGCTTGAACTGCACCTCGATGCGGTCCGGCAGCTGCTTGCGGGTGGAGTCGGTCGACTGGTCCCAGTTCTCGTTCTTGACCAGGTTGAACTGCTTGCCGACCTCGTAGCTCTCGAGCTTGTAGGGGCCGGTCGAGACCAGGGCCTTCTCGTAGTCGATGCCGGTGTCCTTGGCCTGCGGGACGGGCGCGGACTGCGGGTTGGCGACGAGGAAGTCGAACTCGGCGAAGGGCGCCTTGAGCTTGAAGACGACGGTCTGGTCGTCGGGGGTCTCGATGCCCTTGAAGTTGTCGAGGTTCTTGTCCTTGTAGGGACCCTTGTAGTCACCGGCGTCGAGGTACTCCGCGAAGTACTTCGGACCGTCGGTGAGCTCCTCGGTGAAGTTGCTGCGGGCGATGGCGTACTTGACGTCCGCGGCCTTGACCTCGGTGCCGTCGTCGTACTTGATGCCCTTCTTGATCTTGTACGTCCAGGTCTTGCCGTCCTCGCTCGCCACGCCGGGGCCCTCGGCGAGGTCCGGGACCAGCTTCAGACCGGCGTCGCCGGGCTCGGCGGAGTAGGTCAGCAGGGGACGGGCGTACAGCCTGGTGAAGTTCCAGTTCCAGGCGTAGTACGTGTTGCCCGGGTCCATCGAGTCGGGCTCGTCGGAGAGGGCGAACTTGAGGGTGCCGCCCTTGGCGTCCGACGGGTTGACGACCTTGGTGTAGCCGTCGTTGTACTTGGCGGCGGAGGCCGCGGCACCCGTTCCCTGGGATCCGGAGGACGTGTTGCCACCGCCACCGGCCGTTCCGCCACAGGCGGCCAGTCCCATGGTCAGAGCGGTACCCAGCGCGGCGAGCGCCAGTACGTTGATCTTCCTCATCGTGGTGGTATACCCCTTGTCATGAGTGACGGTGATATAGAGGACGGTCGCTTGTTCGCTACCGGGCTCGCGGGTCGAGGGCGTCCCGGAGCCCGTCGCCCAGAAGGTTGAAGGCCATGACGGTGATGAAGATCGCCAGGCCCGGGACGATCATGAAGTGGGGCGCGATCGTGTAGTAGGTGACCGCGCTGGTGAGCATGCCGCCCCAGGAGGCCTGCGGCTCGTTCACACCGACGCCGAGGAACGACAGAGCCGCCTCGAACAGGATGTTCGTGGGGATCAGCAGGGTCGCGTAGACGAGGATCGGCGCCACGAGGTTGGGGAACATCTCACGGAAGATGATGTATCTGTTGCCCGCGCCCAGGGATCGGGCCGCGTCGACGAACTCGCGCTCGCGCAGCGACAGGGTCTGGCCTCGCACGATGCGCGCGATGTACGGCCAGTTGAAGAAGCCGATGATGAAAACGATCACCGCGATCCGCAGGCCGTTGCCCTTCAGCCCGAGGGCCTGGTCGGGGACGGCGCCGACGATGGCGATCGCGAACAGCAGCAGGGGGAAGGCGAGGAAGACGTCCATCGCCCGGCTGATGAGGGTGTCGACCCAGCCGCCGAAGAAGCCCGCGAGCACGCCCAGCAGCGAGCCGAGCACCACCGAGACCAGCGTGGCCAGGAAGGCGACCAGCAGCGAGATCTGGGCGCCCGACAGGATCCGGGCGAAGATGTCACGGCCGTTGACCGGCTCCAGCCCGAACGGGTGCTCAAGGCTTATCCCGCCCCAGGCGCCCATCGGGGCGCTCGTCATGGGGTCGATGAGGTCGTTGTTCGGAATGTTCGGAGAGTCGCCGAACAGCGCGATGAGCCCGCCGAAGGGACGCTCCGCGAAGATCGCGATCAGCGTCAGAAAGACCACGACGAAAGCGCCGATAATCGCTGCTTTATCGCGCTTCAGGCGCAGCCAAGCGATCTGGCCGAGAGACCGGCCTTCGATGGCTTTTCCGCCCACCCCTTCGAGAACAGCCTCCGGCTGGGCCTCCATGGCCGTGCCGGGGACGTCGAGCGGTGCGGTCATACAGTGGCCCCCTGGATCCCAGACGACGTTGTCCGTCAACGCGTCCCCCGGGTCGGGGCAGCGCGCCGTAAGTCTACGGGCCGTTATTAGTGGTCCCGTGCGCAGAATCTATGGGCTGAACTGCGCTGACCAGTCCTCTGAGGCGCTATGTGGCTCAACTGTGATTCACGTGAAATTCATTCGTTTTGATCTTGAAGGTAATGTCCGGAAGCCGTTCCGCTTATGTCTCGGATTCGTGACATTGAAACGATGCGGTGACATAGCGTCACCCGATCCCCCGGCGCTTCAGGATGTCCTCGATATCGGAGAAGTCGTCGTCGGCGGCCGGCTTCGCCGCGGGCTTGGACCCGGCGGTCCTGGAAACGGGCGAGGGCGCGGGGGTGCGCTTGGGCAGCGGCTGCGTGACGGCGGTCGCGCCCGGCGTTCCCGTCGATCCCGGCGTCCCCTGCGGCACGGCCCGGCGCTGCCCCGCGGCCGGGGCACTCGCGACGGGCGCCGGTGAGGCCCCGGAGGAGGCGGCGGCCCTGAGGCGGCGGCCGCGCAGGAAGCCGGAGACCAGGAAGAGCAGCGCGGAGAGCCCGGCCACCCCCACCCCGGCCCACACCGTGGGGTTGAGCACCAGGTTGGCGACGAAGGTGACGACCGCCGTGCCGATGTTCCACAGGGTCGGCAGCGCGCCGGTCAGGAACGCGGCGACCGGCAGCAGCGACCAGGCCGCGGCGCGCAACCCCGCCGCGGCGCCCCGGCGCCGCATCAGCAGCACACTCAGCACCAGTCCCACGCCGGTGACCCCTGCGCAGATCGGCAACCACGCGATCTGTTCGAACGACATAGCGGACCGCCCCTCGTATCGGCTTACCCGATCTCCATCCTGGCACGTCGAACCGGGACAGGCCCTCCTTCCTGAGGAGGGATCACCCCTTAGGGGATACGGGCCGGCTCGCGGGAAAGATCAGGGGCGATCCCCGACCCCGGACGGCTCACCGGAGGACAGCCCATCGGGGGACGGCTCACCCGAGGACAGCCCGTCGGGGGACGGCTCACCCAAGGACAGCGCGCGTAGGATCGCCACGTCGACCTCCAGCAGCGAGCCGACGACGAGGCGGCCGGGCGCGGCGGTGATCGGCAGCACGCTCGGCACCGCCACCACCCGGCAGCCCGCCGCGGTGGCCGACGTCACCCCGTTCGGGGAGTCCTCCAGGGCGACGCAACGGCCCGGATCGGCACCCAGCAGCCGGGCCCCCGTCAGGTAGGGCTCGGGATGGGGCTTGGTCCTGGTGACGTGGTCGCCGGTGACCACGTGGTCGAAGTTGTGCGCGCCGATGCTCCTCAGGCACGCCTCGGCGATCGGCCGGACCGACGAGGTGACCAGCGCGGTGGCCAGGCCGTGCCCGCGCACCTCCGCCAGCAGCTCGGCGGCGCCCGGCATCATCTCCACCCCGCCCGCGAGCCTGGCGGTCATGCCCTCCAGCATCCAGGTCTCCACCTCGTCGGGGGTGGCGCCCCCGCCGGAGACGGCGAGCATGTAGGCCACGGTGGCTGGCATGGAGCCGCCCACCAGATTCTCCTGGTGGGCCTCCCCCCACTCACCGCCGAGCCGTTCCATCACCTCGGTCTCGACCTGAAACCAGATCTTCTCGCTGTCGACGAGAAGCCCGTCCATGTCGAAGAGAACCGCTTCCATTCCCGGTGAACCCCCTGCCGATCACACGCCGGTCATACGTTGAAGTAGTTGGCCTCGGGATGGTGGACGATCAGCGCGGACGTCGACTGCTCGGGGTGGAGCTGGAACTCCTCCGACAGCTCGACGCCGATCCTCGCCGGGTCGAGCAGCCCCATCAGCTGGACCTGGTCCTCCAGATTGGGGCAGGCCGGATAGCCGAAGGAGTAGCGGCAGCCCGCGACGTTGACCTTGAGCATGTCCTCCAGGGACTCGTCGCCGCCGATGCCGAGCTCGGAGCGCACGCGCGCGTGCCAGTACTCGGCCAGGGCCTCGGTCAGCTGCACCGACAGGCCGTGCAGCTCCAGGTAGTCGCGGTAGGCGTCCTTGGCGAACAGCTCGTTCGCGGCCTCGGAGACCCTGTTGCCCATCGTCGCGACCTGGAGGGCGACGACGTCGACCTCGCCGGAGTCCTTGGACCTGAAGAAGTCGGACAGGCACAGGTGCCGGTCGCGCCGCTGGCGCGGGAAGGTGAAGCGGGTGCGCTCGTCGCCCCCCTCGTCCAGGATGATCAGCGAGTCGCCGTCGCTGACGCACGGGAAGTAGCCGTAGACGACCGCCGCCTCCAGCAGCCCGTCGGTCTGCATCCGCTCCAGCCACATCCGCAGGCGCGGGCGGCCCTCGGTCTCGACCAGCTCCTCGTACGAGGGCCCGTCGCCGCCCCGCGCGGCCTTGAGGCCCCACTGGCCCATGAACGTCGCCCGCTCGTCCAGGAACGCGGCGTACTCGGCGAGCGGCACGCCCTTGACGACGCGCTCGCCGAGGAAGGGCGCCGACGGCACCGGGTTGTCGGCGGCGACGTCGGAGCGGGCGGGCAGCTCCTCCACCGGGGTCCTGACCAGCGTGGCGCCGCCCTTGACCCGGCGCTCGCGCAGCGGCGGCAGGCTCGCGCCCTTCTCCCCGCGCTTGACCGCCATGAAGGCGTCCATCAGGCGCAGTCCCTCGAAGGCGTCGCGGGCGTAGCGGACCTCGCCCCGGAAGAGCTCCGCGAGGTCCTGCTCGACGTAGGCGCGGGTCAGCGCGGCCCCGCCGAGCAGGACGGGGAACTTCTCGGAGATGCCCCGGGAGTTCATCTCCTCCAGGTTCTCCTTCATGACGACCGTGGACTTCACCAGCAGCCCGGACATGCCGATGACGTCGGCCCTCTTCTCCTCGGCGGCCTCCAGGATGACCGACACCGGCTGCTTGATGCCGAGGTTGACGACCTCGTAGCCGTTGTTGGAGAGGATGATGTCGACCAGGTTCTTGCCGATGTCGTGCACGTCGCCCTTGACGGTGGCGAGCACGATGCGGCCCTTGATCTCGCCCTCGACCCGCTCCATGTGCGGCTCCAGGTAGGCGACCGAGGTCTTCATCACCTCGGCCGACTGGAGCACGAACGGCAGCTGCATCTGGCCGGAGCCGAACAGCTCGCCGACGGTCTTCATGCCGTCGAGCAGCACGTCGTTGACGATCTCCAGGGCGGGGCGCCGGGCGAGGCCCTCGTCGAGGTCGGCCTCCAGGCCCTTGCGCTCGCCGTCGACGATGCGGCGCTTGAGCCGCTCCCACAGCGGCAGCGCGGCGAGCTCCTCGGCCTTGCTCTCCTTGAGCGCGGCGGCGTCGACGCCCTCGAACAGCTCCATGAACCGCTGCAGCGGGTCGTAGCCCTCTCTGCGCCGGTCGTAGACCATGTCCAGGGCGACCTCGCGCTGCTCCTCGGGGATGCGCGCCATCGGCAGGATCTTGGAGGCGTGCACGATCGCCGCGTCGAGACCGGCGTTGACGCACTCGTTGAGGAAGACCGAGTTGAGCACGATCCGTGCCGCCGGGTTGAGGCCGAACGAGACGTTCGACAGGCCCAGGACCGTCTGCACGCCGGGGTGCAGCCGCTTGATCTCCTTGATCGCCTCGATCGTCTCCAGCGCGTCGCGCCGGGTCTCCTCCTGGCCGGTGGCGATGGGGAAGGTGAGCATGTCGACGAGGATGTCCTCGACTCTCATCCCCCAGTTGGCCGTCAGGTCCTCGACGAGACGTACCGCGATCCCGACCTTCAGATCGGCGGTGCGGGCCTGGCCCTGCTCGTCGATGGTGAGGGCGACCACGGCGGCGCCGTACTCGCGGACCAGGGTCATGTTCCGGTGGAAGCGCGTCTCGGGGCCGTCGCCCTCCTCGTAGTTGACCGAGTTGACGACCGCGCGCCCGCCGAGCATCTGCAGCCCGGCCTCCAGGACGGCGGGCTCGGTGGAGTCGAGGACGACCGGCAGCGTGGAGGCGGTGGCGAAGCGGAAGGCCAGCTCCCTCATGTCGGCCACGCCGTCGCGGCCCACGTAGTCGACGCAGAGGTCGAGCATGTGCGCGCCGTCGCGGGCCTGCCCCCGCGCGATCTCCACGCACTCCTCCCAGTCCTGGGCGAGCATCGCCTCGCGGAAGACCTTGGAGCCGACGGCGTTGGTGCGCTCGCCGATGGCCAGGTACGAGGTGTCCTGGCGGAAGGGGACGCTCTGGTAGAGGGAGGAGGCGCCCGCCTCGGGGCGGGGGCGGCGCGGGGCCGTCTCCCGCCCGCGGACCCGCTCGACGACCTGGCGCAGGTGCTCGGGGGTGGTGCCGCAGCAGCCGCCGACCAGGGACAGCCCGTAGTCGCGGGTGAAGTTCTCGTGCGCCGAGGCCAGCTCCTCGGGGCTCAGCGGGTAGTAGGCGCCGTCGGAGGTGAGCACGGGCAGCCCGGCGTTGGGCATGCACGACAGGCGGACCCGGGCGTGGCGGGCCAGGTAGCGCAGGTGCTCGCTCATCTCGGCGGGGCCGGTCGCGCAGTTGAGGCCGATCACGTCGACGCCGAGGGGCTCGATCGCGGTCAGGGCCGCGCCGATCTCCGAGCCCAGCAGCATCGCGCCGTTGGTCTCGATGGTCACCTGGGCGATGACCGGCACGTCACGGCCGGAGTCGGCGATGGCCCGGCGGGCGCCGATCACCGCCGCCTTGACCTGGAGCAGGTCCTGGGAGGTCTCGATGATCAGCGCGTCGGCGCCACCGGCGACCAGGCCGGCGGCGTTGTCGTAGTAGGCGTCGCGCAGCTCGGCGTACGGCTTGTGCCCGAGGGTGGGGAGCTTGGTGCCGGGGCCGATGGAGCCGAGCACGAAGCGCGGGCGGTCGGGGGTGGACCAGGCGTCGGCGGCCTCGCGGGCGACGCGGGCACCGGCCTCGGAATACTCGAAGACGCGTTCGGAGATGTCGTATTCGCCGAGAGCTGAAAGGTTGGCCCCGAAGGTGTTGGTCTCGACGCAGTCGACCCCCACCTCGAAATAGGCCTCGTGCACGGCGCGGACGATGTCGGGACGGGTGACGTTGAGCACTTCGTTGCAGCCCTCATGGTCCTGGAAGTCATCCATGGTGACGTCGTGGGCCTGAAGCATCGTCCCCATTGCCCCGTCGGCGACCATCACGCGCTCGGCCAGGACTTCACGGAAAGACGGAGTGCTTGTCATGGGACAAGAGTACTGGGAGCCCTCGGGCCGCCCCCTTGATCGGCGGCGGCCCCGGCCCGCCGTGGCCGCCGTGGCCGGGAGCCCACCGGCCCGGTGGGACAGCGGTGGGACAGCGGTGGGACAGGGCGCGAGGCCCGGCGCCGCCGGGCGGGTGCGGGCGATCGGGCCGCGACGTCCCGATCGCCCGCACCATGTCGGGAAGGTGACGTGAAGGCCCCCTCACCGCATAGGCTTAGCCGGATAGGACGTGAGGTGAGAAGGAGGGGGCGCGTGATCGAGATCGAAGGTCTGCCCGAGCTCGTCGACCCGGTGATGATCGCCGCGTTCGAGGGGTGGAACGACGCGGGTGAGGCCTCGAGCGGAGTGATCGCGCACCTCGAGGAGGAGTGGAAGGCGACCCCGCTGGTCTCCCTGGACCCGGAGGAATACTACGACTTCCAGGTGACCCGCCCGATCGTCGAGATGGGCGAGGGGCTGACGCGCTCCATCACCTGGCCGACCACCAAGCTGTCGGTGGCCAGGCCCCCGGGCGTCGACCGTGACGTGGTGCTGCTGCGCGGCATCGAGCCCAACATGCGCTGGCGCGCCTTCTGCGAGGAGATCGTGCTGGTCTGCCGCGAGCTGGGGGTCGAGCTGGCGGTCCTGCTCGGCGCGCTGCTCAACGACTCGCCGCACACCCGCCCGGTGCCGATCGTGGGGTCGGCGACCGACGAGGGCCTGGCCAGGGCGATCAACCTGGAGCTGAGCCGCTACGAGGGGCCGACCGGCATCGTCGGCGTCCTGCAGCACTCCCTGGGCGCCGCCGGGCTGCACGCCGTGTCGCTGTGGGCCTCGGTGCCGCACTACGTCGCCCAGCCGCCCAACCCGAAGGCCACCATGGCGCTGCTCAGCCGGATGGAGGACCTGCTCGACATCCCGATGCCGCTGGGCGAGCTGGCCGAGGAGTCCCGGGCCTGGGAGCACGGCGTCGACGAGCTCGCCTCCCAGGACAGCGAGGTCGCCGAGTACGTCAAGGAGCTCGAGGAGCGCAAGGACGCCGCCGAGCTGCCCGAGGCGAGCGGCGACGCCATCGCCGCCGAGTTCGAGCGCTATCTGCGCCGGCGCGACCGTGACTCCGACGGCTGAACTCACGGCCTACGGTTACCACCGGAGGCTCTTTTTCGCCTAGGTTGAATCGGTCGAGCCTGGGGTCGGTCCCGGGTCGGCAGGCACGGATCGGGCACGCCCCGGATCGCCGGGGGCGAGCCGGGCGGAAAGACCGGACGTCGGCGACTCCACGGCCAGCAGGACACGGCCCCGTGGACACCGGTGGACGACGCATCACCGTTACGACCATCTGTCCATGTGACTGCGCATGTTGGGGCGACCATGGCGACTCCCTATATCGACCCGTACCAGCTCGACCAGCACCGGCGGACCGTCGATCCGCACCGGAACGCCCAGGAGGCGCGGCGCCGCGTCCTGGAGCTGGCCGCGTTCATGAAGCGCGAGGAGGCCGACGACGCCGCGCAACCGCGCTCGCGCGGCACCGCGTCCGGCCACGCCGTCGACATGTTCCTCGCCCTGCTGCAGGACCGGCTCCCGGTCTGGCTGCGCATCCTCGACGACCTGATGTACCTGGTCGGCAAGGGCCGGGTGAGCGAGAACCTGCTGCCCATCGCGCGGGCGGGCATCGACTACTACTGCGAGGTCCAGGCGGCGTCGCTGCCCGCCTTCACCTCCCCCTCGGTCACCGTCCGCTTCCGCGAGGCGATGCGCGACAGCGATATCGGGCCGATGTCAGAGATCGTCCCGCTCACCGCGTACCTGGCGGCCGAGCAGCGGGCGGGGCGCGTCTCCCCCGACGTCGTCCCGGTCGCCAGCGCCCGGCTGCTGCTCGCCGGCTGCTTCAGCCACGCCTACTACGAGACGCTTCTCGGCGCCGACGACTTCCTGCCCTCGCGGGACGAGGTGGCCGAGGAGATCGTCCGGGAGCTGAGGCTGGAGCCCCCGCCGGCCTGACCCGCCTTCAGCTTCGGCGAGCCCGTCCCCCTTCGGCTCCTGGCGAGCCCGACCTGCCTTCGCGATCGAGCCCCGGCGGGACCGGTCGCCCCCCGCGATCGGTCCCGCCGGGGCTCGATCACCCCCCCCCGCGACCACCGGCACCGGGTGGATCACGCCGGTGTCCTGACGTTCGAGGACCGGGCGCCCCGGTCGAGGCCGGCCGCCATCGACGCCAGGCGGGCCTGGTCGAACCGGGCCCACACCAGCGCGGCCAGGTCGGCGTCCACCCCCAGGGGGGCGGCGACCAGGTCGGCCCCCGACGCCTCCAGGCGGTCCTGGAAGAAGCCGGGGGCGAGCAGGTAGGAGGCGAGCGCGATCCGCGGCGCGGGTCCCGAGCGCAGCCGCTCCAGGGCCTCGCCGACCGACGGGGTGCCCGTCGCGGCGAAGGCCGCGGTGACCGGGCGGGAGAGCCGCACCGACAGCAGCCGGGCCGCCGCCCGCACGTCGGCCAGCGCGGCCGGATCGGACGACCCCGCCGCTCCCAGGATCACCGAGTCGGCCGCCCTCAGCCCCGCGGCGGCCAGCCGCCTGGCGAGGACGGCGGTGAGCAGCGGGTGCGGTCCCAGCGGGGCCGCCATCACGGCGTCCGGCCGCGCCGAGGCGACCACGGAGGGCAGGTCGATGTGGACGTGGTAGCCGCCCGCCAGCAGCAGCGGGACCACCACGACGGGGCCGGGCAGGCAGGGAAGCACGTCGGCCAGCGACGGCGAGCTGATCTCCAGGAACGCCTGCTCCACCCGCGTCCCCCGGCGGCCCCTGCGCACCAGGTCCCGCAGTCCCGCCAGGGTCTCCTCGCCTCTCGCGCTACGTGTCCCGTGCCCGGCCAGGACGAGCGTCGTCACAGGCCTTCGCCCCGGTCGCAGGCCAGGCGGTAGCCGCGCTTGACGACCGTCTCGACGATCCCCGCGGGACCGAGGGCGCGGCGCAGGCGGGTGATGGCCATCTCGACCGCGTGCTCGGCCGAGTCGCGCGACGGGCCGCCGGGCAGCACGGTCCGCAGGTCGGAGCGGGCCACCACGTGTCCCGGCTTGTCGGACAGGCGCTTGAGGACCGCCATCGGCGCGGGCGGCAGCGGCTTCAGCTCGCCGTCCACCGCGACGGCGTGGCCGCGGATCTCCAGCTGGTGGCCGCCGGCGACCAGGCGGGTGACGCTGTGCTCGGGCAGGTGCCTGGCGAGCGTACGGGCCAGCGTGCCCAGGCGGGAGCGCTCGGGCTGCACGGTGGGCACCCCGCGCGCCTCCAGCGGCGCGGCGGTGACCGGTCCCACGCAGGCGGCGACGACAGGCCCGGCGAAGGCCGCGATCAGCGCGTCCTCCAGGCCGTCGGCGCGGGCGGAGTTGAGCATGGCCAGCACGGCCGGGGCGCTGGTGAAGGCCACCGCGTCCACCCCGCCGGAGATCGCCTGGCTGACCAGGCGCCGCAGCGGCGACACGTCGCGGTAGGGCAGCCACCGGTAGACCGGCACCTCGATGACCTCCGCGCCCGCCTCGCGCAGCGCGGCCACGAAACCGGTCAGCGGCTCCCCGTGCAGCTGCACGGCGATGCGGCGCCCGCGCAGGTCCTGGGCGAGCAGGTGCTGCTTGACCTCCTCGCACGACTCCGTGGGCGGGGTCCAGTGGTCGGTCAGGCCCGCCGCCCTGACCGCGCCGCGCGCCTTGGGCCCGCGGGTCAGCAGCCGGGCCGCGGTCAGGTGCTCGGAGAGGTCGCCGGAGAGCCCCCAGCCCTCGGCCGCCGCCATCCAGCCGCGGAAGCCGACACCGGTGGTGACCACCACGTCGTCGACCGGGGCGGACAGGCTGGCGCGGGTCGCGGCCAGCAGGTCGGCGTCCTCGGCCAGGGGCACCAGCCGGATCGCCGGGGCGCGCACCACTCTCGCGCCCCGGCGTTCCAGCAGCGCGCAGAACTCCTCGCGCCGCCGGGTGGCGGTGACCCCGATCGTGAACCCGGCCAGCGCGTCGGGCGCGGTCTCGGGAGAGCCGACGGGACTGTCCAGAACGGCGATGCTCATCTGTCGTTCACCACTTCTCGCTCGATGTTTCCTCGGTATCCGGCCGCCCGCGGCCTCACCCCGTGCCCGCCCGCGCTCACCCGGGCCCCACCTCCACCGTCCCGTCGGTGACGCGGATCGGATAGGTCGGCACGGTCACCGCGGGGTCGTCCAGGCACACCCCCGTCGCGAGGGAGAACACCTGCTTGTGCATCGGGGAGGCCACCACGGGCTCGCCCGCCCTGGTGCCCACGATCCCCCGGGACAGGACGTGGGCGCCGCTGAACGGATCGCGGTTGCCGATCGCGAACAGGGATCCGTCGAAGGCGCGGAACAACGCGATCTGCCTGCCGTCGACGAGCGCGCACGCTCCGCGCTCGGGCAGCAGGTCCGTGTAGGAGCAGACCGCCGTCCAGGCGATCGTCTCCAGGTCTTCTCTCAGGGCGGTCATCGGTGAAGGCCTCCTCTCCTGGGGTCCTCGGGGTACGGGCGGTCCGGATCAGGAACGGACCACCTCGAGCGGGATCAGGACCGGTTTCACCTGGTCGCGCTCGGGCTCGAAGGCGATCGACGGGTCAGGGGTCCCGGGGGCGTTGACGAAGGAGACGAACCGCCGCAGCTTCTCCGGGTCCTCGATCGTGGCCCGCCACTCGTCGGCGTAACCGGCCACGTGCCGCTCCATCTGGGCCTCCAGGTCGGCGCAGATCCCCAGGGAGTCGTCCAGGACGACCTCCCGGACGTAGGCGAGGCCCTGGGCCTCCAGCCAGGCGGAGGTGCGCTGCAGGCGGTCGGCGGTGCGGACGTAGAACATCAGGAAGCGGTCGATGACGCGGACCAGCTCCTCGGTGCTCAGGTCGGAGGCGAACAGGTCGGCGTGGCGCGGGGTGAAGCCGCCGTTGCCGCCGACGTAGAGGTTCCAGCCCTTCTCGGTGGCGATGACGCCGAAGTCCTTGCCGCGGGCCTCGGCGCACTCGCGGGCGCAGCCGGAGACGGCCGACTTCAGCTTGTGCGGCGAGCGCAGGCCCCGGTAGCGCAGCTCCAGCGCGATGGCCAGGCCGACGGCGTCCTGCACCCCGTACCGGCACCAGGTCGAGCCCACGCAGGACTTCACCGTGCGCAGCGCCTTGCCGTACGCGTGCCCGGACTCGAAGCCCGCGTCCACCAGGCGCTTCCAGATCAGCGGGAGCTGCTCGACCCGGGCTCCGAACAGGTCGATCCGCTGCCCGCCGGTGATCTTGGTGTAGAGGCCGAAGTCGCGGGCCACCTCGCCGATCACGATGAGGCTGTCCGGGGTGATCTCCCCGCCGGGGATGCGCGGCACCACCGAGTAGGTGCCGTTGCGCTGGATGTTGGCCAGGAAGTGGTCGTTGGTGTCCTGCAGGGCGGCCTGCTCGCCGTCGAGGATGTGGCCGTTGCCGAGCGAGGCGAGGATCGAGGCGACGACGGGCTTGCACACGTCGCAGCCGCGCCCGGTGCCGTGCTCGGCGATGAGGTGCGAGAACGTCGTGATGCCGCGTACCCGGACGATGTCGAACAGCTCCGCCCTGCTGTGGGCGAAGTGCTCGCACAGGGCCTTGGAGACCTCGACACCGGAGGAGACGAGGACCTGCTTGAGCGTCGGGACGCAGCTGCCGCAGGTGGTGCCCGCGCGGGTGCACGCCTTGATGCCGGGGACGTCGGTGAGGCCGTGCTCGGCGATGGCCGCGCACACCTGGCCCTTGGTGACGTTGTTGCAGGAGCAGATCTGCGCGTCGTCGGGGAGCTCGGTGTTCGCCGGCCCGCCGGTGAACAGCAGCTCGCTCGGCGAGCCCGGCAGGTCGCGGCCGACGAAGGGTTTGAGGGTGTTGTACGGGGTGGCGTCGCCGACGCAGATCCCGCCGAGCAGGGTGCGGGCGTCGTCGCTGACGAACAGCTTCTGGTAGACGCCGCCCACCGGGTCCATGAAGGTCACGTCCAGCGCGCCCTCCATCGCGCCGAACTGGGCGACCTCCACGCCGAGGAGCTTGAGCTTGGTCGACAGGTCGGCGCGGGTGAAGACCGCCTCGCCACCGAGGACGCGGTCGGCGGCGACCTCGGCCATCGTGAAGCACGGCCCCACCAGCCCGTAGACCATGCCCTCGTGCAGGGCGCACTCGCCGATCGCGTAGATCGCCGGGTCGCTGGTGCGCATCCCGTCGTCCACGGCGATCCCACCGCGCCCGCCGACCTCCAGGCCGGCCTGCCTGGCCAGCTCGTCGCGGGGCCGCACGCCCGCGGAGAAGACCACGATCTGCGCCTCGACGGTCTCGCCGTCCGGCTTGACCAGGCCCGCCACCCGCCCGTCCGGGCCCGCGACGATCTCCTTGGCGCCCGCCTCGGTGTGCACGCTCAGGCCGAGCGCCTCCACGTGGCCGCGCAGGACGGCGCCGCCGCCCTCGTCGACCTGCCGGGGCATGAGCCAGCCGCCCATCTCCACGACGTGCGTCGCCAGGCCCAGTCCGCGCAGCGCGTCGGCGGCCTCCAGCCCCAGCAGCCCGCCGCCGATCACGACGCCGCTCGTGGCGTGCGAGGCGGCCTCCCTGATCGCGTCGAGGTCGTCGATCGTGCGGTAGACGAAGCAGCCGTCCAGCTCCCTGCCCGGCACCGGCGGCACGAACGGGCTGGAGCCGGTGGCCAGCACCAGCACGTCGTACGGCTCGCGGTGGCCGTCGGCGGTGACGACCTCGCGCGCCGGCCTGTCGATGTCCACGACCCTGGACGACAGCCGCAGCACGACCCCCTCCGGCGTCGGGTAGGTGAGGTCCTCGACACTCCTGCCCGTCAGGTAGGAGGTGAGCGCCACCCGGTCGTACGCCGGCCGGGGCTCCTCCCCCAGCACCGTGATGCTGCCCGCGAAGCCCTTGGCGACGAGGGCCTCGACCAGGCGGTGCGACGTCGGTCCGTGTCCTACCACGACGAGCCGTGACATAGGGGGTGTTTCCCTTCTCGTCCGATCCGCCCCAGCCTTCACAGGCGTCTGGGGGGGAAGTGAGACCGGCATGGATCCGATGGTGCTTTCAGGCGGTTTCACCGCGAGGTCTCCCCTGTTACCGATGTGCTACAAGCCGCTAACCGCGTTCACATTCGCGATGAGGCGGATGTGAGTTGTCCGTCGGCGCGGCCGGTGCCGGATGTGAGCGACGGGCCCCGTGCGCCGGGGTCACACGCGGGCCGCCGCCAGGCTCGGCACGGATCCCGCGGTACGCAGATAGCAGGCCCAGGTGATGGCCGCGCACACGATGTAGAAGGCGGCGAAGAAGGCGAGCGCGGCGCCCGCTCCCCCGGTCGCGGCGATGGAGCTGCCGAATCCACGGTTGATGAAGAACCCGCCGAAGGCGCCGATCGCGGAGATGATCCCGATCGCGGCGGAGGCGTCCCGCTTCCCGACGGCCACTGCGGCCTCGTGGGCCTCCGTACCGGGGGCGATGCCCGCCACGGCCTTCGCCCGGAAGATCGCCGGGATCATCCGGTAGGTGGAGCCGTTGCCGATGCCGGTGGTGGCGACCAGGAGCATGTAGGCGCAGAAGAACAGCGTGAAGGCGTGCTGGGACAGACCCTGCCAGACCAGCGCCGCCGCGCCCGCCATCGCGGCGAAGTTGACGAGCGTCACCCTCGCCCCGCCGAGCCGGTCCGACAGCCAGCCCCCGACCGGGCGGATCAGCGAGCCGAGCAGCGGGCCGATGAAGGCGAGCCCCACCAGGGAGGCCTGCTCGGGGAACTGGCTCTTGATGAGCAGCGGGAACGCGGTGGAGTAGCCGATGAAGGAGCCGAAGGTGCCGATGTAGAGGACCGACATGATCCAGGTCTGGGCCCGGCCGGCGACCTTCAGCTGGTCGGCGGGATTGGCCTTGGCGGAGGTCAGGTTGTCCATGAAGAAGTAGGCGCCGATCGCGGCGGCCAGGATGAACGGGATCCAGAACAGCCCGGCGGCGGCGAGGCCGAACGCCCCGATCACCAGGGGCATGACGAGCTGCACGGAGCTCACCCCGATGTTGCCGCCCGCCGCGTTGAGCCCGAGCGCCGACCCCTGCCTGTGCTGGGGGTAGAAGTAGGTGATGTTGGCCATGCTGGAGGCGAAGTTGCCGCCGCCCAGGCCCGCCGTGGCCGCGATGACCAGGAACACCCAGTAGGGGGTGGCCGGGTTGCCGACCGCGACGGCGAGCAGCACCGCGGGCACGAGCAGGAGCAGTGCGCTGACCACGGTGAAGTTCCGGCCGCCGAACCTGGCCGGGGCGAAGGTGTACGGGATGCGCAGCGCCGAGCCGATCAGGTTGGGCAGCGCGACGATCCAGAAGAGCTGGTCGGTGGAGAACTCGTAGGAGCCGAGCTGCACGGTCACGATGCTCCACACGGTCCACAGCGTGAACCCGAGGTGCTCGGCGAAGATGGAGAAGATCAGGTTCCTGCGGGCCACCTTCTTGCCCTGCCCCTGCCAGAAGTCGGGGTCGTCGGGCCGCCAGTCGCTGATCCAGGGCTTGGCCATCTTTTCCTCCTGCGGTTTCGGGGGCGTCGATCCCGAAATCTAGGAGGACGGCATTACGCACATTTACTATCTGTGATGGTGCGCCGGTTACGTGTAACTAACCATGGAAATACGCAATGCACACGTCGCACAGCGGCAACATTCCGGAAACCTGAAGGGGGACGGGGTAACGGTTGAGTCAGCGCGACAAAGGGAATCGTCTCCGGTGCCAATTCGTTCGCCTCGGGGAGTAGTGCGCGTGGCCGTCCAGCCGATCCGACCGTTCACCGATCCCGTGCTCCGCACGGTGTCCGAGCCCGTGACCACCTTCGACCGCGCGCTGCGCGTCCTGGTCAAGTCGCTCCAGGCCACGATGCGGGCCGGCGCGGGCCGCGCGGGACTGGCCGCCCCGCAGATCGGCGTCCCCCTGAGGGTCGTCGTCTACGAGCTGGACGGCAGGTCCGGCCACCTGGTCAACCCGCGCCTGGAGCTGTCCGAGCGGAGGATCGTGGCCGACGAGGCCTGCCTGTCCGCGCCGGACCGCTGGTGGCCGCTGGAACGCTCCTACATGGTCACCGCGCGTGGTCGCGACATGTTCGGCAAGCCCGTCACCGTCCGCGCCCTGGGCATGCTCGCCCGCGTCCTGCAGCACGAGGCCGACCACCTCGACGGCACCCTCTTCGTCGACCACCTCCCCGAGGAGGAACGCGAGCGGTTCTTCGCATCCAACTTGTGACTTGCGCATCACGAGGACATCGGATAAGGTTGTCTGGTTGCAGTCGTAGTTCTCGCTTAGCCTTATCATCTCAAGTGCTTATGAGAAGTCCGCCGACAGCGGACGTTACACAGTTTCTCCGGATGGTTTCCGCGGGTGCATGGTAGGGTCCGCAACGCAGCCCCGTGCCGCCGACCTGGTGGTTCGGTGAGGCTCCCAATGAGGAGAAGTAGTTTTGTCTGAGGGCACCGTTAAGTGGTTCAACGCCGAAAAGGGCTTCGGATTCATCGCACCGGATGACGGCACCGCCGATGTCTTCGTGCACTACTCGGCTATCAACTCCGGCGGCTACCGCAGCCTGGAGGAGAACCAGCGTGTCAGCTTCGTCACCACGCAGGGCCAGAAGGGCCCGCAGGCCGACCAGGTTCAGGTCATCTGATCTGGTTTGACCTCAAAGGCTTCAGGCAGAGCCCGCACCGCGCAAGCGGTGCGGGCTCCGTCGTTTTCACGTCGTTTTCACGGCCCCGCGCCGGCGGCGCCCCGGAACGGGACGCCGCCGCGCTCCAGGGGCCGCACCGCCCGGAGCCCGGAGGCCCCAGAGCGCGACCCCGGGCATCCAGAGGCCGCACCGCCGGGGCCCGGAGACCCTAGAGCGCGACCCCGAGCAGCGCGTCCACGGTCGCCCTGACGAGGCCCGGCGCGTCCGGGTCGTTGCCCCCCTCGGACAGGGCCCGCTCGGCCCAGTCGTCGACGACCGCGAGGGCTCCGGGGGCGTCCAGGTCGTCGGCCATCCGGGCTCGCACCCGCTCCAGCACGACACCGGCGCCGGGGCCGGTCTGCAGCCCCGCCGCCGAGCGCCAGCGCGCCAGCCGCACCTCCGCCGAGCCCAGCTGCTCGGAGGTCCACTCCCAGTCGGAACGGTAGTGGTGCGCCAGCAGGGCCAGCCGGATGGCCATCGGGTCGGTCTCCCGGCGCAGCCGGGAGACGAAGATCAGGTTGCCCTTCGACTTGGACATCTTCTCGCCGTCCAGGGCGACCATGCCCGCGTGCACGTACGCCTTCGCGAAGGGCCACTCCCCGCACGCCACGTGGCCCTCGTGGGCGCCGCACTCGTGGTGGGGGAAGATCAGGTCGGAACCCCCGCCCGCGACGTCGAAACCGCTGGACAGGTTCGCCAGGGCGATCGCGGTGCACTCGATGTGCCAGCCGGGCCTGCCCAGGCCGAACGGCGAGGGCCAGGACGGCTCCCCCGGGCGCTCGGCGCGCCAGAGCAGCCAGTCGAGCGGGTGCTTCTTGCCCGGCCGGTCGGGATCTCCCCCGCGCTCGCCGAACAGGGCGAGCATGCGCTCCTCGGAGTAGCCGGAGACGGCCCCGAACTTGGGGGCCGCGGCCACGTCGAAGTAGACGTCGCCGTCGAGCTCGTAGGTGGCGCCCTTGTCGCGCAGCGACACGATCAGGTCGGCGACCTGGTCGATCACCTCGGTCACCGCGACGTAGTCACGCGGCGGGAGGATGCGCAGCGCCTCCATGTCGGTCCGGAACAGCTCGATCTCACGCTCGGCCAGGTCGCGCCAGTCGACACCGGTCCGCTCGGCACGTTCCAGCAGGGGGTCGTCGACGTCCGTGGCGTTCTGGGTGAAGTGCACCTCGTGGCCGGCGTCGCGCCAGGCCCGGTTGACCAGGTCGAAGGCGAGGTAGGTGTTGGCGTGGCCCAGATGGGTGGCGTCGTAGGGCGTGATGCCGCAGACGTACATCCGCGCCGTGCGGCCCGGCTTGGTGGGGCCGACCTCTCGCGCGGCGGTGTCGAACAGCCGCAGCGGGACACCGGCACCGGGAAGCCGAGGAACCTTCGGCTCAGACCACGATTTCATAAAATGAAGCCTATCCAGCGGTCAGACCACCCCGGTTGGCCCGGGGCGGTGGATGTACGGGCACTCACCTCAACTCCGGGAGCCGACCGGATCATTCCGTGCGGATCTCGCGGAAGGCGCCCGGATCGCGAGGGGCGGCGGTGAAGTCGTAGCGGACGCCATCGGGCGCCAGGGCGAGCAGGGTGACGGACCCGGAGCCGAAGGTCCGCCCGTCGGGCAGTTCGTGATGGACGATCATCGTACGGGGGTCCTCGGCGGGGACGCCCGCCCCGGTGGCGAGTTCCCGCCACTCCTCCCAGGGGCCGTCGAGTTCCGTGGGACGGCCCGCCTTGGCGAACAGGGGGCGGAAGAACGCCACCCGCTCGTTCTCCGCGCCGCGCTCCCAGCCGCTGTTGACGATCATGTGGGTTCCCGGGGGAAGGTCGTCCCGCTCCAGGGTGATCCCGTCCCAGTGCCACAGGCGGGCCCCGGCGGGATCGGCCCGCAGCAGGTGGAAGGGGTCGTAGTGCCCGAGATCGCTCTCCGCGGGCTCGCCCCCGGCCGCCGCCAGGAGCGGCAGGTCGCCCCGCGAGCGACGGCCCTCCTCGGGGGCGAGCACGCCGAGCCCGTTCAGGAGGGCACCGACCCGCCTGGCCCCGGGGTCGACGGCGAGCCAGGTGCCGCCCGCCCGAAGGTCACGCCCGCCGATCAGGCCGGGCCCGCTCTCCGGCCAGTGCGCGGCCGGTGGGACCCAGGGGCGGTCGGTGAACTCGTCGCGCACCCCGACCACGATCAGGGGGATCTCGGCGCTCGGATCGATGCTGACGACAACCGTGCACATGCCCGGAGGCTACGCCCCCGCCGGAGACGGGCGCGTACCGGGGCCCTCCGCCGGGAGGAGGACCGAGGTCACCGGAGCCGCGGCGGGGTGACCCCGCCTCCTCGCGGGACGCCCGGCGCCCGGGGCGGGAGAGCGCCGCGTGGCCTCAGATCGGCGGCCAGGGGATGGCGGGCCAGTCCTTGGAGGGAAGGGGGTGCAGGCCGGTGTCGAGCAGCCTGCGGACCCGCGACCAGGTGGCCTCGACCTCGTGGAGGGTGAGGAGCTCGCGGAGGCGGCGGCCGAGGCGGCCCTGCTCCAGGTCGGACTCCAGGCGGGTGAGGACGTTCATGGCCTCGCGGGACAGGGGCTTGCCTCGCCACTGCCACAGCACGGTGCGGAGCTTGTCCTCGGCCGAGAAGGAGACCCCGTGGTCGACGCCGTAGACGTGGCCGTCGGCGAGCGGCAGCAGGTGGCCGCCCTTGCGGTCGGCGTTGTTGACGATGGCGTCGAAGACGGCCATCCGCCGCAGCGAGGGCTGGCGGCTGCGGATCAGCACCATCAGGTCGATCTCGGGGTCGGTGTCGATCCAGAGCTGGCACATTCCCGGGCCGAAGGGACCGTCGCGGTAGACGGTGGGCGGCACGATCCGCCAGCCGATCGCCGCGGAGACCTCGTAGGCGGCGACCTCGCGGGCCGCCAGGGTGCCGTCGGGGAAGTCCCAGAGGGGGCGTTCGCCCCGTACCGGCTTGTACACGCAGGCCGCCGCGAGCCCGCCGAGCCGGACCGAACAGTAGAGCGTCATGTTGGTCGCCTCGACCAGGCGGCCCGCCACGTCCAGTTGGCCGTCACGGAGCAGACGCGTCGCGGTCTCGTCGTCCAGCCCCGTGGCCGGCGCCGCGCTCAGCGCCGGCTCGCTCTCAGCACTCATTCGCCTCCTCCAGCAGATGAAGCGCTACTACCCCGGTAACCGTTGAGCCGCACACAAATATGCCCCTCGGCATCGAGAGGCTGGGCGCAGAGCGGGCAGGGCGGGCGGCCGGCGGCGACGAGCGCCATGGCCCGCTTGGTGAAGGCCCTCGCGGCGCCGGGACTGATGTGCACGCGCAGCACCGTGGGCTCGACGAGCGGGGACGGCTCGAACTCCTCGTCCTCGGGGACGGCCTCCTTGGCCTCGATGACCACCTGCGCGGCCTCGGGGTCCCAGGCCAGGGCCATCACGCCGACGCGGAAGTCCTCGCTGATCGGCATGTCGAGGGGGGCGTTGTCCGCCAGCGCGGCCGGGGCGACGGCGGGCACGGGGACGGTGCCCTCACCGCGTCGCAACACCTCGTCGAGCAGCTCGTCGAGGCGGTCGGCCAGCGCCGCGACCTGGAACTTCTCCAGGGCCACGGTGGTCAGCCTGCCCTGGCCCCGCGCCTGCAGGAAGAAGGTTCGTGATCCCGGTTGCCCCACGGCACCGGCCACGAATCTCTCGGGTGGATCGTAGTCGAAGACCGGCATAGCCCGACCTTACGTGGTTCCGGATCCGCCGCCGACTGCGGCATCGCTCCCGGTGGGATTTTCTCCCCCGTCCTCGCCCGCCGAACCCTCCTTCGGGCGCAATCCGGCCACATCTCCGCCGAGATCGTTGAGCCTGAGCACGAAGGGGCGCAAGGGGGTGTAGCGAATGGCGGTGAGCGACGCCGGGTCGGCCGTTATCCGCTGAAACTGGTCCAGATGCAGTCCCATGGCGTCGGCCACGATGGCCTTGATCACATCTCCGTGGCTGCACACGAGATAGACCGCCTTGGGGCCGAGGCGCTCGTTCCACTCCCTGACGGCCGTCACGGCGCGGTGCTGTACGGCGGACAGGGACTCTCCCCCGGGGAACGTCACCGCGCTCGGGTGGGCCTGCACGACCGGCCAGAGGGGGTCCTTGACGAGCTCGGCGATCGGGCGGCCCGTCCAGTCGCCGTAGCGGCACTCGCCGAAGCGCTCGTCGGTCAGCACCTCCGCCCCCGGCCGCCCGCCGGCGACCGCCCGCGCGGTCTCCTGGCAGCGTTCCAGCGGGCTGGAGACGATCGCGTCGAGCTCCAGGGTGGTCAGCCGCGCGGCGAGCGCCTCCGCCTGGGCCCGTCCCGCGTCGTTGAGGTGCACCTCCGGGGTCCAGCCCGCGAGGACCGGACCGGTGAGGTGGGTAAGGCCGTGTCTGGCCAGCAACAAGGTCGTCACGCGGGCAAGTCTTGCAGCCTTCGCTCCACTACTTTTAAGTGGCCGGGCGGTAACCTGGCCGGATCATGGAGCAGCGCTATGTGGGCCGGAGCGGCTTGTCGGTGTCCCGTCTGGGACTGGGGACGATGACGTGGGGACGTGACACCGGCGCCGAGGAGGCCGCGGCGCAGCTCCGCACGTTCGCCGAGGCCGGCGGCACGCTCATCGACACCGCCGACGTCTACACCGGCGGCGACGCCGAACGGCTGCTCGGGCGGCTGCTGCGCGACTCGGTGCCGCGTTCGGAGCTGGTGCTGTCCACCAAGGCCGTGCTCACCCCCGCCGGGCGCAGGCCCCGCGACGCCTCCAGGAAAC
This sequence comes from Streptosporangium vulgare, assembly GCF_042428775.1. NCBI lineage: Bacteria > Bacillati > Actinomycetota > Actinomycetes > Streptosporangiales > Streptosporangiaceae > Streptosporangium > Streptosporangium vulgare. The sequence goes on along the minus strand of NZ_JBHMBS010000007.1, from coordinate 170,124 downwards.
ACCTGGTCGCCGCGATCGACGCCTCCCTGACCCGCCTGGGCGTCAACGAGGTCGACCTGTGGCAGTTACACGCCTTCGACCCCGACGTCCCGCTGGAGGAGACCCTGGCCGCGGTGGACGCCATCGTGTCCTCGGGACGGGCCGCGTACGCCGGGGTGTGCGACTACGCGGGCTGGCAGCTGGCGACCGCCGCGGTGGGGCAGCGGGCGGTCCCGGGCAGGGTGCCGATCGTCGCGGCCCAGGTCGAGTACTCGCTGCTGGCCAGGGAGGCAGAGCGCGAGCTGATCCCCGCCGCCGAGCACGTCGGCGCGGGGGTGCTCGCCTGGTCGCCGCTCGGGCGTGGCGTCCTCACCGGGAAGTACCGGACGGGCATCCCCGCCGACTCCCGGGCCGCGACCCCGCACTTCGCCGACTTCGTCACCCCCTACCTCGACGAGCGGTGCCGCCGGGTCGTGGAGTCGGTGACGACCGCCGCCGAGGGGCTCGGCGTCTCACCGCTGTCGGTGGCCCTGTCGTGGGTACGCGACCAGCCCGGGGTGGCCTCCGCCATCGTCGGCGCCCGCACCCACGCGCAGCTGTCCGGGGTGCTCCAGGCCGAGGACCTGGAGCTGCCCGTCGAGATCAGGGAGGCGCTCGACGACGTGTCCGCGGACTGAGGCGTGAAACCGGGAAAGCACCGGCGCGCACGGCCCGCCGGGAAAGCGGGCGATCTCCCGGCGGGACCGGACAAGACTTCTGTAACAAACCTCCTGGCAGAACCGAACAAAAACCGAACGAGAATTCGTCTCGCGTATCACTAGTCGATACCGAATGACGACTTTCCGTGGAAAAAGCGGGCCTCCCTACAAAACTGGCAAAGCAGGTGGCAGGGGGACACCTGGATGCCGCCGCGGTTTCATGGCCGGCATCCGGCCCGGGGTGAAGGAGACGAGTGCGAACTGCGATGGCGGCAGGCGTTCTGGCGCTGGCGCTGGGGGGCGCGATTCCGGCGGTCGCGATCGTGCCCGTGAGCGCCGCCCGGGCGAGTTCCGCCACGCGGCTGGACGACTGCGATCACGGAGGGCTGCTGGGCACCGTGACGGGCCGGGTCTGCCAGGCCGTGGACGGTGTCGTGCACGGCCTCGCGGAGGGCATCTCCTCGCTCTCCCCCTCGAAGGCGCCCTCCGGCACGGACGCCCCCGGCGACGGCGCCAGGAGCAGGACCGGAGACGACGCCGGAAACCGCGCCGAGACGCCCGCCGGCGCCGAGGAGGCGCCCGCCGGGACGGAGAGCCCGGCACCGGCCCCCTCGGCCACCAAGACCCCCTCGGGGAAGAGACCGTCCACCGGGAAGGACGAGGAGAGGTCCTCCGGCGACACGGACGCGCCCCAGGCTCAGGACCCCGCCGACGCCTGCCGGTCCGTGGCCTCCTCCGCCAAGTGCGCGGACTCGTCGGCGGCCCCTCTCACCGAGGAGTCGCAGGAGCCCGGGGTCTCGGAGACGCCCTGGCCCAAGACGTCGCCGAGTCCCAGCCCGTCGGCGACCCCCTCGCCGAGCCCCTCACGAGACCAGGGCGCCGCTCCCGTCAGGAAGAGCCCCGTCCCGGTGCCGACCGACCGGCCGCCGCTTCCCGAGGTGCCGGTCCCGGACACCCGGACGCTCACGACCGAGGTGGGCGAGCCGCCGGCCCCCAAGCCGTCGCCCGTGGTCGACGCCGAGGCGCCCCGGGTGGAGTTGCTGTGGCCCGCCCCGTTGATGCAGGAGCTCCAGCGGCAGATGCCGGACGAGCAGCCGGTGACCCCCAGCCGGTCGTCCGACACGGCGAGCACCGTGCTCACCACGGCGGTGCTCGTCTCGGCGATCCTCGCGGTCCGCCTGCTGTACAGCAGGCGGAAGGTGCGGGAGTCGATACCTTTCGAGCCGGCTCCGCCGGGACACCACCGGGTGGCCTGACCTCACCGCCCCGGCCCCGCCCGTGGTCCTCGGCTCGGCTCGGCCGCTCATCGGCCGCCCCGGCCTCACCGCCTCCGTACGGCACCACCCCGGCCGGTCACCGCCCGCCGGGGTGGGAACGGCTCAGGCTCCGATGGCGTGGACTCCGCCGTCGACGTGGACGATCTCACCGGTCGTGGCGGGGAACCAGTCGGACAGCAGGGCGACGCACGCCTTGGCCGCCGGGATCGGGTCGTTGATGTCCCAGCCGATCGGGGCCTTGGCGGGCCAGCTCTCCTCGAACTCGACGAAGCCGGGGATGCTCCTGGCGGCCATGGTCCTGATCGGGCCGGCGGCGACGAGGTTGACCCGGATGCCCTGCTTGCCGAGGTCGCGGGCCAGATAGCGGGAGCAGGACTCCAGACCGGCCTTGGCCACGCCCATCCAGTCGTACACCGGCCAGGCCTTCGTGGCGTCGAAGTCGAGGCCGACGATCGCGCCGCCCTCCTTCATGAGCGGGAGCGCGGCCACCGCGAGCGACTTGAAGGAGTACGTGGAGACCTGGACGGCGGTCGCCACGTCCTCCCAGGAGGTGTTCAGGAAGTTGCCGCCCAGGGCGGTCTGCGGCGCGAAGCCGATGGCGTGCACCACCCCGTCCAGGCCGCCGAGGTGCTCGCCGACCCGGTCGGCGAGGGAGTCGAGGTGTTCGGTGCTGGTGACGTCGAGTTCCAGTACGGGGGGCGGCTCCGGCAGGCGCTTGGCGATGCGCTCGACCAGGCTGAGCCGGCCGAACCCGGTGAGCACGATCTGCGCGCCCTCCTCCTGGGCCAGCTTGGCCACCGAGAAGGCGATGGAGGCGTCGGTGAGCACCCCGGTCACGAGGATCCGCTTGCCTTCGAGAATTCCCACGTCAGTGCCCCATTCCCAGGCCGCCGTCGACGGGGATGACGGCCCCCGTGATGTAGGCGGCGTCCTCGCCGGCCAGGAACCTGACCACGCGTGCGATCTCCTCCGGGGCGGCGTAGCGGCCCAGCGGGATGTTCTTTTTGATCTGTTCCTGGTAGGTCTCGTCCAGCTCGGCCGTCATGTCGGTCTCCACGAAGCCGGGGGCGACCACGTTGACGGTGATGTTGCGCGAGCCCAGCTCCCTGGCGGCCGACCGGGCGAAGCCGATCATCCCGGCCTTGGAGGCGGCGTAGTTGCTCTGCCCCGCCGAACCGAGCATGGCGACCACCGAGGAGATCAGCACGATGCGCCCGCGCTTGAGCCGAAGCATGCCGCGGGTGGCGCGCTTGGCGACCCGGTAGGCGCCGGTCAGGTTGGCGTCGATGACGTCGGTGAAGGTCTCCTCCTTCATCATCGGCAGCAGCGTGTCCCTGGTGATGCCCGCGTTGGCGACGAGCACCTCGACCGGGCCGTACTCGGCCTCGACCTTCGCGAAGGCGGCGTCCACGTCGGCCGTGCTGGTGACGTCGCAGCGCACGCCGAACAGGCCCTCGGGAGGCTGGCCGGAACGGTAGGTGACGGCGACGTCGTCACCTGCCTGAGCGAGTTCGCGGGCGATCGCGAGGCCGATGCCGCGATTGCCGCCGGTTACGAGAACAGATCGAGCCATGGTCAGACGGTATCGGCTACCGGCGGGTAACCGCCTTGTCCGGGAGGGACAAGATCACAGGGCTAGGATCGTTGACATGCGCCAGATCGACTCCGACTTCCTCGCCCTGCCTCTGCGCCGGCTGGCGGACGCGGCCCTGCAGCGCGCCCGTGACCTGGGCGTCGAGCACGCCGACTTCCGGCTGGAGCGCGTCCGCGGGGAGACCCTGCGTCTCTCGGACGCCGCGCTGGAAGGTGCCATCGACGCCGACACCCTCGGTTACGCCGTACGGGTCGTCAAGAACGGCACCTGGGGCTTCGCGGCGGGCATCGAGCTCACCCCCGAGGCGGCCGTCAGGGTCGCCGAGCAGGCGGTGGAGGTGGCGGTCGTCTCCGCGGCGGTCAACCGCGAGCCCGTCGAGCTGGCCCCCGAGCCGGTGCACTCCGACGTCACCTGGATCTCCTCCTACGAGGTCGACCCGTTCGAGGTGCCGATGCGCGACAAGGCGGCGCTGCTCGCCGACTGGTCGGGCGACCTGCTGAGGAATCCCGGGGTGGACCACGTCCAGGCGTCGCTGATGCAGGTGAAGGAGCAGAAGTTCTACGCCGACACGGCCGGGACCGTCACCACGCAGCAGCGGGTGCGCGTCCAGCCCCGGCTGAACGCGACGAGGGTGCTGGAGGGCCGCTTCGACTCGATGCGGACGCTCGCCCCGCCCGCCGGCCGGGGGTACGAATACCTCACCGGCACCGGCTGGGACTTCCCCAAGGAGCTGGCGCGCATCCCCGAGCTGCTGGAGGAGAAGCTCCGGGCCCCCTCCGTCGAGGCGGGGGTGTACGACCTGGTGGTCGACCCGTCGAACCTGTGGCTGACGATCCACGAGTCGATCGGGCACGCCACCGAGCTCGACCGGGCCCTCGGCTACGAGGCGGCGTACGCCGGGACGAGCTTCGCCACCTTCGACCAGCTCGGCAAGCTGGTGTACGGCTCGCCGGCGATGAACGTGACCGGTGACCGCACCGTCGAGCACGGCCTGGCCACGATCGGCTACGACGACGAGGGGGTGGCGACCAGGGAGTTCGACATCGTCTCCGACGGCGTCCTGGTCGGCTACCAGCTCGACCGGCGGATGGCGCTGCTGAAGGGCCTGGGCGCCTCCAACGGCTGCGCCTTCGCCGACTCCCCCGGCCACACCCCGATCCAGCGGATGGCCAACGTGTCGCTGCGCCCGGCGCCCGGCGGCCCCACCACCGAGGAGCTGATCTCCGGCGTCGACCGGGGCATCTACGTGGTGGGCGACAAGAGCTGGTCCATCGACATGCAGAGGTACAACTTCCAGTTCACCGGTGAGCGGTTCTACCTGATCGAGAACGGCAGGCTCACCGGGCAGCTGCGCGACGTCGCCTACCAGGCCACGACGACCGACTTCTGGCGCTCGATGGCGGCGGTCGGCGGGCCGCAGACGTACGTGCTGGGCGGGGCGTTCAACTGCGGCAAGGGACAGCCGGGCCAGGTCGCGCCGGTGAGCCACGGCTGCCCGTCGGCGCTCTTCCGCGGCGTTCGCATCCTCAACACCGTCCAGGAGAGTGGCAGTTGAGCGCGCACGGTGACGGTGAGCGGACGGAAGAAGGCGTCGGCCGGACGGTCCGGCGGGAAGGGAACGGGATGACCCCCCAGGAGATGATCGAGAAGGTCCTCGAACTCTCCACGGCCGACGACAACGTCGTGATCGTGGACGAGACGTCGAGCGCCAACCTGCGTTTCGCGGGCAACACCCTCACCACCAACGGCGTGTCCCGTTCCGCGCAGCTGACCGTGATCTCCATCGTGGGCCGTGGCGTGGGCGTGGTGTCGCGGGCCGCGGTCCGCCCCGACCAGCTCGACGACGTCGTGGCCGCCGCCGACCACGCCGCCGAGGACGCGCGGCCGTCGGAGGACGCCCGGCCGCTGCTGGAGGGCACCCGCTCCGGCGACTGGGACGCCCCCGCGGAGACGACCTCGATCGGGGTGTTCGGCGCCTTCGCCCCCGCCCTGGGCGAGACCTTCGCCACGGCCGAGGCGGGCGGGCGCAGGCTGTACGGCTTCGCCGAGCACACCGTCACGACGACCTTCGTGGGCACCTCGACCGGCACCCGGCTGCGGCACACCCAGCCCACCGGCCGCCTGGAGCTCAACGCCAAGTCCCCCGACATGCGGCGCTCGGCGTGGACCGGCGTGTCCACCCGCGACTTCTCCGACGTCGACGTGGCGGCCCTGGACGCCTCGCTGGCCCAGCGCCTGGAGTGGGCGAGAAACCGCGTCGAGCTGCCCGCGGGCCGGTACGAGACGCTGCTGCCGCCGACGGCCGTGGCCGACCTGATGACGTACCTGTACTGGACGGCCGGGGCGCGCGACGCCCTGGAGGGGCGCACGGTCTTCTCCAGGCCCGGCGGCGGCACCCGCGTCGGCGACGTCCTCTCCGAGCTGCCGATCCGCCTGTACGGCGACCCCTCGGCACCGGGTATCGAGTGCCCGCCGTTCGTGGTGGCGCACGCCTCCGGCCGGGAGAACTCGGTGTTCGACAACGGGCTGCCGCTCGCGCCCACCGACTGGATCTCCGGCGGCAGGCTGGCCAACCTGTTGCAGACCCGGCACTCGGCCGAGCTGACCGGCCTGCCGGTGACCCCGGCCGTCGACAACCTGATCATGCGGGGGCCCGAGGGCGGGCGGTCGCTGGAGGAGATGATCGCCTCCACCGAGCGCGGCCTGCTGCTCACCTGCCTGTGGTACATCCGCGAGGTCGACCCGCAGACGCTGCTGCTCACCGGGCTGACCCGCGACGGCGTCTACCTGGTGGAGAACGGCGAGGTCGTGGGCGAGGTGAACAACTTCCGCTTCAACGAGAGCCCGGTGGACCTGCTCCGGCGCCTCACCGAGATCGGCGCCTCCGAGCAGACCCTGCCGCGCGAGTGGAGCGACTACTTCAACCGCGCGATCATGCCCCCGATCCGGGTGCCCGACTTCAACATGTCGACGGTGAGCCAGGCCAGCTAGGTGCTCGCCCGCTGAGAGCCGTCCGGGCGCGTCCCGCCCGAGGGAGGCGGCACGGCCCGCGGTCGCGGGGCGTGCGCGATGAAGGGGCGGGACGCTCCCAGCCGTCCGGCGCCGGGCGAGCGGGAGGGAGCGCACCGGGCCCGTCTCCTGCGCCCGGCCGGACGCTCTGCGCCGGACGGGCGCGACGGAACGCGCCGCGCCCGTCTCCTCCGCCCGGCCGGACACCCGGCGCTGCGGACACCCGGCGCAGAGTGTCCGGCGCTGTGAAAGACCGGCGCTGCGGACGCTCAGCGCTGGACGAGCGGGATGGTGTGCACCGTGTCCCAGCGCTGGCCCGCCACCACGCGGGCGGTGGCGTCGGTGAGGTCGTAGACGACCGACCAGCGGGTGTGCGTCTGGGCCACCCGCCGGAGCAGGCCCATCGCGTCGCGCCAGTCCCGGGTGGCGGGCAGCCCCTCGGCGAGCGTGCGGTAGCGGTGGTCGGCCCGGCGCTGGGCGGCGGAGGTGCCCGTCATGCCGAAGTTGGTGAGCATGCGGTCGTCGATGACGTTGAGCCTGCCCCGGGCGTACTCCACGACGGCCGACCCGCCCGCCGCGTCGGCGATGAGGTAGTGGACCTGCGGCCCGATCGTGAAGTCGACGTCGTGGCGGCGCATGATCGCCAGCGCCTCGTCCACGGTCGCCGCCTTGTCGAGCATCATCCTGATGACGCGCACGCTGCCGATGTCGGGGCGGTCGGGAGATCGGGCGGGCAGCCCGCCCTCGGGGGAGGTGGCCATGCCGACCGCCAGGCCCTTCTCGTTGACCCCGTCGAAGGGGGCGAGCACCGCGTGGGCCATCCTGCGGCGGTCGGAGGCGGCGGACAGGTCCGGCGGGGTGGAGCCGCCGATCAGGTGGAACAGGTCGACGACGGAGACCGAGGCGTAGCCGTCGGGCGGGTCGGCGTGCACGATCAGCGCCGGGTTGGGGTCCCAGTCGAAGTTGCGGCCGAACAGCGGCCGGTCGCCGCCGAGGGCGAACAGGGAGCAGGCCCAGCCGTCGGCGCGTCCCGCCAGTTCCTCCTCCCCCAGGGGCGCCTCGCGGTCGTACGACCCGTGGTAGGTCATCTCGTACAGCGGCAGGTCGTCGATCCTGCGGAGACTGCCTATCGTCCGCGCGACGTCGGCGGCGCTCTGGCGCAGCAGGGGTTCCTCCCCCGTTCCGGCGCGCGGCCCGGCACCGGTGGTGGTGGCCGCGGGCGTGGTTCGCGAGACGGCCCCGGTGGCGGGCACCGGGGCGGGCCCGGCGGGTACGCCACCCGCCGGGGTGGCGCAGCCGGCCGGGAGGATCATCACGGTGGCCAGCGCGGCCCGCGCCACCGCCGTGCCCCGCGGCCCTCCCGTCCTCGCGACCCGGGTCTTCTCCATCCCCGTAGTCTGCGTCACCGGACATCCGCCGTACAGGCTCAGTCGTCCTCCAGACGGAACCCGATCTTCATGCCGACCTGGAAGTGGCCGATCTCCCCCTCCTCGATGTGCCCTCTGATCTCGGTCACCTCGAACCAGTCGAGGTGGCGCAGGGTCCGGGAGGCTCGGCGGACCCCGTTGCGGACGGCGGCCTCGATGCTCTCCCCCGAAGTGCCGACTATCTCGGTCACCCGATACGTTCGATCTGTCATCCCCTGCTTCTTCCCGGAAAGCCACGATTACATGACCGTTCGCACCCAGCCGATATGAGGCTTAGATTGGGAATCGTGAGGGGATGGCGCAGGCGCCCGGTGGTTCATCAGGTGACGGACGCCCGGCCCTCGCTCAGCGCCGACATCGGCAAGCGTGAGAAGAGCTACTTCATCAAGATGGGGATCCGGCTGATCTGCCTGGTCCTCGCCTTCACGGTGCCCGCTCCGATGCCCGTGCGGCTGCTACTCTTCGCCGGAGCGATCTTTTTACCATACGTTGCCGTGATCGGGGCCAACGCCCCGCCGCGCGTGGTTCCGCATGCCCCTGACGTGGAAGATTCCGGACAAAGCGAGATTCCACGCCACCGACGCGAGATCGGGTCGTGACTAAGTCTTGACGCACCCCAAGGGTAGTAGGTGTACGCTTTAGCCAAGTGCCCTGGTCCCCCGTCGGGGCACTGTTGCCGGCGTTCCGGGCCCCCGTCGGAACGCCGATGAAGCGACGCCGGGTGGTTTGCCCCCGTAACCACCCGGCGTCGCCCTTTTCTCAGACTTTCACATTAAAACGCCTTGTTTTTGGCACTATTTGTCGCCCAGCGTCTCGGTCGTCGCCTGCTCCCAGTTGCGCGCCAGCGTGGTCAGCCTCTCCACGACGTCCGGCGGCGCCGTGCCCGCCCCCTGGGCCAGGCCGAGCAGGTAGGCCGTGAGCGGCGCGGCCGGCCTCGCCACCCCGTGCGCGACCTCCTTGGTCAGGTCCAGCACCTCGTCGCGGTCCACCAGCGCGGGATCGACACCCAGCTCCCGGCAGACCAGCGCGGTCCACTCCGCCAGCACGTTCATCTCTCGCTCCTTGTCCGCGGCCGCGCCCGTCCCGAGCCGTCGCCGCTCTCGCGGCCCACGCCGGGACCTGCGCCTCCGCCGTCGGAGCCCGGCTCCACCGTCCGGGCCCGCTGTAGATCGTCCATGGTGTCGCAATCGAACCACGGCTGCCCGGTGAGATGAAGCGTGACCGGGGCGAGCGGGGCGAGCAGCCCGTGCAGCGACCGCCCCTCGTAGCGGGCGAGCGCCCGCGCCAGGCTCTCCGCGCGCCACACCCCGGCGAGCCACTGCTCGCGCCCGCCGTCGTCGAGGAGCACCGCCCCCGCCCGGGGCCCGCCCGCCTCTCCGGCCCCGCCCGGCGGTGTCCCCGTTCCCGCGTACGGCGCCGTGTCCCGCCCCTCCCCCGCCCCGGCGGCGTCCAGCAGCGCGTCCACGTGCCCGGCGGTCAGGAACGGGAGATCGGCGGCGAGCAGCGCCACCCACGGCGCGGTCACCTCGGCCAGGCCCGCCCGCAGCGCCGGGACGGGACCGCCTCCCGGCGGGTCCTCACGCCGGAAGATCGCGTGCGGCAGCCCGGGGCGGGGCGGCCCGACGACGATCAACCGCGCCGCGCCGGGCACGGCGGCGGCCACCGACTCGACCAGCGGGCGGCCGGAGACGCGCAGGCCGGGCTTGTCGCGCCCGCCGAGCCTTCGCGCGAGACCGCCCGCCAGGATGCAGGCGTCGTGGCGGACGGTCATCGGACACCTCCGGCTCTGTGGGCGGGGACCTCAGCCCCCGATGGCGGACATCGGGCGGGACGGCTGCAGGAAGGCCGGGTCGTCGATGCCGTGACCGGCCTTCTTGATCCGGACCGCGGACCGCCAGCGCTCGGCGATCTCCTCGTCGCCGGCGCCCGCGCGCATCGCGGCCCTCAGGTCGGACTCGTCGGTGGCGAACAGGCAGTTGCGGATCTGGCCGTCGGCGGTGAGCCGTACCCGGTCGCACGCGCCGCAGAACGGCCGGGTGACCGAGCCGATGACCCCGACCCTGGCCGGGCCGCCCTCGACGAGGAACAGCTCGGCCGGGGCGCTGCCGCGCTCCGCCGCGTCGGCGTCGGCCAGGTCGAAGTCGGCCTGGAGCATGGCGAGGATCTCGTCAGCCGTGATCATGTTCTCCCGGCGCCAGCCGTGCTGGGCGTCCAGCGGCATCTGCTCGATGAACCGGAGCTCGTAGCCCCGCTCCAGGCAGTAGCGGAGCAGCGGAACGGCCTCGTGGTCGTTGATCCCGCGCATCAGCACCGTGTTGACCTTGACCGGCCGCAGCCCGGCGGCGTCGGCCGCCTCCAGCCCTTCGAGGACGTCGGTGAGGCGGTCGCGGTGGGCGAGCCTCTTGAAGGTCTCGCGGTCGAGGGTGTCGAGGGAGACGTTCACCCGGTGCAGGCCGGCGGCGGCGAGGGAGGCGGCCATCCGGCTCAGCCCGATCCCGTTGGTGGTCAGCGAGACCTGCGGGACGGGGTCGAGCGCGGTGGTGCGGGTCACGATGTCGACCAGCTCGCGGCGGAGCAGGGGCTCGCCGCCGGTGTAGCGGACCTCGGTGATGCCGAGCCGCTCCACCCCGATGGTGACCAGCCTGACGATCTCGTCGGCGGTCAGCAGCTCGGGTTTCGGCAGCCATTCGAGCCCTTCGGGCGGCATGCAGTAGGAGCAGCGAAGGTTGCAGCGATCGGTGAGGGACACCCGCAGGTCAGTCGCCACGCGGCCGAACGAGTCCTGCAGCACGGGACGCCACCTCCCAGTTGGTCCTGTTGGAACAGGGGGCCAGCCTACGGCCAGCCCCCCGCCCGGCCCTAGGCAGGCCTCACTGTTCCAACATCACCACGAGATGGTTGATTCCTGACCTGCCGCCCCGTACGTCCCGGCCCGGCCGGCCCGCCTCCGCCGCCGGTCCTTGAGGAGAACCGGGTCAGCCCTTGATGCAGACCAGTTGCCGCAGGTGGGCGACGACCTCGACCAGGTCGGCCTGGGCCGCCATGACCGACCGGATGTCCTTGTAGGCGCCGGGAATCTCGTCGATCACCCCGGTGTCCTTGCGGCACTCGACACCGGCGGTCTGCGCCTTGAAGTCGGCCAGGGTGAAGGTCTTCTTCGCCTTGCTCCGGCTCATCCGGCGGCCCGCGCCGTGCGAGGCCGAGTTGAACGCGGCCGTGTTCCCCAGGCCCTTCACGATGTAGGTGCCGGTCGCCATCGACCCGGGGATGATGCCGAACTCGCCGGCCCCCGCGCGGATCGCGCCCTTGCGGGTGACGAGCACGTCCACCCCGTCGTAGCTCTCCTCCGCCACGTAGTTGTGGTGGCAGGAGATCGGCCGCTCGAAGGTGATGCCCGCCAGATGGCGCCGGAGCACGTCGCAGACCATGGCCATCATGACCGCGCGGTTGCGCCGCGCGTAGTCCTGCGCCCAGAACAGGTCACGCCGGTAGGCGTCCATCTGCGGGGTGTCCCCGACGAACACCGCGAGGTTCCGGTCGGGCAGATCCTGGTTGTGCGGCAGGTGCTGGGCCTGGCCGATGTGGTGCTCGGCCAGCTCCTTGCCGATGTTGCGCGACCCGGAGTGCAGCACCACCCAGACCGTGCCCTCGTCGTCGGCGCACACCTCCAGGAAGTGGTTTCCCCCGCCCAGGGTTCCCATCTGCGCCTCGGCGCGCTCCCGCCTCGCGTGCACCGCCGGGGCCAGCGTGTCGAAGTCCTTCCAGAACCCCGCCCAGTCGGCGGTCTTGAACCCGTACAGCCTGGTCGGGTCGACCGGCCGCTTGTGGTGCCCGAACCCGACGGGGATCGCCTGCTCCAGCTTCGAACGCAGGTACGCCAGGTTGTCGGGAAGGCTCTCCACCTTGAAGGAGGTCCGCACCGCGGTCATCCCGCACCCGATGTCGACCCCGACCGCCGCCGGCGAGACCGCGTCGCGCATCGCGATGACCGACCCCACGGTCGCGCCCATCCCGTGATGCACGTCCGGCATCACCGCGACTCCCTGCACCCACGGCAGATTCGCCACATTGCGCAGCTGCTGCATCACGTTCGGCTCGACCTCGTCGGGGTCGGCCCACATGCGGATCGGCGCACGCCCGCCCATCACCTCGTTGTACGACATCCCCACATCGCCTCCTCCCGGTCGCATCCCGAACATGATCAATAAAGCCAGAGAGGTCGATCCCCTCGCAACTCAATAATCGTCGAACGCGCCCGGGAGGAGGCCCGCCACCCCGCGAAGCGGGACGCGGCCGGGAGGATCAGAGTCCGAGCTTGGGCAGTTCGTCGCTGGTGAAGGTGAGCTTCACGACGGGGGAGGTCTCATCGCTCATGAAGGCGTAGAAGTCGAGGTCCCAGAAGGGGTTGGGAGACTCACCCGGAACGGCGTCCTTGACCCCCTGGACGCCCGGTGTTCCGCTCTTGTGGCGGGCGTACCACTGGTCGACGAAGAAGCAGTCGGCACCGTAGGTCTTGATGTCGCCCACATCGCCCTCGGCGCGTCCCACGACGACGTAGGCGTGTCCGGCGCCTCCGGTGGTGTCGCGGAAGTTGATCAGTTCCACCTTGACGCCCGAGCCGAGCAGCTTGGGCTGGTCCGCGAGCATCCCGATGACGCAGCAGGCGAAAAGCGTGCAGTTGGCGCTGGCGAGCCCGCGATAGTTGGCCCGGCCGGTCGCGACGTACCTGCTCTTGATCTTCTCCCGCGCCTCGGCGAACGTGGACTCGGTCACCGGCCCGCCGAGCCCCGCCTCCCTGCCGATCGCCGGCAGGCGCACGGGCTTGAGGTCGGAGAACCGCTGACCGTCGGGAATGATTTCTGGAACGTTCCCACCGCCGGCCGCGACCTCCAGCCTCTTGATGACGACGTCGTCGTCCAGCAGTTGCGGCCAGGGGTTCCACAGCTTGGCCGTGGTCATCTTCGTCTTGCCGATCGCCGTCTGCACGGCCGCCATCCGCGCCTGCTTGGGGGTCGTGTGCGTGGATTGACTCATGGTGATCTCCCAGTTACTTTTCGGAGGAATCACGACACTTCCATCACATTTGCCCAGCGGCAATGAGATGACCACTTGTGGCCAGGACAACGGTGTCGGCGAAAACTCCGGTGGACTCCATCCGCTCGCGGTCACGTGTTCCCGGCAGTGCCCAAGGTGCCGAAGGTGCCGAAGGGGCGGCGGGTGAGGCTCCGGTGGACCATCTGGGTGAGCGTCACGATGTCGAAGACCGGCATGCCGAGCCGCGCCTGGATCTCGTGCGCGTAGGGCACCACGTCGGTGCACTCGATGACGAGTGCTCCCATGTCCGGGTTCTCCTTCGCGAGCCGTTCGGTCTGGCCCAGCACCTCGCGGCCCAGACGGTCGACGTCGAGTTGGGCGCGCCGCCCTTCGAGCATCACCTCGCGGAACTCCGGCTGGTCCTCCAGGCCCGCGACGCAGACCGGGACGTGCTCGGCACCGACCGCCTCCAGGTGGCGCCGGGTGAGAGAGGGCTTCTTGGCGACCAGCAGCCCGACCTTCCGGTCCGAACGGATCATGCGGTGGACCATGGGCAGCTGGATCAGGCTTGAGGCGTGGAGCGGCACGTTGACCGCGTCGGCCAGTTGCCTCTGGAAGATGGCGAGGAAGCCGCAGGCACCGGTGATGGCCGCCGCGCCCCGCGCTTCGAGTTCCCGCGCGGCCTGAATGAACGGGTCGAGCAGGCTGGGGTCGGCCTGGGTCACCACGCGTTCCGCCGTCGCGCCGTCCACGACCCGGTAGATGACGGGAAAGTCGAAGGTGGCCCGGTTGCGAATGTGCCCCGGGATCTTGGTGAAGTCGGTGTCGCAGCAGAGGACGCCGATCGTGACGTCGCGCGTCGTGTCCGCCTCGGTTGCCATGGGGGTTCTCTCCCGTCGGAGGGGTTCTGTCACGTCATGAGTACGGGTGCGGGCGTGGATCGTGGTCAGGGCCGGCGCCGGACACGGCCTCCGTAGCGATCGGGGCGCAGGGGCGCGAGGTCCATCTCGGGCCGTTCTCCGGCGACGAGCTGGGCGATCAGCCTTCCGCTGACCGGCGCGAGACCCATGCCGATGTGGCCGTGGCCGCACGCGACGGAGAGGTTGCGGTAGGGGGCGGCACGCCCCAGATAGGGAAGGCCGTCCGGGCTGCAGGGGCGGAAGCCGCTCCAGGTTTCGAGGATCTCGGTGCGCTCCAGTTCCGGAAGGTAGGTGTGGACGGTTCGCAGGACGCCGTCCACGCGGCGACGGGAGATCGTGGCGTCCAGGCCCGCCAGCTCCAGGGTTCCCCCGAAGCGGAGACGGTCACCGAGGGGGACGAGCGCGACCTTCCCCTCGCCCAGGAGGACCGGCAGCCGAGGCGCGTTGGCCGGCGCCTTGACCGTGACGGAGTACCCCTTGGCGGGCTGGAGCCTGAGCCCGAGGTTCAGGTCGCGGGCGCATTCCGCCGACCATGTCCCGGCGGCGACGACCGTCTCGCGGGGGGCGAGATCCCCTCGGGTGGTCCTGACCCGCCGGATCCCGCGGCCCGCGACCTCGAAGCCGACGACCTCGGTCCGCTCGTGGATCTCGACGCCCATGCCTTCGAGCATCCGGGCGAAACCGGTGACGAACTCGGGAACCCGCAGGTAGGCCCCCTCCTCGTTGTACAGGGCGCCGCAGATGTCGAACTCGGCGTCCGGTTCGAGCGCGCTCAGCTCCCCCGGTTCGAGGACGCGCAGCGGCACGCCGCTCGCGACCGTACCCGGCACCGACAGGCATGCCTTCTCGAACCCCTGCGGGGTCCTGTAGGCGAGGAGCATGCCCTGGGCGGTGAAGGTGGGGGCGAGGTCGCCCGGCGCGCAAAGCTCGCGCAGGATGCCGAGGCTCCGCCTCTTCATGTCGACCAGCACGCGGAAACCGGCCTTCGCGTCCCGCTCGTTGCAGGCGCGGCGGAAGTGCCAGAGCCAGGACAGCAGTTCGGGGTCCGGCCGCGGTCTGATGGAGAAGGGACTTTCCGGGTCGAGGAGCCAGCGCAACCCCTGGGCCATCACGCCGGGCTCGGCGAGGGGGAGCGCGCCCTGCGTGCCGACGAAGCCGGTGTTGCCGTACGAGCAGGACTGGGGACCGCCGACCGGCCCGCGTTCCACGACGGTCACGCCGTTGCCCGCGCGACGCAGGTAGTAGGCGCAGAACAGGCCGACGACGCCGCCGCCGATGACGAGGACGTCGGGATCGCTCCGGATGGGCGCCGGGCTCGGCGACTGTGACGGTGGCGGCGGCGCTGTCGGCATCTGTTGTCCTCTACGGGGTCACGATCACGGGTTCATGCTCGCGGGTTCATGCTCGCGGGGGCGCGGTCGCGGGAGTCACGGCCACGGGAAGCGCGGTCACAGGGTCACGATGAAGAAGTTGGTCATGAGGTTGATCACGACCCGCTCGTAGATCTCGGCCATGAGCGCGATGCCGGGCTCGGCGAAGGTACCCGGGGGTGGTTCGGCGAAGCGGATCACCGAACGGCCGGCGTCGAACAACTGGGCGCCGTGCCCGAAGTCCCCGACGATGGCGGTTCCCGGGTCGACCAGGCGCGTACGCACGATGAAGACGCCGTTCTGCTCCAGGTCGTCCATCAGGCGGCCCTGTCCCATGAACCGGTAGTAGTCGACGGGGTTGATGATGAGGCCGTCGGCTGTGCCTCCCATCTGCTCCGCCTCGTTGCACGCCGCGAGGATCGTCGAGGTGAACGGCCCCTTCGACGTCATGCGTATGACGTCCGGGATGTTCAGCAGCCCGCCCTTCCCGCGGATGATGGTGTGGTTCTCGGCCGTACCGAGGCGAACGATCAATCGGTAGTTGATGAAGGACTCGAAGGTCTCGGGGTCCTCCCACAGGCCGGGCGGTACCTGCACCCACGCGGTGGTGGGATAGAGCTCCGGGATCGGCGACTTGTGGAAGCGGTTCGCCGCCTCGCGTCTCAGGTCGGCCTCGTCGACCTCGGGGTCCTCCGGCCGGGGCGGGCTCTCGTGCCAGTAGTACCGCCGGGGGTCCCTGGAGAGGTCGACGACCTTGAGCATGTTGCGTGCCGGGTAGCGCGGCTTGCGCCGTGAGCTCGTCAGTGAGTCGGTGATCGTCACGTCGTACTCGACGGAGGCCTCAAGCCCTTTGGCCATACAGGCCTCGACGAACATCCGGCCCGGCGACATCTGCTTCTTCCGCTCGGCGACGACCTCGGCCATCGTCCGTTTCATGCCTTCCGTACGTTGCATGGCTTCCTCGCTCGTGGTGGTTCCGCGCTCGTGGTGGTTCCGCTCTGTGGTTCCGCGCTCGTGGTGGTTCCGCTCTGTGGTTCCGCGCTCGTGGTGGTTCCGCTCTGTGGTTCCGCGCTGTGGTTCCGCGCTCGTCGTGGTCCGGGGCTCGTGGTCGGTGTCCGTGGCGGTTCGGCGCTACGCCGTGGCGGTGCCGGGCTTCCTGGCGACGAACATCCCCCAGCCGAACTCACCGTCGTCGATGGCGACCTGGATCTCCGCGCAGGACTCGGCGAAGGCCAGCATCCAGTCGCGGGCCGCGGCGTCCTGCGTCGTCCCGGCACGCTCCGTGGCCGTCCTGCCCAGTACGCGGTAGGTCTGCCTGATGTGACTCTCCAGGTTGCGTGCGAGCAGGATCTCGAACCCGGCCTCCTGCAGAACGGCCTGGTAGCCGACGAACGAGTAGCCGCTGTTCCATCTCACCCGGTCATAGACGTGCTTGCGGGCGCGCTCGCCGACCTCCTCCTTGGGCTGGAGAAAGTCGGAGAAGGCGAAGATGCCCCCGGGCCTGAGGACACGGTGGATCTCGCGGTGGCTGCCGGGCTTGTCAGGCACGAGGCAGAGCGCGTCCTGGCTGACGACGTGGCTGAAGGTGCCGGCCTCGTAGGGCATCTGTGTGACCGAGCCCTCGCGGAACGCGATGTCGAGCCCGGTCTCGGCGGCGAGGGCCTCCCGCGCGAACTTCACTCTCTCCACGCTCAGGTCGAGCCCCTCTCCTCGGCAGCCGAACCGTCTGGCGAGGTGGATGAGGAAGTTGCCGCAGCCGCAACCGACGTCGAGGACGAAGGACGAGCCGTCGATCCTGGCGTCCGCGGCCAGGATGTCGGACGTCCGCTCGGCGGCGGCCCGGTAGTCGTCGTCGGTGTCGTCCGCGAAGTAACCGGTGTGCAGGACGCCGTCGCCGTCCCAGAAACTCAGGTAGGTGCTGAGGGTCTGGTCGAAGAAGTCGCGGACGTCTGTCTCGGTGTAGGCGTGGCTGGTCGTCGACATGACGGATGCCTTTCTTGTCTTACGAAACGTCTTACGGAACGCCTTACGAAGCCCTGTCTTGGGAAACCCGTCCTGAGTCCTGATCGCTCGAAGCCCTGTCGTCCGGCCCCCCGCCGTGATCCCCGGCCGTCACCTGCCCTCAAGTGAAGGTGTCCCTGCTCGCCGCGGTGAGGTGGGCCGGCTCCGGTCCCACCACACTGGCGCCACCGTCGATCAGGTGGAGCGCGCCGGTGACGAACGAGGCCCGCTCCCCGGCGAGGAAGGCCGCCACGGCGGCGAACTCGGCCGGCGCTCCGAGGCGGCCCAGGGCGTTGTGATCGCCCATGGCGCGCAGCCGGGCCTCGACGTCGCCGTCCGCGGCCAGTTTCGCCGCCGCCCGTTCCACCGGCGGGGTACGGGTCGCGCCGGGCGCCAGCACGTTGACGGTGATGCCGTCGCGGCCGAGCTCCGAGGCGAGGGACTGGGCGAAACGCACGATGGCGGCGCGGGTCACCCCGGACAGCGCCAGCTGCGCGATGGGGACGCTCGCCGTCTCCGAGGCCACGAAGAGCAGCCGGCCCCACCGGGCGGCCTTCAGATGGGGCAGCGCCGCGAGAGCCAGGGTGACCGCGGGGAGGAGCACCTTGTCGACGGCCGCCTGATAGTCGGCCGGGGAGAACCGCGAGGCCGTGCCGATCGGCGGGCTGCCACCGCTGACGAGGACGACGTGGAGCGCGCCGAAGCCGGCGGCGACCTCGTCGACCCAGCGGCGCGCCGCGACCCCGTCGGTGACGTCGACACTCGTGGCGTGCACGCGCCCGCGTGCCACCTCCTTCACACTGCGTTCCGCCTCCGCGAGCCGGTCGCGGTCGCGGGCGCCGATCGCGACGTGCGCGCCCTCCCTCGCCAGTTCCATGGCGGCCGCCAGGCCGAGGCCGCTGGAACCACCGGCGACGAGTGCGACCCTGTTCTCGAGCCCCAGGTCCAACCGTCCTCCTCCCCTGCCGTTCTCGCTGTTCCTGCCGCTGTCGCTGTTCCTGCCGCTGTCCGGAACGGCCCGCCGTACGGGTTCCCGACGCGCGGTCCACCGTCGTCCGGGTCCTAACGCTCACCGGCCGCCCGCGGCGGCGCGGTGCCGGGCCGCCGCGGGCGGCCGGTGAGAGGTGTGCCGCCATAGCCGTAGCGCCGGAAGAGCGGCCACGACAGCGTCGTCGCGGTCAGCCGGGCGGGCGTGGAAAGGCCGGTCCTCCAGGAGTCGTCCCGGTTCCGGATGACGGTGGTGCCGGTGTTGAAGCGGTCCGGGTTGCCGGTCACCGTGTGGTTGGTGTGGAGTTCGACCGTCTGGCCCCGCATCGGGTTGGCCTCGGGGCCGGCGCCGCAGAACCGCAGCAGCGCGTCGATCGTCCCGGCCGGGTCGGCGATGAACTCCTCGTAGCGCAGGAACATCGACCGCTCCGGGTGGCGCCGGAGAATCGCCTGTGAGGCCACGTTGAAGCCGTACCAGTAGGCCGTGCTCTTCCTGGACGACATGACGTAGCAGTACTGTTTCTCACGGCTCCACGACTGGGCGACCGCCCGGGGGTCGCGTACGAGATGGACGTAGTAGGGCGTCACCCCTTCGAGGTGCGACAGCAGGGCCGCCTCCCCAGGGATCTTGGTGGTGTCCACGAGCACGCGTGCGCCGGTCAGCGCGGCCACGGCCCGGTAGGTCCGCGTCATCAGGGCGGCGTGCTCGCGGATCTCGGCAGAGTGCAGCCCGCGGCCGAGCACGCGCCAGGTGTGCCGCGTCCGTACGCAGGCCAGCTGGCGGCGGATGACGGCCTCGGCGTGGGCCTCCGCCGAGACCCCGGGCGGCCGGTCGAGGGGGAGGATCCTCGACCAGATGTGACACTCGGTCAGTGGCCTGCCACAGCCGCACGAGCTGTTCGCGCCCTTGCCCGCGGCGTTCTTCCACAGGAAGTGCATCTCCCCGACGTGGAAGAACTCCGGGACCTCGTTGAGGATGTTGCCGATGATGGTGCTGCCGTTACGGCACCAGCCGGTGATGCAGAGGATCCTGAGCGGCGGCGCGCCCGGGGGATCTGGTGTGTTGATGGCGTACTCCTGACTCGACGGGCTCAACTCACGGCCGCCGGCCGCGCGTCGGGCCGGCGGACACACAGCGACACGGCCACGGCCGTCGCCGCGCAGGCGGCACCGACGACGAACACCGCGGGGTAGCCGAACCCGGCCGCGACCGCTCCGGCCAGCGGCCCCCAGACGGCGAGGCCCAGGTCCCAGAAGGAGGTGTAGGCGCCGATCGCGGCCCCCTGCCTCGACGGGTCGGTGCGGTTCATCACCATCAGGGCGAGCGACGGGTGCAGCAGCGAGAACCCGACACCCATGATCACGCTGCCGAGCACGGCGACGGGCAGGTTCGGGGCGAGGGCGATGATCAGCAGGCCGACGGCCTCACCGCCGCCGGACCAGGTCGCGACCTTTCGCGGCCCGAGCTGGTCCGGCAGGTGACCGATGAACAGGCGGGTGCCGGCGTAGACGGCACTGAAAACACTGAGCACGACGACGCCCGACGACACGCCCCGGGCCTGGAGGTGCAGGACGACGAAGGCGGCGATCCCGGCGTATCCGGCGGAGGCGAGCGCGAGTGCCAGTCCGGGCAGCAGCACGGGCCGCGGCAGCAGGGTACTCCCCCGGTTCCGTCCCGCACCGTCCCGCCCCGCCCCGGGGCTCCCGGCCCCCGAGGGCGCGGGAACCGAAGCGATCAGCAGGAGACCGACGAGCGCGGCGGCGGCGCTGAAACCCCACACCGCGCCGTAGCCGAAGTTCAGCAGCGCCGCGCCGAGAAAGGTCCCGGCCGAGATCCCGCCCCACATGCTGATGCCGTAGAGCCCGATCAACTGTCCGCGGCGGTGGTGCGGCGCGAGCGAGACGACCCAGACGGCACCCGCGGTGAAGAGCGACGCCTCGCCGACACCGAGCAGCAGCCTGACGGCGACAAGACCGTTCAGGCCGAACGGCAGGAAGTAGAGCAGCCCTCCGACGGCGATGACCAGCGCGCCCGCCAGCATGACGAGGCGGTGGCCGTACCGGTCCGCGAGGTGACCGGAGACGGGCCGTACGAGCAGGGCCGTGAGAGCCGTCGCCATGACGACCAGCCCGACGGCGAGGTCACCGGCGCCGAAACTCTCCCTGACGAAGCCGGGCAGTACCGGGATCACGGCGGTGAGACCCAGGTAGCCGCAGAAAAGCCCTCCGAAGACCCCGACGAGGGCGAGGCGCGGGATCGTGCTCCTTTCCGCGGGGGCCTCCATCGCTACTGCCCCACGGGTGCGGGGTCGGCGAGCCCGGCGGCCGGTTTCGCCGAATGACCTGAGCCCTGACCGGCCGGTGCGTACCCGCGGTCGTCGCCCAGGACGGCCCGCGCCGGTTCCGTGTGGTGGCGATCCGGCGCGACGGCGGCGGCGACCTTGCGGATCGCCCTGATCAGCTGGTCACAGTCCTCCGGCGAGAGGCTGGAGGACAGGGGGACGTCGACCGCCTGTTCCAGGTATCTCGTGGTGTTCGGCAGCAGCGCCTTGATCTCCTCGGCGTCCTTGTCACCGAACATGAACCGCCAGTTCCAGAAGACCCGCACGTTGGTGTCCTCGTCGGAGCCGAGGTTGCGCGCGTCGACGCCCTCGCGGCAGAGCGCGTTCGCGAACCATTTCGCGTCCACGCCGGGAACGCGGAAGATGAACGCCTCACCGAGGTATGCGCCGGGTTCCACAGGCTGCCGGATCGCGATCCGGGAGAGGCCGGAGAGGGCGGAGGCCACGTAGGCGTAGTTGTGGTGGAAGCGTTCCAGGCGCAGCGGCAGCCGGGCCATCTCCGCGCGCAGCAGGGCCGCCCGGATCTCGTCCATGCGGAAGCTGAGCAGCGGCAGGTCGAGATCGGTGCCGATCGGCGGCTCGCCGTCGGGAAAGTGCCTCCGGAAGCGCCCCTCGTACGCGCCGGAGAGCACGACCGCTCGGGCGAAGAGCACGCTGTCGTCCGTGGCCAGGAAGCCGCCCTCACCACAGTTGAGCGACTTGTCCGACTGGGTACTGAAAGCACCCGCGAGCCCGAAGGTGCCGAGCTTGCGGCCCTTCAGTTCGGCGCCGAGGGCCGGTACGGCGTCCTCGAACACCGGCACGCCCATCTCCTCGGCGAAGCGTGTCAGAGCCTCCATGTCGGCGGCGAAGCCGCGCATGTGGACGACCAGGATGCCCTTGATCTCGGGCGTCCAGCGGTGGCGGAGATCCTCGATGTCCATATGGAGGTTCTCGTCCACCTCCACCAGGAGGGGGGTGCAACCGGCGAGCACGATGGCGCTGGGGGTGGCGACGAAGGTGAAGCCCGGGCAGGCGATCAGGGAACCCCTTGGTATCCCCGCGGCCATGATGGCGAGCGCGAGCGCGGTGGTACCGCTCGACACGGCCAGCGCGTGCTTGGTTCCGAAGTAACGGCACAGTTCCTCCTCGAACCGGCCGCACTCGGTGTCGCGCTGGGATCGGTGATCGTAGCGGAAGTAGAGATGGCTGCGGATGGCGCGGATCGCCGCCTCCTCGTCCTCGGGGTGGACGAAGACGGCCCCCTTGTCATAGGTGGGCCAGGGTACGCGCCGGACGGGAGCGCCACCGTGTATGGCGAGCCGCGTGTCCTCGGCCTCCCCGCTCCCCGGCAACGACCGGACCCGCGCGGGCCCCTCCTTCTTTCTGTTCACCGTCGAGCTCCTTGTTGCTGGCTGGCTGGTTTTCTCTTCGATGGCTTCCGGGCGTGCGTGATCACCACCACCGGCGCGGTCATGGTCACGCGGGGCCGGCGGTGTCGGAGGGGGCGGCGGTGAACTTGCCCGTCGCACTCCCTGCCGCGATCACGGGGCCGGGAGCGGACCGGAAAGAACGCTGACGATCATTCGGAAAACCCCGGAGATCAATTCTTCCGAGGATTCCTCAGGCTCGTGGAACGAATTATCGATCATGCTGGGGATTGTGGAAATCTTTAGAATGTTCCCTAAATGCGCCAAGGGTGTCAATGGGCAGAAATGGTATGGCCGGGAAAACGAGCACCCGATCATCCGCACGCGTCCACGGCCACCCGCGCTCTTCCGGACGCCGGATAATCACCTTCTCCACGGCCCCGGCGGTGCGCCTCGCGGTCCGGCGTAGGCCGGGACTCGCGTGCGGCGAGGACGGCCATCGCCTCGCATCCCCGAACAGAAGCCGACCTGACCTGGAAATTCTTTGTGTTTCGCCCAGCTCGGCCGTCGAAACACCCGCCGTCGGACGGGTCCGGCGGGATCCGGGACGGGATATCCACGACCCGCATCCAAAAAACCCGCAAAACCTATAAATAAAGTCGAAAATTCGGATTCAAAGCGCCACCGGCCAGAGCGGTTCGACCTTATCCCGCCTCACCCCGCATTTGCCATATCAATTTCGGTCGCCGCTTTATTTGTATTTGCGGAAATACCTCTCGGGTACGACCGAACGCGCCTTCCCGTCTCCCTTGCGACCGGATCCACATTCGCCGCTCATCCGAAACGCCTTCGCGCGACGCGGGCACTCCCCGGCGGATTCTCACCCACCGGCTCGGGCACTACATGCGGTAGTCCCAGTCGAGCAGGCCCGCGCGCAGGTCGGCGACGAGGCCGCGGACATAGTCGAGTTCGGCCTTGAGCACGGCCCGCTGATACTCCGACTCCACCAGGAAGACGCGGGGCAGGAACCTCCCGCCCTCGGTCAGGTCGGCCTCCAGCTCCGACAGCCGCGCCTCCAGCGAGGTCAGGCGCTCCTCCAGCGCGGCACGGACCTCGCCGGGCGGCAGTACGGGCATGAAGGCGAGCGCGGCGGGGAACTCGGGGAACTCGCGGGCCCGCGCGGAGAGCATCGTCCGCATCCACTCCCGCAGCGTGTCGCGGCCCGCGCCGGTGGGCTCGTAGACGGTCCGCTCCGGGCGGTTCTCCTCCCGTGAGGTCTCGCGGACCGCGATGAGCCCGTCGCGCAGCAGCCGGTCGATGGTCTGGTACACGCTGTTGCGCTGCGCGACGTTGACCACGTCGTCCTTGTGCCGCTCCCTGATCAGACGCTGCATCTGGTACGCGTGCATCGGCGCCTCGGCGACCAGCGAGAGCAGCGCCATGGCCAGGGGAGACCGCCTCGTCGACATGGCGAACATCGTAGGGCTCGCCGCGTAATGGTCATTTTATGTATAGTCATCTTATGACTAAAAAAGCGTTGATCATCGGCGGGGGCATCGCCGGTCCGGTGACGGCCATGGCCCTGCGGCGCGCGGGCGTGGACTGCGAGGTCTTCGAGGCGTACGACCGCGGTTCGGAGGGCGTGGGCGTCTTCCTCACGCTCGCGGTCAACGGGATCGAGGCCCTGCGCCTCCTCGATCTGCACCACCTCGTCCACGACCTGGGCATGGACTCCCCGCGGATGCTCATGCTCGACCGCCGGGGCAGGCCGCTCGCCACCACCCGGCAGCCCAGCCGGACCCTGAAGCGCGCCGACCTCTACCTGGCGCTGCGCGACGAGGCCGTACGGCGCGGGGTGCGGATCCACTACGGCAGGCGCCTCACCGACGCCTCGGCCACCGCGGACGGGGTGCGGGCGGTCTTCGCCGACGGCGGCACGGCCGAGGGCGACCTGCTGGTCGGCGCCGACGGGCTCCACTCGCGCACGCGCACGATCATCGACCCCGGCGCTCCCCGCGCCCGGCACGTCGGGCTGCTGAACACGGGCGGTTTCGCGGACGGTGTGGAGGTTCCCGGCGAGCCGGGAACGTACTACTTCGTCTTCGGCAAGAGGGCCTTCTTCGGCTACCTGGTCCATCCGGACGGGCAGGTGTGGTGGTTCGCCAACCCGCCGAGCCCGAGGGAACCGACTCCGGAGGAGCTCGCGGCGATCACCTCGGAGGGGTGGCGCGCCACGCTGATGGAGCTGTTCAGGGACGACACCGGGCCGATGCTCGACATCATCGGCGCGACCGGCCACATCCCGGCCGGATGGAACACCTACGACTTCCCGACCGTGCCGAAGTGGTTCGACGGGCGCATGGTGATCCTGGGCGACGCCGCGCACGCGACCTCGCCCTCGTCGGGCCAGGGGGCGTCCATGGCGATCGAGGACGCGGTGGTGCTGGCCAAGTGCCTGCGTGACGTCCCCGGCATCCCCGACGCGTTCGCCGCCTTCGAGAGGCTGCGGCGAGACCGGGTGGAGCGGATCGTGGCGCACGGCAGGCGCAGCGGGAGCGGCAAGGCCCCGGGAGCCGTCGGCGCCTTCCTGCGCGACCTCACGCTCCCCGCCATCATGCGGCAGGTGGAGAAGAGGAACGCGCTGGCCTGGATCCACGACTACCGGATCTCCTGGGACGAGCGGGTGTCCGCGGTGCCGGTGGCGTCCCGCTGAGACGCGAGCGGTCCTACCGGCCGGGAGCCGGGCCGGCCCAAGGGTCAGCCCGGGAACGGGCGCGGGCGCGGGAACGGGTCAGGGGGTGGACCGGCCGGGGAGCAGGGCGGTGGAGAGCGGACCGGCCTGGAGCCCTCCGGTCAGGCACAGGCCGGGCGGGAGCAGGCAGGGCGGATGTGGACCGGTCGGGGATCCCGTTCGGGGGCGGCCGGCCGGTCAGGGGGCGGTGATCACGGTGCCGCGGGCGAGGAGCAGGACGACGTCGACCGCGGCGACGGCGATCGCCGCGGCGAAGGGGACGCGCGACGAGCCCCGGCCCAGTGCCGGTCCCGCGGCGGTGAAGGCCCCCGCCGCCGCCAGGGCGGCCCAGCCTCCCGCGCCCGGCGGCCCCGGGGGGCCGAAGACGAGCAGGGTCGTCGCGGCCAGCAGGGGCAGCGGGATCAGGAGGCGGACGCGGGCGGTGCCGAGCCGCTGCGGCCAGCCGCGGACCCCGCCCGCGAGGTCCGCGGGGATGTCGGGAAGCACGTTGGCCAGGTGCGCCCCGCAGCCGAGCAGCGCCGCGGCCGTCACCGCCCACCAGGCGGGCCACGGGTGCCCCGGCAGGCCCAGGGTCACGAACCCCGGCAGCGAGCCGAACCCCACCGCGTACGGCAGCCAGGACAACGCGGTCGCCTTGAGCCCGAGGTCGTAGGCCCACGCCGCGGCGACGCCGGTCAGGTGGACGGCACCGGCGGCGGGACCGGAGGCCAGCGAGAGCGGCACGCACAGCGCCAGGGCCGCGAGCGCGGCGGCCCACACCGTACGGACGCCCACCGCGCCGGAGGCGACGGGCTTGCCGGTGCGGCCCGCGGCGGCGTCGCGTGCGGCGTCCACCGCGTCGTTGCACCAGCCGATCGAGAGCTGCCCCGCCAGCACGGCCGCGGCCACCAGGGCGCACCCGGCCGCGTCGCGCCCGCTCGCGACGGCCAGCGCGGTCACCAGGACGGTGACCGCCACGGTCGGCCCCGGGTGACAGGCGAGCA
The DNA here is from genome assembly GCF_042428775.1 of Streptosporangium vulgare. Classification (NCBI taxonomy): domain Bacteria; kingdom Bacillati; phylum Actinomycetota; class Actinomycetes; order Streptosporangiales; family Streptosporangiaceae; genus Streptosporangium; species Streptosporangium vulgare. The sequence continues at coordinate 144,402 of NZ_JBHMBS010000007.1, read as the reverse complement.
GCAGTCCCCGTACGGCCCGGAGCGGCGGCCCGGGTCCCAGGCGCGATGGCCGGCTCGTCGTCACGCGTCGATCGTAGGCGGGAACCTCGCGGAGCGCGGGCACCCTCGCGGGCCGGATCCGCGGCCCGCGCCTTCCGGTCGCCCGCCTCACGAAGCCGGGGCGCGACCTCCTCACGGACCGCACGAAGTCAGGGCGCGGCTCCCTCCCGGACCTCACGAAGCCGGGACACGGGTTCCTCGCGGACTTCGTCGAACCGGAGCGCGCCTTCCTCGCGGACTTCGCGGGGACGGAACACGGCCCTCGTACGGGCCCGGACGCCTTGGCAGGCGGGCGCGGAGGGCTTCTTGACGCATGCCGCACGCGGCAGATGGGCAAAAGGGAGGTGTCCGCTGTTCGCGAGCCGGGAGTTACCAGATGACGCGAATCGTCGCTGTCCGCGGCGCACTCCCGCCGAACCACCACTCCCAGGCAGAGATCACCGACGCGTTCGCGCAGGCGTGCCTTCCCAAGGGTGCCAGCCGCCTGTTGCTCGACAGGCTGCACGCCTCCGCCCGGGTGGAGTCACGGCACCTGACGCTGCCGCTCGAACAGTACGCCAAGCTGGACGGCTTCGGCGCGGCCAACGACGCCTTCGTGGAGACGGCGGTGGAGCTGGGCGTCGAGGCGGTGGGCGGGGCGCTGCGGGACGCGGGGGTCCTCCCCGAGGACGTGGACATGATCCTCTTCACCTCGGTGACCGGTGTCGCGGCGCCCTCGGTGGACGCCAGGCTGGCCGGGCGGCTCGGACTGCGCCCCGACGTCAAGCGGATACCGGTCTTCGGCCTGGGCTGCGTCGCGGGGGCGGCCGGGATCGCCCGCCTCCACGACTACCTGCGCGGCTGGCCGGACCACCTCGCGGTGCTGCTCTCGGTCGAGCTGTGCTCCCTCACCCTGCAGCGCGGTGACGCCTCCATCGCCAACATGGTGGCGAGCGCCCTGTTCGGCGACGGGGCGACGGCCGTGGTGGCCCACGGCGACGAGTGGCGGCCACGACGTACCGGGGCCTCCGCTCCCTCCTCGTCCTCGGCATCCCCGGGAGCCGTGTGGTCCTCCCCCGCGACCGGCGCGCCCGTGACGCACCGGCGGCTCCCCGAACCGGTGGGAGCGCCCGGGATCACGGAGCCGACGACTGCGACCGCCGCGACGGCCGCGACGGCGGGGCCGACGGTGGTGGCCTCGCGCAGCCACCTGTATCCGGGGTCCGAGCACGTGATGGGCTGGCACGTCGGCGACACCGGCTTCCGCGTGGTGCTCGACGCGAGCGTCCCCGAGGTGGTGCGCACCTACCTGGCGGACGACGTGCACGGCTTCCTCGGTGACCACGGCCTGAGGGTCGAGGACGTGACGGCCTGGGTCTGTCACCCGGGCGGCCCGAAGGTCCTGGAGGCGGTGGCGGAGACGCTGCGGCTTCCCGAGGGCGCGCTGGACCTCACCTGGCGCTCGCTCGCGGCGATCGGGAACCTGTCCTCGTCCTCCGTCCTGCACGTCCTGCGGGATACGCTCGCCCTGCGGCCACCACCGCCGGGCACGCCGGGACTCCTCCTCGCGATGGGGCCGGGCTTCTGCTCCGAACTCGTACTGCTGCGCTGGTAGGAGCCCGATGTCCTGGCATCTGTCGTCCTGGTACCTGCTGCTCGTGCTGCTCGTCGGCCTGGAGCGTGTCGCCGAGCTGGTCGTCGCGCGCCGCAACGCGCGCTGGAGCATGGCGCGCGGCGGGGTGATGTCCGGGCAGGGACACTACCCGTGGATGGTCGCCCTGCACACGGGCCTGCTCGCCGGATGCCTGGTCGAGGCGGGTCTGGCCGACCGGCCCTTCGTGCCCGCGCTCGGCTGGCCGATGCTCGTCCTGGTGGTCGCCGCGCAGGGGCTGCGCTGGTGGTGCATCACCGCGCTGGGCCCGCAGTGGAACACCCAGGTCATCGTCGTACCCGGTCTGCCGCTGGTGGAGCGCGGCCCCTACCGGCTGCGGTGGCTGCGCCACCCCAACTACGTCGCGGTGGCCGTCGAGGGGGCGGCGCTGCCTCTGGTGCACACCGCGTGGGTCACCGCGCTGGTGTTCACCGTGCTCAACGCCGCGCTGATGGTGGTACGGATCCGCTGCGAGGAGGACGCCCTGGCCTCGCTCGCCACGACGCCGCCGTCCACCGGCGGGGCGCGGGCGTGATCGACGTCCTGATCGCGGGCGGGGGGCCGGCGGGGCTGGCCACCGCGATCCACGCCGCGCTGGCCGGGATGGAGGCGGTCGTCGTCGAGCCCAGGGCCGTGCCGGTGGACAAGGCGTGCGGCGAGGGGCTGATGCCCAGCGGGACCGCCGCCCTGGGGTCGCTGGGGGTGCGGGTCGAGGGCAGGCCGCTGCGCGGCATCCGCTACCTGGACCGCCGGTACGCGGTGGAGGCGGCGTTCCGCGACGGGGCGGGCCTGGGCGTGCGGCGGACCGCGCTGCACGCCGCGCTGGCCCGGCGGGCGCGGGAGCTGGGCGTGGAGGTCGTGCCCGGCAAGGTGGACGGCGTGCGGCAGGACGGCCACGGGGTCGAGGCGGCGGGTCTGCGAGCCCGCTGGCTGGTCGCCGCGGACGGGCTGCACTCCCCGCTGCGCGCCCTGCTCGGACTGGAGTTGCCGGGGCGCGGGCCGCGCAGGTACGGGCTGCGGCGGCACTACCCGGTCGCGCCGTGGACGGACTTCGTCGAGGTCCACTGGGCCGCGGACGGCGAGGCGTACGTGACGCCGGTGGGCGAGAACCTGGTGGGCGTCGCCGTGCTGAGCTCGCGGCGGCGCGGCTACCCGGAGCACCTGGCGGACTTCCCCGCGCTCCTGGAACGGCTGGAGGGACCGGCGGCGACCCCGGTGCGCGGCGCGGGGCCGCTGCGCCAGCGGGTGCGCGCCCGGGTGGCCGGGCGGGTGCTGCTGGTCGGTGACGCGGCCGGCTACGTCGACGCGCTCACCGGGGAGGGGGTGTCGCTCGCGCTGACGTCCGCGCGGTTGCTGGTGGACTGCCTGCGGGCCGGTACGCCCGGGTCGTACGAGGCCGCCTGGCTGCGGCTTTCCCGGCGGCACCGGATGCTCACCGGGGCGCTGGTGGGCACCCGCCGGTACCGGACGGCGGGACGGCTGATCGTCCCGGCCGCCCGGCGGATGCCCTCCCTGTTCGGCGCGGCGGTGCACGCCCTGGCCTGACATGGGCTGGGCTGACCTGGCCTGACATGGGCTGGGCTGACCTGGCCTGGGTTGGGCTGGCCTGGGTTGGGCTGACATGGTTCCCGGCATGACCTCACCTGACCTGGCACGGCCTGGCGTGACCTCGCCGATCGGCCGGAGCCTCCGTCCCCACCGGCCGGCCCGGTGATCCACCAGGAGACGCCTAGCGCGTCACCTGGTGGACGATGCCCAGCCTGGGGGCGTAGTGGTTGGTGCCCTGGAAGCGGATCCGCCACTCACCGCCCGTGCGGTCGCCCACGGTCCGGGTGAAACGTCCGTGGGAGTCGGTCGTGGCGCCGGCCACCCTCGTCCACGCCGCCTTCTTCCCCGGCCGGTGCAGGATCTCGACGGGCTGGCCGGGGAAGGGCGCGTAGTCGAGGTCCCCCTGCGGGTCGACCCGGTTCAGCACGCCCGTCACCCGCACACCCGAGTTCTCCCTGACCGCCTCCACCCCGCCGAACCTGGTCAGGCGCTTCAGCAGGAAACCTGTGTGCCCGGTGACCTCGGCGCCGTCCGCGCCCCTGGCGGTCACGGAGACCGTCCACGGTCCTGCCGGGTACCAGCGGCTCAGGCTCCGCTCCGGGGCGAACCGCCAGGTCACCCAACCCTCCCCCGGGCGGGAGAGGATCCTCCCCGCCGCCGCCCCGGCCGCGCCGGGGATGAGGCGGGCGGCCACGACCGGGCCGGGCGCCGGTCCGGGCGCGAGGGCCGGCTCCCGGCCGGGCCCCGGCCGGGCGGACGCCCCGGGGCGGGGCGCGGTGGCTCCGGGACGGGGCGCGGTGACGGGGAAGGGCGGGCCCGCCGAGGCGGGAGGCGCGCCGGGCTCGACCTTGATCTTCACCCCCTCGGGGCCGCTGACGCCCCGGGCCACCACCTCTATCACCATGCGTACGGAGTCGGCGGGCCCGACCACGGGGTTCGCGGGGCGCAGGGTCACCGAGCGGATCGTCAGGTCCTCGACAGCGGCGGCGGCCGGGGCTCCGGCCGGTGCCGGCAGGGTCACTGCCCCGGCCGCCAGGGATGCGAGAAGGACTCTCATCGTCATGATCAGGACGCTAGGAGGCCGCCGGTAACAAGCAGGTAGAGGACACACGCCCCGTTGGGCAAAACGAGAGCCGCCCCGCGGGAGCCCCCAGGCCCGGCCGTTCCCCTGTCGTGTCCTCTGCCGTGTCCTCTGCCGTGGGACCGGCGTGCCGGCGGGGATCGCCACCGCCGGCCGGAGGATGCCCGGGAGCCCGGGAGCCTGGGAAAAGGAGAGCCCGGCGCCCGGCGACGGCGGGCGCCGGGCAGCTCGGGCGGCTCGGGCGGCTCGGGCGCTGCTCTCGGTCTCCTCGTGATCAGTTCTCGCACGTGCCGTGCGACCGGCTCTCGTACGGTCCGTGCGCCGGGCCTTCGCACACGCCGCGCGATGGGCTTTCACGCGGTCCCTGTGCTCAGCCCTCGCACACGCCGTGCGGTCAGCCCTCGTACATGCCGTCGATGATCTCCGCGTACTTGGCGTGGATGACGCGGCGCTTGAGCTTCAGGCTCGGGGTGAGCTCCGTGCTCTCGGCCGTCCACTCCACCGGCAGCAGGCGCCAGCGCTTGATCTGCTGGACGCGGGCGAGCTTCTCGTTGGCGACGGCGATCGCGCCCTCGACGGCCTTGAGGACGTCGGGGTGCTCGGCGAGGTCGGCCAGGGTGGTGAACGAGACGCCGTTGGCCTGCGCCCAGCCGGGGGCCACCTCGCCGTCGAGGGTGAGGATCGCCACCGGGTACGGCCTGCCGTCGCCGTAGGCGAGGGCCTGGCCGATGAGCGGGTGCTCCTTGAGGTGGCTCTCGATGTTGGCCGGGGAGATGTTCTCGCCCCCGGAGGTGATGATGAGCTCCTTCTTGCGGTCGACGATGCTGACGAAGCCGTCCTCGTCGATGGAGCCCACGTCTCCGGTGTGCAGCCAGCCGTCCTCGTCGAGCAGCTCCGCGGTGGCCTCGGGGCGCCCGAGGTAGCCGCGGGTGTTGGCCGGGCTGCGGGTGATGATCTCGCCGTCCTCGGCGATCCGCACCTCGACGCCGGGGCCCGCCTGGCCGACCGTGCCGAGCTTGTAGCGTTCGGGGGCGTTGGCGGTGAACGCGCCGGTCGTCTCGGTCATGCCGTACACGTCGAGGACCCGCAGGCCGAGACCGGCGAAGAAGCGCTGGACCTCCAGCGGCATCGGCGCGGCGGCGGTGGCGAGCCAGCCCGCGTTGTCGAAGCCGATCATCGACCGGATGATCGACAGCAGCGCGGCGTCGGCCTGCTCGTAGGCGGCGAGGATCTCGGGCGAGGGGGTGCGTCCGTACTGGTTGGCCTCGACGTAGGCGAGCCCGGCGGCCATCGCCTGGCGCACGCCCTCCTGCTGCTCCTCCGGCTGGGTGGCCAGCAGCGCCTGCAGGCGGGCCATCATCTTCTCCCACACGCGCGGCACCCCGAAGAACAGCACCGGCTTGACCTGGCCGAGGGTGGCGCCGAGCTGGGCGAGGTCGGTGCAGAAGTGGGTGTGGGAGAACTTGAAGAGCGGCAGGTAGAGGCTGAGCACCCGCTCGGCGATGTGCGCGTAGGTGAGGTAGGAGATCTGGGTGCCGTTGCTGGGCAGCTCGGCCATCCGGTTGGTGGCCACGACCTCGAAGAACACGTTGGCGTGGGTGAGCGGCACGCCCTTGGGGTTGCCGGTGGTGCCGGAGGTGTACAGGACGGTGAGGACGTCGTCGGCGGTCACCGCCTGCCAGCGGGCGTCGACGGCGGCGGGGTCGGCGGCGAGCGTCTCGCGGCCGAGGGCGAGGAAGTCGTCCCAGGAGATGAACCGGTCCCCGGCCGGGGCTCCCTCCAGCACGATGACCTTGCGCAGTCCGGGGAGCTCGTCCAGCACCGGTTCCCACCTGGCCAGGTCGGCCGGTCCGCCGAGCACCGCGATCCGGGCCGCGACGTCACCGGCCACGAACGCCACCTGCTCGGGGGCGAAGGTCGAGTAGACGGAGCAGGACACGGCGCCGGCGTGCACCGCGCCCAGGTCCGCCAGCACGTGCTCGCTGCGGTTCACCATCATGAGCGCGACCGCCTCGCCGGGCTCCAGCCCGAGGGCGGCGAAACCGGCGGCGATCTCCAGGACCCGCTGCCTGGCCTGGGAGTACGTGAGGGTGGACCAGCCCCCCTCGACCGGGTCGGAGTACGCGGGCGCGTCGGGATTGCTCTCCGCCGCCTCCTTCAGCTGACCGCAGACCGTACGGCCCGCGATCTCCCTCTCGATCGCCGCCCGCTCCTCAAGGACACCGGCCATGACGCGCCTCCAGAAAGTGCTCACTTGCACGAGTGGCATGCATCGCACCACACGCCGTTCCCCTTGGACAAGCCCCTGAAAGAGAGAAGAAACGCCACATTGCACAACCGGCTTTCCGGCCCCGGGAGGAGGCGTACGTAGAGTTAGCCTCTGATCACGCGATGACGTTCGGGGGGACGCATGCCATCGGGAACACGGGCTCGCGGCAGGACCTTCTTCGGGCATCCGCGCGGCCTCGCCACGTTGTTCGGCACCGAGATGTGGGAGCGCTTCAGCTGGTACGGGCTGCGGGCCATCCTCGCCACCTTCATGGCCGCCTCCCCCGCCACCGGCGGCCTCGGGCTCACCCAGCAGACCGCCCAGGCGATCATCGGCATCTACGGCGCCCTCATCTATCTCGTCGCCCTGCCCGGCGGCTGGATCGCCGACCGGATCCTCGGCGCCCGCAGGGCGGTGCTGTGCGGCGGCGTCGTCATCATGTGCGGCCACATCAGCATGGCCGTCCCCGTCAGGGGCGGCGTCTTCGTCGCGCTCGGCCTGTTCCTCATCATCGCCGGGACCGGGCTGCTGAAGCCCAACATCTCCACGATGGTCGGCAAGCTCTACGCGCAGGACGACGACGCGCACAGGGACGCGGGCTTCTCGATCTTCTACCTCGGCATCAACATCGGCGCCTTCATCGCCCCCGTCGTGGTGGGCAGGCTCGCCGAGGGCGACCGCTGGCACCTGGGCTTCGGCGCGGCGGCGGTCGGCATGGCGCTGGGCCTGGTCCAGTACGTGCTGGGCAGGCGCCACCTCATGGGCGTGGGCGAGCGGCCGGGCCACCGGATGACCCCGCGCGAGCGCCGTCACTTCACCCTCGCCCTCGTCGCGGCCGTCGTCGTGGCGGGCGGCGCGCTGGCCGTGTGGGGGGCTTCGGGCACTTTCAGCCTCGACACCTTCGCCCTGGTGATGACGCTGCTCATCGTGACCGTGCCGGTGCTCTACTTCGGCTACATCCTGCTGGGCAGCCACAACCTGACCGACGACGAGCGCTCCCGGATGAAGGCCTACGTCTGGCTGTTCGTCGCGGCCGCCATCTTCTGGATGGTCTACGACCTGGCGCCGACCGTGCTGCTGTTCTTCGCCCAGAACAACACGGACCTGTCGCTGTTCGGGCTGCGGATCACCCCGGCGACCACGCAGGCGTTCAACCCGCTGTTCATCATGATCTTCGTGCCGGTCTTCGCGGCGCTGTGGGTCCGGCTGGGCAACCGGGTGACCGCTCCCCACAAGTTCTCGGCGGGACTGTTCGTCAACGGCCTGAGCTTCATGATCATGGCTCTCGCCGCCCTGCTGGCCCAGACCGGGAGGATCTCGGTGTGGTGGCTGGTGCTGGTCTACCTCGTCCAGGTCTTCGGGGAGCTGGCGCTGAGCCCGGTCGGGCTCTCGGTCACCACCAAGCTCGCCCCCGAGGCGTTCAAGAGCCAGATGCTCGGGCTGTGGTTCCTCTCCTTCTCGGTGGGCGACGCGGTGGGCGGTCAGACGGGACGGCTGAGGAACCACATGTCGGAGCCCGCGTACTTCCTCACCCTCGCCACGATCTCCATCGTGGCGTCGCTGGTGCTGCTCGCGTTCGCCGGAAGGCTGCATGCGATGATGCGCGAGCACCGGGCGCCGGACACGGACACAGACACGGCCCCGGCGTCCTGACCTCCCCATCGACCTCATGGAAAGCGTATATATCCGGTCATGGGATGATTTGTCAGTGAATCATGTGCTCGATCTCATCGGGATCTTCGTCTTCGCCCTCTCGGGCGCCCTCGTCGGGGTGCGCAGGCGGCTCGACGTGGTGGGCATGACCGTGCTGGCCGAGATGACCGCGCTGGGCGGCGGGATCGCGCGCGACCTGATCCTGAACGTGCGGCCCGCGGCCTTCTCCAGCGTCGGCTACGTGGTCGTGCCGGTGCTGGCCACGGCGATCGTGTTCTTCTGGCATCCGCAGGTCGAGCGGGTGATGCCCGCGGTGAACGTGTTCGACGCCGCGGGGCTCGGCCTGTTCTGCGCGGTCGGCACCGAGAAGGCGATGTACTTCGGCCTCTCCCCGCTGCACGCGGCCCTGCTCGGGGTCACCACCGCGGTCGGCGGCGGCATCCTGCGCGACGTCCTCGCCGGGCAGATCCCCACCCTGCTGTACGACCGCCAGCTGTACGCGGTGCCCGCCATGCTCGGCTCGGCGCTGATGGCGCTGCTCTACACCCTCGACCTGCACGGCTGGCCGGCCACGGTGGCCGCCGCGCTCCTCGCCTTCGGACTGCGGATGGCGGCCGTGCGACTGGGACTGCGGGCCCCGCTGGCCAGGGGCGTCCCCTCGGACTGAACCACCCGCCTCACAGGGTCGGGGTGAGGGGCTCGGCGGGGCGGATGCCGTACGCCCCCCTCAGCCTGGCCTCGGCGATGCGCCGCACCGCCTCGACGAGGACCCGGGGCGGCTGGGTGAAGGGCAGGCGCAGCCGCCCCTCCAGGGTGCCGTCCATCCCGAACCACTGCCCCGGGGCCAGGCGGACCCCCTGGCAGGCCGCCGCGTCGGCGAGCGCGACGGCCGAGGGGCCGGACAGCCGTATCCACAGCGAGCCGCCGCCCCGGGGCGTCAGGAAGCTCCAGTCGGGCATGCGCGCCGCCAGCTCGGCCGCCAGGACGTCCCTGGAGGCGCCGAGGAGGCGGCTCCGCTCGATCTTGGCCCCCTCGATGTCCTCGAACAGCTCGGCCACCACCAGCTGCTCGAAGAGCGGGCTGGCGATGTCCACGGAGGCGCGGAGCACGGCCAGGCGGCGGACCGTGGCGGCGTTGGTGCGGATCCAGCCGATGCGCAGCCCGCCCCACCACAGCTTGGACGCCGAGCCGATGGTGATCACCCTGCCGTCGGTGTCGAACGCGGCCAGCGGCGTGGCCGCGGCGCCCTCGTCGATCGCCAGCTCGCACCAGCTCTCGTCGACCACCAGCGTGGTGCCGTACCGCCTCGCCGCGGCGGCGAGGGCCGCCCGCGCCGCGTCGTCCATCAGGTGGCCGGTCGGGTTCTGGAAGTCGGGGATGACGTACACGAGGCGGGCCGCCGACTGGCGCATCGCGCAGGTCAGCAGGTCCAGATCACGCCAGCCCTCGTCGGGGATACCGGCCGGGACGATCCTGGCGCCGCGCATCCTGCCCAGGTCGAGGACGTGCGGGTAGGTGGGCGACTCCACCAGCATCGGGTCGCCCCGGGAGAGCAGCATCGTGGTCACCAGGTGGATGGCCTGCTGGGCTCCGGTGGTGACGAGGATCTGCTCGGGACGGGTGGCCACCCCGCGCGCGGTGTAGCGGGCCGCGATCGCCTGGCGCAGCGGGGCGACCCCGACCGGGTCGTAGCCCATGCCGAGCGTGTAGCGGGGATAGCGGCCGGTGGCCGCGGCGATCGCCTCGGGCAGCGTGGAGATCGCGCTCGGCGCCGCGGCGTGCATCGGCAGCAGCCCGTCGTCCCCGGCGGCGAGCCACGGGTTGTCGGTACCCAGCGAGCCCGCGTCGGGCAGCGCGGTCCAGCTTCCCGCGCCCTGCCTGCTCTCCAGGTACCCCTGCTCGCGGAGCAGGTCGTAGGCCGAGGTCACGGTGGTGCGGCTCACCCCCAGGGCCTCGGCGAGGTTCCGCTCGGCGGGCACCCGCACCCGCACGGGCAGCCGCCCGTCGAGGACCAGCGACCGCACGGTCCTGGCCAGGACCCGGTAGTAGGGCCTGGCGGCGGGGTCGATCGACAGGAGGCGGGCGAGCTGGGGGCCGCTCAGATACCGATCCATGACGGCCATCGTAAGGCCACTTCTCGTGATTGGCCCTTTTGGTCCGACATTATGGCCTGGACGATTAGCACCATTATGAGTGAACTTTCCCTGCCCGCCCTCGTCTCCCTCCCCAACCGGCTCACCCGTCTGTACGCGGGCCTGGCCCTCTACGGCGTCGGCGTCGCCCTGCAGATCGAGTCGCGGCTGGGCGGCAGCCCCTGGGACGTGTTCCACCAGGGGCTCTCCATCCACATGGGCCTGTCGATCGGCACCTGGATCATCATCGTGGGCGCCCTGGTCATGCTGCTGTGGATCCCGCTGCGGCAGCGGCCGGGGGTGGGCACCCTCAGCAACGTCGTCTTCCTCGGCCTGTTCGCCGACGCGGCCATGTGGTTGCTCCCGGCCCCTGACGCCCTCGCCGCGCGCTGGACGTACCTCCTGCTCGGCGTCGTGGTCACCGGCGCCGCGACCGGCCTGTACATCGGCGCGGGGCTCGGCCCCGGGCCGCGCGACGGCCTGATGACCGGCCTGAACCGGCTCGGCCTGTCGATCCGCGCGGCGCGCACCGTCATCGAGGTCACCGTGCTGGCCGCGGGCTGGCTGCTCGGCGGGACCGTGGGGGTGGGAACGCTGGTGTTCGCCCTCGCCATCGGGCCGCTGAGCCAGTTCTTCATGCCCAGGACGAAGCCGGGCGCCCAGTTCCTCCCGAGGCCACCGTGGATCACGCGAAGGCATTAGCTTCGAGGCATGTGGATCGAGGACTACGCTCTCATCGGCGACATGCAGTCGGCGGCCCTGATCGGCCGTAACGGCTCCATCGACTGGCTCTGCCTGCCGCGCTTCGACTCGCCCTCCTGCTTCGGGGCGCTGCTCGGCGACAAGAAGAACGGCCAGTGGTGGATCGGCCCCGCGCACGCCGAGCGTCCGCAGGCCACCCGGCGCCGCTACCGGGGCGAGACCCTCATCCTGGAGAGCGAGTGGGACACCCCGACCGGCACGGTGCGGGTGACCGACTTCATGCCCACCCGACACACCAACCCCGACCTGGTGAGGATCGTGGAGGGCGTGTCCGGCACGGTGGAGATGGCCACCGAGATCCGCATCCGCTTCGACTACGGCCGCATCGTGCCCTGGGTGCGCCGCAGCGACGGCCTGCTGCAGGCCGTCGGCGGGCCCGACTCCGTGTGGCTGCACTCCCCCGTCGCGCTGGAGGGCAGCGACTACGCCCACCGGGCGCGGTTCGAGGTGTCCGAGGGCGACAGCCTGGCGTTCGTCTTCACCTGGCACCCCTCGCACGAGCCCAGGCCCGTCGAGATCGACCCGTACGAGCAGCTGGCCGAGACCGACGCGCTGTGGGCCGAGTGGGTCGAGCAGTGCACCTACCAGGGCCCGTGGCGCGACGCCGTGCTCCGCTCGCTCATCACGCTCAAGGCGCTCACGTACGCCCCCACCGGCGGCATCGTCGCCGCCCCGACCACCTCGCTGCCCGAGGACATCGGCGGCGTCCGCAACTGGGACTACCGCTACTGCTGGCTGCGCGACGCCACCATGACCCTGGACGCCCTGATCGGCGCCGGATACCTGGAGGAGGCCAGCGCGTGGCGGGCCTGGCTGCTGCGGGCCATCGCGGGCCGCGCCCAGGACCTGCAGATCATGTACGGCGTCGCCGGGGAGCGCAGGCTGACGGAGCTGGAGCTCGACTGGCTGCCCGGCTACGAGAACTCCCGGCCGGTCAGGATCGGCAACGGCGCGGTCAACCAGCTCCAGCTGGACGTCTACGGCGAGGTCATGAACTCCCTGCACCTGTCCCGCGTCTCCGGCCTGGAGGCGGACCATCGGGCGTGGACCCTGCAGTTCGAGCTGATCTCCTACGTCGAGGAGCACTGGAGCGACCCCGACGAGGGCCTGTGGGAGGTCCGCGGCCCGCGCCGGCACTTCGTCCACTCCAAGGTGATGTGCTGGGTCGCCGTCGACAGGGCCGTGAAGCAGGTGGAGGCCTTCGGCAAGGCCGCCCCGCTGACCCGCTGGAAGGAGCTGCGCGACCGCATCCACGCCGAGATCTGCGACAAGGGCTTCGACCCGGTGCGCGGCACCTTCACCCAGTCGTACGGCTCGCGGGAGCTGGACGCGGCCCTGCTGCTCATCCCGATCGTCGGCTTCCTGCCGCCGGAGGACCCCCGCGTGGTCGGGACGGTGGAGGCGATCCAGCGCGAGCTGATGGTCGACGGCTTCGTGCTGCGCTACCCGGTCTCCGCCGACAACGACGTGGACGGCCTGCCCGGCGGCGAGGGCGCGTTCCTGGCGTGCAGCTTCTGGCTCGCCGAGGCGCTGGCGATGATCGGCCGCAAGGACGAGGCCGTCGAGCTGTTCGAGCGCCTGCTGTCGCTCCGCAACGACGTCGGCCTGCTCGCCGAGGAGTACGACCCCCGTTACGGCCGGATGGTCGGCAACTTCCCGCAGGCGTTCAGCCACGTTCCGCTGATCCACACCGCCCGCGCGCTCAGCTGAGACGGCGACATCCGGGACCATCCGGGGACTTTCGGACCACTTCATCCCTTTTAGTCCGGATAAGTGATGACAGCAGGACGACTTTTCGGAAATCCGCTAAGAAATCTGGGATTCGGCTGCAACAATCCGGTGCGATCGTGACTCTCATCCGATGTAACACCACCGGAAAGGATCGGACCAATGAGCGATTTCGATGTGAGCAGCACTGACCTGGTCGACTACGACGGCGACGGAGGCACCGACGCCCAGCTGATCGACATCGACGGCGACGGCCTCGCCGACGAGGAGCGCTACGACACCGACGGCGACGGCGTCACCGACGTCGTCTACCTCGACCACGACGGCGACGGCTACATCGACGAGACCCGGGTCGACCTGAACGGCGACGGGGTCGCCGACTACACCGAGACCGTGGGCCCGTTCCCGACCGTCTGAACCGTCTGACCGTCAGAACCAGAGAGACCGGCACGAGCCCGTGTGATCTCACCGAGGGGGGACCCGGATCCGGGTCACACGGGCGGCCGACGAGGAAGGCCTGCGATGAGGGACCGACGCGCGTTCCTTTCCCTGTTCCTGGCCTGGCCGGCGCTGGCCGGCTGCGGCGCGGTCACCGGGTTCGGAGGGGAGGCGGTCGGCGCGCCGTCGGCACCGCTGCGTGACGGCGGGGTGCGCTCCCTGCGTCCCGGGGAGGCGGGGCCCGTCACGGTGGGAACACCGTCCGGGTTCCTCCCGCCGCCCCCGGTGCTCGCGGTGGCGGCGGGCGTCCTGGTCGCGGTGGCCGTGGTGGCCGTGGTGGCCGTGGGCCTGTACCTGTGGCGCCGTGACCGCCCCGCCGCATCCCGGGCGCCTCTGCCCGGCACCTGGCGGGCGGCTCCCGCACCACCCTTGATGCCGCCGTTCCCCGCGGGTGGGGCGGGACCGGCACCGGGGCGGCCCGGCGCGGATCACACCGCTCCGCCGTCCTTCCAGCCGCCGGTTCCACCGGCGGGGTCACCGTCGGGATCACCGTCGGGATCACCGTCGGGATCACCGTCTCCACCGGCGGGGTCACCGTCGGGGTCGCCGTCGGAGTCACCGGCCGGCCTGCCTGCGGACCCGCTGGCCGGGGCGCTGACCGAGGTCGCGGGGAGCGGGATCAGCGCCGCGCTCACGCAGCAGGTGGAACGGCTCCTCTCCGGTGGCCACCCGGGGCGCGAGGCCCTGGTGGCGGCCTGCGTCGGCTACCGTGACCAGCTCGCCGAGCGGCACCCCCGGCTGGCCGGGACGCTGCTGGAGGCGCTGAACCGGGCGGGCGTCCGGGAGATCGTCGCCGACGGCGAGCGCTTCGACCCGCGCCTGCACGAGGCGTCCGGCACCGAGACGGCCGGGCGCCCCGAGCTGCACGACATCGTCGCCGAGACCGTCAGGCGGGGATACGCCGACGGCGAGCGCGTGATCCGCGTGCCGCAGGTCGTCGTCTACCGCCACGGATCCCCGGACCCGGGCGCCGGGCGCTGAGACGCCCCTCCCCGCCCCGTCCTCACGCCCTTTCATCGAGCTCCCGTACCCACCGAGGAGGAGATCCCGGACATGCCCGCTCAGACGCCTCCGCCGGACGGCCGGACCCGCGTACCCGCCCGCGGGAACGCCCCGGGCGGCCGGGACGGTGACACGTGAACGCCGGGCCCGCCGGGCCCGCGGACCTGCTGCGCCGCCTGTGCGACACCACCGCGGCCAGGCTCTCCGGCGCGGAGCTGCGCGAACGGGTGAGGCAGGTGCGCGCCGGACTCGACGCGCCGCTGCGGGTCGCGGTGGCGGGCGCGGTGAGCAGCGGCAAGTCGACGCTGGTCAACGCGCTGCTCGGGCTCCCCATCGCCCCGGTGGACGCGGGCGAGTGCACCTTCGTGGTCACCCAGTACGAGTACGGCGAGGACGACGGCCACATCACGGTCGAGCTCACCGACGGCGGGGTGGCCCACTCCCGGCTGCTGCCCGGACACCGGCTCCCCGCCGAGTTCGGCGTCGACGTGGCCAGGATCCGGCGCCTGCGGGTCACGCTGGACCTGCCGTCGCTGCGCACGATCACCATCGTCGACACCCCCGGCATGAACACGGTGACGGCCGCCAACGAGCGGGCGGCCAGGAGCATGCTGTTCGGCTCGGGCGACGAGGACGACCGCGCGCAGGCGATGATCTACGTGCTGCGCTACGTCCAGAAGTTCGACGACACCACCCTCGCCGAGTTCCGGGGGCTGACCGACGCCTGCGGCATGAGCTGCGTCAACACCCTCGCCGTGCTCGGCCAGGTCGACCGGCGCGGCGACGAGGGCGACCCGTGGCCGACCGCCAGGCGGCTCGCCGCCAAGGGCTACGCGGACCTGCGCACCTCCGTCTTCGACGTGGTCCCGGTGATCGGCCTGCTCGCCGAGACCGCGCGGGCCCGCCCGCTGGACGCCGAGGACGCGGCGGCCCTGGCGGCGCTGGCCGGGCTCGACGAGGACGACCTGGAGGACTACCTCCTGGACCTGGACGACTTCCGTTCGGCGCCCGAGCTGCCCGTACCGGCCGAGGTGCGGCACCGGCTGGTGGAGCGGCTGCACCGCTACGGCATCACCAGCGCGGTGGAGGCGGTGCGCGCGACCGGGACCGCCGACCCCGGGGCGCTCGCCGCCCACCTGCTGGAGCGTTCCGGCTACTCCTCCGCGGGCCGGGCCGCGACCGGCTCGGTGGCCGCGGGCATCGCCCACTTCGCCCGCCGCGCCGACCAGCTGAAGGCGCTCGACGCGCTGACCCGACTGCGCGCGATCGCCCGCACGCCCGCGCTGGGCGCCGACCGCGCCACCCTGGACGCGCTCGCGGCCCAGCTCGACGAGAACCGGCCGATCGCGACCTCCCTGGGCGGCCTGCGGATCTTCACCGCCGCCGAGGCACTCGGCCGCGGCACGCTCGTGCTGAACGAGGAGATGACCGCGGAGCTGCTGCGCCTGGCCCGCCACGACGAGCCCGCCGAGCAGCTCGGCCTGTCCCCGGGGGCCTCGCCCGCGGAGATCGCCCCGGCCGCCACGGCGGCGTCGATGCGCTGGCGCACCCTCGCCATGATGAGCGAGGGCAGGACCGGCGGGCACCGGGCCAGGGACGTGCTGACCGTCCTGGAGGACCTCGTCTCCGCCGCGCTGGACGAGGTGGCGCTGGAGAAGGCGGCGCGGGACGGGGCCGCGCGGGAGGGACTCGCGGGTGCCGGGGGCGGCGAACCGCTCCCCCCGGTCCGGGTGGACCCCGCCGCGATCGAGGCGCTGCGGGCCTCCCCCATGGTCCCCGCCGACGACCGGCGGGCGCTGGAACTCCTGCTCGCGGGCGCCGAGCTGGCCACCCAGCTCGGCGCGCCGCCCGGAGCCCCGCGCGCCGAGGTCGCCGGCTACGCCGCAGCCCTGGGCGCCCGGTTCCGCACCCTCACCCACCGGCCGCTCTCCCTGCGGCAGCGACGGGCGGCCGAGACCCTGTGCGAGGCGTACGAGACCATCTGGGCGCACTACAGCTCCTGAGACGGCACCGGTTTCTCTCCCCCCGCTCCCCCGAACCATCCCCGACAGGAGAAAAGGAAATGACGACCCCCGACCCGACCGGCCCCGTGGCCAGGCTGCTGCGCTACGCCAACGAGGTCCACGCGCTGGCCGGGCAGTGCGGCAGGAAGGACCTCGCGGAGGTGCTGGCCGCGTGCGCGGGCCGCTGGAAGGACGAGTGCACCGACATCGTGGTCGCCGGGGCGCAGAAGCGCGGCAAGAGCCGGCTGCTCAACACGCTGGTGGGCCACCCCGACCTGCTCCCCGTCGACGCCGACGTCGCCACCAACTGCTTCCTGTCGCTGCGGCGCGGCCCCCGGCTCGCCGCCGTCGTGCACCGCAGCACCGACGCGGGACCGGTCCAGACGCCGATCACCGTCGAGTCGATCCCCGACTACGCCTCGATGCGCGGCGACGCGGGCAAGCGCCGCGACGTCGTCAGCGTGGACATCACCCTCGACAACCCCCTCCTCGACGGCCTGCGGCTGCTCGACACCCCCGGCGTGGACAGCCTGACGGTGGGCCACCGGCAGGTGACGGTGGCGATGCTGCAGCGGGCCGACGCGCTGCTGTTCACGCTCAGCGCCCAGGACCAGCCGGTGCTCAGGCACGAGCTGGAGTTCCTCGCCGAGGCCGCCGAGCGGGTCCAGGCGATCGCGTTCGTCCTGACGAAGGTGGAGGACTCCGCCAACTGGCGCGCCCTGCAGGAGGAGAACAAGGCCCGCCTGAGGACCTTCGTCACCGAGGCGATCGCGGCGAGTCCCGGCAGGGCGGCGACGCTGGCCCCGCTCCTGGAGGCGCCGTGGATCCCGGTGAGCGCCAAGCTCGCCGAGGCCGCCGAGGTCAAGCGCCGCGAGGGGCGCACGGAACGCGCCGACACCCTGCGGGCGCGCAGCGGCATGGACGTGCTGGAGCGGCACCTGCGCGGCTTCGCCGAGGGCAGGGACTCCGCGCGGGGCGCCACGGTGGTCGCCGCCGCGCTGTCGGTGCTGGGCTCGCTCGCGACCGGCGCGAAGGACGACGTCGCCGTGGGCTCCGACGACGAGGGCGACGTCACCGCCCGGCTCGCCGAGGTGGACGCCGGTCTGGCGGAGCTCACCGAGCTGGCGGGACGCCGCAGGGCGGGCGCGGTGGCCAACACCTTCCTCGGGCGCGAGGTGGCGGGCATCGTCGCGGCGCGGGTGTCGGAGATCCGCCAGCCGTACGAGAACACGATCGCCACGCTGAAGAAGCAGGCCCAGATCGACCAGTACATGGCGGAGCTGCCGGAGAGCGTGCAGCGCTCCCTGGAGGCGGCGTGGTCGCAGATCGTGTACGACGTGGAGAAGCTGGCCAGGACCACGCTGGACGCCTTCGCCCGCGACCTCGGCCTCGACCCGGTCGACCTCGCCACCGACGGCCGCGCGATGCCCAACCTGACGCAGGTCCAGGTCAAGGGTGACATGGCGGCGGACGACCCGGGCAGCGTGGACCTGATCCGGGACGTGCTGCCCTCGGCCTCGATCGGGCTGTCCCTGGGCGGCTTCGCCACGGCCCTGCTCGGCCCGGTGGGCTTCATCCTGGTCGCCCCGGCCATCGGGGCGGCCATCTTCATGGGACGCCGCTCGATGGAGAAGGTGCAGCGCAGCCAGGCGGCGATCAGGGGGGCGCTGCGCGACCAGTTCTCGGTGGTCGCCAGGGAGATGACGCTCGACCTGGAGCGGATGGTGGCGACCTGGCGGGTGGGCGTCGAGCAGACCGCGGACGAGAGCCTGGCACGCCGCCGCAGGGAGCTGGAGACCAGGCGGGCCGAGCTGAAGTCCGCCTCCGCCCGCTCGGCCGCCGACCGTCTCAAGGCTCGCAAGTCGGGTGAGGACCGCATCGCCGCGATCGGCACCCTCACCACGCGCGGCCAGGAACTCCGCAGGGAACTCGCCACCGCGGTCGCCGCCCTGGGCGCGGAACGGCCGGTGCCCGCCCCGACGACCTGACCGGGGGTGAGGAGGGGTTCGATCGACAACGGAACGGCCGGTGGCGTCGGCGAGCCGGATCGGCCGGAGTCGCCGCCGTCCGCCGTTCCGACGTCGATGGCTCCCCGGTTCCGACCTGGAGATCTTCGGATCGGAGGCGTTGCGGGGTTCCCGGAGATCGATGGGGAGGAGCCGTTCCGGTCTTTCACGCCGGCCCGGCGGACATGGCGTTCGTGGAGCCGGGCCGGCGTGGGCGGGCCCCGGCCGGTCGCCGCGCCGATGGGCCGGAGCACGGCGTGGTCAGTGGGAGTCCGGTCTGGGGATGTGGACGCCGGCGGCGCGGAGCCTGGTCTCGAAAAGCGCGGCCAGCCGCGCCGCGGCCGGCGTCCGCTCTTCGCCGTGGTGGGCGATCAGCGTGTACCGGGTCGCGGCCTCGGTGCGGGCTTGCAGGCCGGTGACGGTCTTCAGCAATGCGGGGTCGGTGAGGTAGTGGTCGGCCACGGCGGTGGCGAGCTCCGCGATGCGGGGGTCGTCCGGTTCCCAGGCCGCGGCTTCGGCCGCGCGCTCGGTCAGGGCGAGGAGCCGGGTGTCGTGCAGGGCGTGCTCGAAATGGGTGAGGTAGTCATCGAAGCCTTCCGGGGCCAGGGCCTTGGCCAGCACCCACCCCTCCCTGGTGGCCGCCACCGCGTCCGCGGGGAATCCGAGGCCGGACATCCGCTCCAGCAGCGCCACGGCGCGGTCGCCCAGCAGAGCCCGGTCACCGTCGGCGAGCCGGTGCAGCGTGTCACGCCGCGCGACCAACTCCTCGATTTGTTCGGTGAGCCGCCGCTCGACGTCGGCGAGCGCGGCGGTGAACAGCGTGACGTCGGCGTCGATCAGGGGTCCGATCCCGGCCAGCGGCACCCCGGCGGCGGCCAGTGTCCGGACCTGCACCAGCCGCAACAGATCGGCCGATCCGTACCGCCGGTAACCGGAGCCGTCGCGTTCCGGCTCCTTCACCAGGCCAAGCTTGTGGTAGTGCCGCACCGTCTTCACCGTGACGCCGACGAACGCCGCCGCCTGCCCGATCGTGACTCCGTTCATCTGCGAGATCCTGCCTCGTGTTCGAGCTCGGCGACCAGGCGGACCATGGCCGAGCGTGTGGACGGGCCGGGCTTGCCGAGCCCGGCCCGGCCCCGGTTCGCGTTCTCCCCGACGCGCGGCGGGAAGGGGCCGCCCCTCCAGGCGTGCGGGGCACAGGTGTTCAGTTCGCCGGCCGGGCCGGGGCAGCCCGCTCACCACCGAACACCTCGTTGAGGAGCCTTCGCTGGGCGTCCTGGAACGCTGCCGCGATGGACAAGCCGGCGTCGTCCACGCAGTTCAGCGCGGCGGTGAGGGTCTTGCCGCCGTCGGGCGTGCCGTACATCAGCGCCGCGTGGCCCGCGGCGGCGCCGTTGTGGGAGATGACGGTGCCGCCGTCCGTGGTCAGTACGAACACACCCAGGCCGTAGTCCATGTTCGGGATGCCCGTCGGGTGCGGGGCGCACATCTCGGCCAGCAGCGGGGCCGGCAGGAGTTCGCCGCGCAGCAGCGCGGAGACGAACGTGTGGAGGTCCTTGGTGGTAGAGATCATGTCGCCGCCGGTGCAGATCCAGGAGGGGTTCTGGCGGGTGACGTCGGCCGTCTTCTCCCGGCCGGCCTCCTCGTACCGGTAGTAGGCGTGGGCGTGCGGCTCGGGGATCTCCGGCGAGGCGTCCGGCACCACGGTGTCCGACAGCCCGAGCGGCTCCAGGATCAGCCGCCGTGTCTCCTCGGCGAGCGAGCGGCCGGTGACCTTCTCGATCAGCAGCCGGGCCAGCACGTAGTTGGTGTTGGAATAGCTCCAGCCCGTCCCCGGCTCGAACCGCGCCGGTTTGGACAGCGCCAGCTCCACCAGCTCCTGCGGCCGGTAGGTCCTGAACCGGTTGTCCATCCATTCCTTGCCGGTGGTGCCGTAGGGGATGGGGATGCCCGGCGCGATCGTCCCGTCGTCATGGACCTCGCCGGTGAAGTTGAACACCCCGCTGGTGTGCCGCAGCAGCATCCGCACCGTGATCCGCTCGTCCAGCCCGAACTCGGGCAGGTGGTCCGCCACCGGGGCGTCGAGTTCGATCCTTCCCTCGGCCACCAGCCGCAGCACCACGGTCGCGGTGAAGGTCTTGGTGTTGCTGCCGATCCGGACGTGCCCGTCGATCGGCGGCCTGGCGGCCCCGCCCAGCTCGGCCGCCCCGGCGCTGCCGACCCACTCGCCCCGCTCGTCGTTCACGCGCAACGACACCCCGATGAACCCGGAGTCGACGATCTCCTCGATCACCTTCCGCAGCTCCGGACGATCCTGCCCACCGGAGGCCATCGGCGCGGCACCACTCTCCGCGGTGGCCACCCCGGCGGCGTCGAGGGCTGCGGTGATCTTGCGGGCCATCTCGGCCAGGGCGGGGTTGGGCGCTCCCCGGCGGAACCGGGCGGCCGCGTCGACGGCGATGAGGACGACGCCGCGGAAGTTGCCGGCCTCGACCGGATCCTGCTTCTCGAGCAGGCTCATGGCCGCGGTCAGGGCCGGGAGTACCTGATCGGCGAGTTCGGCGACGGATTCGCTCCTCAGGTCGATGTCCTTCGACCTCGCGGCGAGCACGTGCCCGATCGGGCCGGTCGCCGACGCCAGGGTGACGGAACCGTTCATGGCGGTCTCGCGAGGCTTACCGGTGGCGTCCGCGGCGGCCATCAGCGACACGGCGCCGTACGCGGCGGTCCGCAAGGTGCTCTTGTCCTGGTCGGAAAGGGTGATGGACATGGTGGCGCACTCCTTCAAATCCGTTATGTCCGGTCGGCGTCGTGCCGTTGCGACGAACGTGCACCCTGACCCAAGGTCAACCTCAACCGTGATTTGGCTCACAGCCACTTGCGGGGGTGTTCCGCGGGGCGATCGGCCGCCCGGGACATCCGATCTTGGGGTGTTCCGGGCGCTGTCCCGGTGACCGGGGGCCGTACGGGACGATCACCGGCCTCGAACGGCCAACAGGGCAGGTCTCCGCCCGGACGACACGTCGGCGTCGGCCCTCGCCCGTCGTCGGCGATCGTCGCTCGTCGCCGGTCGTCGCCCGTCGCCCGCCGTCGCCCGTCGTCGGTTTTCGTGCCGGCGGGGAACCGGGGGCCGGGCACGGGGGGGTGTGACACGCCCGTGAAGGCGTTCACGGCCCCCGCCTCCCCGGGCCGGGGCCGTGAACGGTCAGAGCGGCAGGTGCACCAGGGTGGCGGGCTGGTCGCGGGCGGCGCCGGTCGCGTCGTCGGGGTGGTGCAGGCAGAGCAGGCCGGTGGGAACCCGGGCGACCGGCTCGAACGTCCCCGGCGTGCGGTGCACCTCCCGCGCCCCGGCCGGGGTGACGTGCAGCAGCCTGCTGCGGCCCGCGTCGCGCATGGTCATCCACATCGAGTCGCCGTCGGCGACGAACCTGGGACGCTCCCAGCGGTGCCGTGAGGTGAGGTGACCGGCCAGCGTCGCCGACTGCTTGCCCATCAGGAACTCCAGCGTCTGGGAGCGCTGGTCGAAGATCCCGACCGACCAGCCCCTCGCCGGGCTCACCTGGTCGACGCCGACCGCGTAGATCTGGCCACCGGCCGGGAACCAGCGCAGCGCGCCGCCCCGGGGCCGCGGCATGACCAGCCTGGTCCTGCCGTCCGCGGTGTCGGCCTCCAGCCCCGCCGAACCGGAGGTGAACCACCTGCCCCGGTGCAGGACCACCTGGTGCAGCCAGCTCCGCCCCGGCTCGCGCACCGTCGGGCGCACGACGCCACCTGGGTCGACCAGGCACAGCACCTGCCACGGCCTGAAGTCCTGGTGGCGGTTCTGGAACATCGGCTTGTTGCTGGTGAACTGCCCGAGCACCACGGTGCAGCCCGGCGCGCCCACCGAGGGCGACGGCTCGGTACCACTGGGGGCCTCCTGGTCGAGCAGCCGGCGCAGCCTGTTGTCCTCGTTGAGGAACCACTGGGCGTACGGGCCCAGCTCGCGCGGCTGGGGAGCCTGGAAGGCGAAGGTCCCGGCCAGGTCGATCTCGACCATGGCCAGGTGGCCGGTCTCGCCCCAGGGCAGGCCCATCGAGGTGTCGACCGGGACGGCCTGCCGGGGCTGGAAGAAGACCCACGCCGTACGGCCATGGGCGATCACGGTCGGGTCGCCCCACATCTGCAGCGGGTGGGTGGCGCGGATGGCCAGGTCGGGGGTGAGGGTGCGGACCAGCACCTGCGCGGGCCCCACCTGTTCCACGGCCACGACGCCCTCTCCGGACGCGGCCCACTCCACGAGCCTGCCGAAGCGGAGCTCCCGGTCGTGGCGGCCGCCGATCCCGTCGAGCCTGCGCAGGAAGTGGCCGTGGTCGAAGGCCTGGTGGACGAAGACCCGGCCCGCCTCGGCCCGCGCCTCCAGCACGGCGTCCATGACCTTCTCGATCCCCTGGACCGTGGGCCCGCCCCCGCCGCCCCCGGCACCCCCTGCCCCTGAGACCCCTGGGGGGCCGGTGGGGGCCCGGTGGCCGCCGGTGGCGCCGTCTTCGGGGCCGGTGAGCACCCGGTGGTCCCCGGTGGCGCCGCCCGCCGGGCCGGTGAAGGCCCGCGGGGAGGCGATCGGGCCCGCGACCGGCGCGCCGGGAGGCCGGTGGCCCCCGGCCGGACCGCCCGCGGGGACCGGGGAGTCCGCCGCGGGGCCGGTGAAGGCCCGCTGCTCCGTACCGGAGACCCGCCCGGCACCGGGAACGCCGGGAACGCCGGGAGCGCCGGTGGGCACCGGGTGGCCGCCGGTGGCGGGGACAGGGCCCGGG
This sequence comes from Streptosporangium vulgare, assembly GCF_042428775.1. Taxonomy (NCBI): domain Bacteria; kingdom Bacillati; phylum Actinomycetota; class Actinomycetes; order Streptosporangiales; family Streptosporangiaceae; genus Streptosporangium; species Streptosporangium vulgare. Next base: position 121,258 of record NZ_JBHMBS010000007.1, on the reverse strand, counting down.
CCGGGCTCGCGGTGCTCGACCTTGAGCTTCCAGGCCAGCTGCGCGGCGCCGTACGCGACCACGATCTTCGGGTCGTCGTAGGTCCTCACCCGCTCGCCGAAGCGCTCGCGTACGGCCTTCTGGACCAGCGGCATCCTGCTGGGACCGCCGGTCATGAACACCGCGGCCAGCTCGTCCGACTCGACCCCCGCGCCGCGGATCGTCTCGTCGAGGATGTCGACCGTCCTGACGATCTCCTCGCCGATGAGGTCCTCCAGGTCGGCCCTGGTGATGTGCACGTCCTCGTTGATGCCCACCACGTAGTGGGAGGAGGTGTCGAACTTCGACAGCGTCTCCTTCGCCTCCCTGGCCATCTTGAGCAGGTCGGCGGCGTAGCTGACGTAGCGGCGCTCGGGGTTGGTGGTCACCTGCAGCCACCAGTCGGCGTCGAGCCGCTCGATCTGGGCGCCGAGGAACGCGAAGACCTGCTCGTCGAACCCCTCGCCGCCGATCTCGTCGCTGCCCCCCGGCTCGCCGACGACCGCGAAGTCGCCGCCGTCCACGGTGAGCACGGCCGCGTCGAACGTGCCGCCGCCGAGGTCGTAGACGGCGAGCCGCGAGCCGCCGGTCGCCCGCCCCGCGGACGCGAAGTAGCGGGCCGAGGCCACCGGCTCGTCGATGAGCGCGATCCGCACGCCGCTGACGACCTTCCTCGCCGCCGCGAGCAGCACCGCCTTGCGGTCGGCGCCCCAGGCCACCGGGTGGGTGAGCGCGATGCAGTCGGGGTCGGCGCCGTCGAACCGCCGCCGCCCCTCGCTGACGAACAGTTCGAGCAGCGCCGCCAGGGCGTCGGCGACGTCCACCGGGACCCCGCCGAGCAGCATCCGGCCCCGGCCGACGTAGCGCTTGGGGTTGCGCTCGACGCGCTCGGGGCTGATCGCGATGCCCCGCTGGGCGATCCTGCCCGCCACGAGCGTCCCCCGCTCGTCCAGCATGACCGCGGAGGGGATGCGCCGCTCTCCTTCGACCTCCAGGACGTCGAAGCGCCCTTCCGCCGCCATCACCCCGGCGGAGAAGCTCGTCCCCAGATCGACACCGAGGCACCACTGCGCCATGTCCACTCCTCGTACATCGGGCCCCGTCATCCCGCATCCGGCGACCACGGCCAGGGCACGGGCCGGGGCGCCGGTACCGGTCCGGGACCCGTCCGGCCCCGGGGCGTCGGCGGCGGCCGGGACGGGCGCGGGGGCGTCTCATCATCTCGCGCCCGCGCCGGTGCCGTCTCCACGGCTCACGATTCCGCCGTACGGGAAGTCTCCGCGGCTCACGATTCCGCCGTACGAAAACGGGCCACCGGGGACCCCCGGGGGTGGCCGGTCGTCAGCCGCCGGTGGCGCCGTCGGGGCGGACGGCGAGGGCGGCGAGGACCCGGGCGAAGTCCGGCGGGGGCGCGACCACCAGCCGGGTCTGCCCGTCCTGGCTGACCAGGTCGGCCCTGATCAGGGAGAGACGGCCGCCGTGCCACCAGTAGACCTGCGGGCTGAGGGCGCCGGCACGCCTGTCGAACTCCCGCTGGGCGAACAGCCGCAGCCGCTCGATCGCGCGGACCACGCCGATGCTCTCGACCGGATGGACGATCAGCGTCGCCGGGTCGGGCAGGGCGACGAGGACCCCGTCGGAGGGGACCGGAAGATAGTCGCCCAGCCTGCGCAGGTGGGCGGCGGCGCCCTCGGTGGGGCCGGTCAGCCTGCGGACCGCCACGCCGCCGAGGTCACCCTCCGTGACCGAGAGCCGCTCCTCCCGGTGGGTGTTCTCCAGGGCGAGGTCGAGCGCCTGGCCCGCGGTGATCGGCCAGCAGCCGACCTCCTCGGGGCGGACCGGGCGCCCGGAGACGGCGTCGCCGATGGTGAGCACCTCGACCAGGTCGGCGGTGAGGTGGCGCCCGACCACGCGGGCCGGCTCGAGGTCGTCGTCGAGCTGGATGCGGGTCCGCAGCATCGGGCGCACCTGCTCCAGCTCGCAGGCGTCGAACGGCTCGTCCACCGTGGCCAGGGTGTGGGTCAGGTGCTCGGAGACGAGCATGGGCCAGTCCTCGCGGGAGCTCCGGAGCGCCTCGGCGCGCAGTCCGGTGAGCCGTACCACGACCCGGCGCGGGCCGGTGAGCGTGAGGGTCCCGCCGCCGGGATCGAAGGCGCACGTGTAGCCGAGACTGTCCGCGACCAGGGCGAGCAGGGAGTCGAGATCGACCTCTTCGACCGGACGCCGCGGCGTCTCGGTCCGCCGGTCACGGTGCCGCCGGAACAATCTCACGCGTGCGCCCCCTCTGCCGGTTTCCTCCTAGGTTCGCACCTAGCGTGCCTTGTCGGCGCCCCCTGTTGAGTAGGCCAGAGAGCACGATTTTGCATCAATAGCACCAAGTGCCCCGAGCAATACAGAAAACTGTGGCTTTCCATGCCCTATCGGAAGCCCCGCGACAACAGGCACCCCGAGCGGCGCGAGCAGCTCCTCCAGCACCGGGTAGGGGTCGCCGCAGCCGACCCAGGACCCCAGGACGAACCCCGCCGCCCCGTCGAGCGCCCCGGCCTGCAGCAGCTGGGTGAGCATCCTGTCGATCCGGTACGGGGCCTCGGCGACGTCCTCCAGCAGGACGATCCGGCCCCGTGCCGACAGCGCGTACGGCGTTCCGCAGAGCGCGGCCAGCAGGGTGAGGTTACCGCCGGTGACCGGCGCCGTGACCTCGCCGGGAACGATCACCCGGTCGCCGGTGATCGTCGGCGGGGCTCCGGCGAGGGCGGCCGTGAAGTTCTCGAAGGTGCGCGGCTCGGGCCCCTCGGGGTCGCTGATCGTGGAGCAGGCCGGCATCGGCCCGAACCAGGAGGCGACGCCCAGCTCCACGGCGAACGCGCTGTGCAGGGCGGTGACGTCGCTGGAGCCGACCAGCGCCTTGGGGCCGGCGGCCCGCATGGCGTCCCAGTCGAGGGGGCCGAGGTGGCCGAGGAGGCGGGTGGCGCCGTAGCCGCCCCGGGCGCAGAGCACCGCGCTCACCGCGGGATCGCACCAGGCGTCCCGCAGGTCGGCCGCGCGGCCGGCGTCCGAGCCCGCGAGGTAGCGGTCCCTGTCGAGGACGTGGGCACCGACGACGACCTTCAGCCCGAGCCCCTCCAGGACGCGGATGCCACGCGCCAGCCGCTCGGAATCGGGGGGTCCGGACGGGGCGACCACCGCCACCGTGTCGCCCGGACGCGGCGGAGGCGGGACCCGTATCCCGGCGGCCGGTTCGTTCACTCCGCAAACGGTGCCACACTGGGCTTTCATATGCGACCTCCGCCCCACATCCTGGTGGTCAACGGCATCAAGGTCCGCAGGCCGGTGTTCGTGCTCGCCGCCCCGCACTCCGGCGCGGACCTGCTGGCCCGCGCCCTGAAACGCTCCCCCGGATTCCACGTCACCATGGGACGGGCGGCGGTGGCGCACGTCGTCTACGCCTTCGCCCGGCGGCCCTCGATCGCGGGACGGGGCATGGGCGCGACCCGCGTGCTCCGCGACGCCATGGCCGAGTCCTGGCAGATCGTCCCCGGCGCCTGCGAGGAGTGCCCGGCCCCGTGCCGGGAGGCGGGCGGCGTGACCGGGGCGGGGCCCTGCGTGGCCTCGGGCTCCGTGGTCCGCTTCGGCGACGCCAGCCCCGACCTGCTCTACAGCGCCTCGGTGCTGCTGCAGGCCTTCCCCGACGCCCGTTTCGTCCAGCTCATCAGGGACGGCCGCGACGTGGCCGCCGACATGCTGGCCGACCCCGCGTCCCTGACGTGGTTCAAGCCGGCCATGCTGAGCGACGAGACGGAGTTCCCCAACCCGTTCCTCGGCGTCAACTCCGGCGAGCACCGCGAGCGCTGGAAGGCGATGCCCACGGCGGGCAAGTGCGCGCTGCGCTGGCGCAGCGCGGTGCGACTGTCGGCCTCGCTCCACCAGGAGCTGCCCAGGGAGCAGCTGCTCACCCTGCGCTACGAGGACCTGGCCTCCTCCCCCGCCGAGGCCCTGGAGGGGCTCTCCGGCTTCCTGGAGACGCGGGTCCCCAAGATCGCCCTGCTGGGCAGGAACGTCCCGAAGGTCGGTGTCTGGCGCACCCGCCTGCGCGGGCAGGACGCCGAACTGGTGGCGAAGGTCGCCCGCGAGGAGCTCACCCGCCTGGGCTACGCCTCGTCCTGACGCCGGCGGGCGCTCCCCCGTGCCGTGCCGTCCGTACGAGCCGTCCGGGCCCCTTCGTCACGGGGGCGCGGCGCGGGTCACCAGTTCGGGACCTCGAACGTCGCACCGGGCCGGATGTCCCCCCAGGGGGCGGGCCCGGAGCCGGGAACCGGGTCCTCGCCGGTCCGCAGCGCGCCCAGGATCGTCTCCCAGGTGCCGTCCGCCGACCACCGGCGGTGCCGGTTGTAGACGGTCTTCCAGTTGCCGTACGTCTCCGGCAGCTTGCGCCAGGGGCAGCCGGTCCTGGAGCGGAAGAACACCCCGTCGATGATCGTGCGGTGATCGGCCCACCGGTTTCCCCGCCGGGCGTGAGCGGGCAGCAACGGCGCCAGCCGCCCCCACTCGTCGTCAGTCAGGTCATCGCGTTTCAGCCGGTCGTCCACGTACCCATGATCTAACACCATTGGCCCCGGAAGATCCACTCGGAGCCGCGCCGCCCCCTGTCAGCAGGTCCGGTGACCCAGGTCCGGGAAAAGGCGAAGAGTCCGGCCGGACCGGATCCGGGAGGGGTCAGGAGGTCTGGCTGAACTGGGTCCGGTAGAGCTCGGCGTATACCTCTCCCCTGGCCAGCAGCTCCTCGTGGCGGCCCCGCTCGACCACCCGGCCGTCCTGGATCACCAGGATCTGGTCGGCCTCGCGGATCGTGGAGAGCCGGTGGGCGATGACCAGCGAGGTGCGCCCGGCCAGCGCGACCTTCAGCGCCTGCTGGACGGCGGCCTCGGACTCGGAGTCGAGGTGCGCGGTGGCCTCGTCGAGGACGACCACCCGGGGCGCCTTGAGCAGCAGCCTCGCCAGGGCCAGCCGCTGCTTCTCGCCGCCGGACAGCCGGTGGCCCCGGTCGCCCACCACGGTCTCCAGGCCCTCGGGAAGGTCCAGGACCAGGTCGGCGATCTGGGCGGCCCGCAGGGCGTCCCAGATCTCCTCGTCGGTGGCCCCCGGCCTGGCGTAGCGGAGGTTGGCCCCGATGGTGTCGTGGAACAGGTGGGCGTCCTGCATGACGACCCCCACGGTGTCGCGCAGGGAGGCCAGGGTGGCGTCGCGCACGTCCAGGCCGTTGACGCGGACCGCGCCCTCGGTGACGTCGTAGAGACGGGAGACCAGGCCGGTGATGGTGGTCTTCCCCGCGCCCGAGGGGCCGACCAGGGCGACCATCTCGCCGGGGCGGGCGGTGAAGGTCACGCCGCGCAGCACCTCGTGGCCGGGCCCGGTGTCGGGGCGGGCCACCGCCTCCAGCGAGGCCAGCGACACCTCCGAGGCCGACGGGTATCTGAACCGGACGTCGTCGAACTCCACGGAGACCGGCCCGCCGGGGAGGGGCACGGCGCCGGGCCTCTCGGCGATCATGGGCCGCAGGTCGAGGACCTCGAAGACCCGGTCGAAGCTCACCAGCGCGGTCATCACGTCCACGTGCACGTTCGACAGGCTCGTCAGGGGACCGTACAGGCGCATCAGGAGGGCGGCGAGGGCCACCAGGGTGCCGAGCTCGAAGACGCCGGAGACGGCCAGCACGCCGCCCACGCCGTACACCAGGGCGGTGGCCAGCGCCGCGACCAGGCCGAGCGCGACGCGGAAGACCGTCCCGTACATGCCGACGGTGACGCCGACGTCACGCACCCGCCCCGCCTTGTCGCCGAAGGCGGCGGTCTCGTCGGCCGGGCGGCCGTACAGCTTGGCGACCATCGCCCCGGCGACGTTGAACCGCTCGGTCATCATGGTGCTCATCTCGGCGTCGAGCTCCATCTGCTCGCGGGTGAGCCCGGACATCTTCCTGCCGACCCACTTCGCGGGGAGGATGAAGATCGGCAACAGCACGAGGGCGACGACGGTGATCTGCCACGAGAGCACCAGCATGGCGCCGAGGACCAGCACCAGCATGACCACGTTGGCCACGACCGACGACAGGGTGCTGGTCAGGGCGCGCTGGGCGCCGATGACGTCGGTGTTGAGCCGGGAGATCAGGGCGCCGGTCTGGGTGCGGGTGAAGAAGGCCACCGGCATGCGCTGGACGTGGTCGAAGACCTCGGTGCGCAGGTTGTAGATGAGTCCCTCGCCGATCCGCGAGGAGAACCAGCGCTGGGCCAGGGTGAGCGCCCCGTCGAGGACCGCGAGCCCCGCGATGACCAGCGCGAGGGCGATCACCACCCCCTGCCGCTTGGCGATGACGCCGTCGTCGATGATCGCCTTCATCAGCAGCGGGTTGGCGATCACGACGACCGAGCCGACCACGACCAGCGCGAGGAAGGCGGCGATGTGCCGCGAGAAGGGCCGCGCGTAACCGGCGATGCGTCTGACCGTGCCCGGCGCGAGACGCTGCTTGGTCACCGACCTGTCCCGCCGGAACGACATCATCGCCTGGGGGCCGAGCCCACCGCCCATCATCGCCATACGGCCTCCTCTCCCGATGCGAGCACCGGGAGAGGCACGATCATTCCCCTGTCAGCTCCGGGCGAACAGCACCGCGGCGCCACCCGGACGGGCCGTGTGACGGCCCTCCACGAATCACGGAGCACGAGCGGGACGGCCTACCCGAAGAGCGCCTTGACGCGCCCCGCCTGCTCGCGCGCCTCGGCCGCGCTCTGCTCCTCCAGCGTGCGCCCCGAAGCACCCTGAAGCAGCCGCTTGGTCGCCGTCGCGGCGTCACGGTCGGTCGCCAGCAGCGCGTCGGTCAGGTCGCGTACGGCCTGCGTCAGCTCCTCCGGCGCGACGACCAGCTCGGCCAGGCCGATCCTCGCCGCCTCCTGCGCCCCCACGACGCGGGCGGTCAGGCAGATCTCGACGGCCCTGGACAAGCCCACCAGGTCGACCAGCGGCTTGGTGCCGGTCAGGTCGGGAACCAGCCCGAGGGCCGGCTCCTTCATGCACAGTTTGGCGTCGTCCGCCAGGACCCGCAGGTCACAGGCGAGCGCCAGTTGGAATCCCGCACCGATCGCGTGGCCCTGGACGGCGGCCACGGAGACGATGTCGGGACGCCTCAGCCAGAGAAAGCCCCGCTGGGCCCGCGCCACACGCTCGGCGAAATCCACTTCGCCAAGTGTCGCGGAGGACGCGAACGACCCCTGCCCTGGAACCCCCTCCGGGGTGAACATCCTCCGGTCGATCCCCGCCGAGAAGGACGGCCCCTCACCTCTGATCACGACGACCCTCACCTGCTGCGGCAGGCCGTCACCGATATGAGCCAGAGCCAGCCAGGTGGCGAACGTCTGAGCGTTCCGCTTCTCCGGACGGTCCAGCGTGATCGTCGCGATCTCGCCGTCCACCTCATAGCGCAGACCGACCTCCTTGAGAGAGATCTCCTCCACACTCCCCCCGAACGCCACTTCCGCCATCGCTGTTCTCCCACCCTCGATGTCCGCCTCGCCCGAGCCTATCGACTCTCCAGAATGAGGTTCTACAGGTCCGGGCGGGAACGGCTTCAGAGTGGGGGACGAGCGGCTGCGGTCGCGCGTTCCGAGGCGGGGTCAGCGCTTGGACTTGCCTCGGGTGGCGCCGCCGCGCCCGCGCAGAGTCACGCCGGACTCGCTCAGGATGCGGTGGATGAACCCGTACGACCTGCCGGTCGAAGCGGCCAGGGCACGGATGCTTTCACCCGCGCTGTAGCGCTTCTTGAGATCGGAGGCCAGTTTTTCACGATCGGCCCCGGTAACCCGGGTGCCCTTCTTCAGAGTCTCGGCCACGAGTACCTCCTGTAGTGCCAGACTTCCGCAGCGTTACACACGCCATGATCAGTCATTTCAGCGAGATCGGCTACCTACTCCACGGGAAAAGATCCGTACCCGCTCAAATTAAGATCAGGCAAGTGCCACAAGATCGGAAAATTCGTCGCTCCACGCGTCTTCAACTCCGTCAGGCAGCAAGATCACCCTATCGGGTCGTAGCGCCTCTACAGCCCCCTCATCATGCGTGACGAGCACAATCGCCCCAGAATAGGACGTTAGCGCCGAAAGAACTTGCTCCCTGCTGGCCGGATCGAGGTTGTTCGTGGGCTCGTCCAGGAGGAGGACGTTGGCCGCCGACAGCACCAGCGTGGCCAGCGCCAGCCGCGTCTTCTCCCCGCCCGACAGCACGCCCGCGGGCTTGTCCACGTCGTCGCCGGTGAACAGGAACGAGCCCAGGACCTTGCGCAGCTCCACGTCGGGCAGCTCTCCGCCGGCCGAGCGCATGTTCTCCAGCACGGTGCGCTCGGGGTCGATCGTCTCGTGCTCCTGCGCGTAGTAGCCGAGCTTGAGCCCGTGCCCCGGCTTGACCGCGCCGGTGTCGGGCTCCTCGATGCCGCCGAGAATCCGCAGGAGGGTGGTCTTCCCCGCGCCGTTCAGGCCCAGGATGACGACCCTGCTCCCCCTGTCGACGGCGGCGTCGACGTCGGTGAAGACCTCCAGGGAGCCGTACGACTTCGACAGCCCCTCCGCCATGATCGGGGTGCGCCCGCACGGGGCGGGCTGGGGGAAGCGCAGCTTGGCGACCTTGTCGCTGCGCCGCTCCACCTCCAGGCCCGACAGCAGGCGCTCGGCGCGGCGCTGCATGTCCTGGGCCGCCTTGGCCTTGGTGGCCTTGGCGCGCATCTTGTCGGCCTGCGACATCAGGGCCGAGGCCTGCTTCTCGGCGTTGGCGCGCTCGCGCCTCCTGCGCTTCTCGTCGGTCTCCCGCTGGGCCAGGTAGGCCTTCCACCCGACGTTGTAGGTGTCGATCACCGCGCGGTTGGCGTCGAGGTGCAGGACCCGGTTTACCGTCGCTTCAAGAAGCGAGACGTCGTGGCTAATAATGATCAAGCCGCCCTGGTGAGATCGTAAAAAATCACGAAGCCACCCGATTGAGTCCGCATCTAGGTGGTTTGTCGGCTCGTCAAGGAGGAGAGTCTCCGCCCCGCTGAAGAGGATCCTCGCCAGCTCCACCCGCCTGCGCTGCCCTCCGGAGAGGGTCTCCAGCGGCTGGCCGAGCACCCGGTCGGGCAGACCCAGGCTGGAGGCGATGGAGGCGGCCTCCGACTCGGCGGCGTACCCGCCCAGGACGTGCAGCCGGTCCTCCAGGCGCCCGTAGGCGCGGACCGCGCGGTCTCTGGTGCGGTCGTCGGCAGAGGACATGCCGGCCTCGGCCTCACGCAGCTCGCGCAGCACCTGGTCGAGCCCCCTGGCCGACAGGATGCGGTCGCGGGCGAGCACGTGCAGGTCGCCGGTGCGCGGGTCCTGCGGCAGGTAGCCGACCTCGCCGCTGATGGAGACCGTGCCGGAGGCGGCCGACCCCTCTCCCGCGAGCACGCGGGTCAGCGTGGTCTTCCCGGCCCCGTTCCGGCCGACGAGCCCGATCTTGTCGCCGGGGTTCACCCGGAAGGACGCGCCCTCGATGAGCAACCGGGCCCCGGCCCGCAGTTCGATGTCAGAAGCTACGATCATGGTTGGAGAACACTCCCAGCAGGAAATACACAGGCTCACTTCACTGAGGCCGAACCCGCCGCGCCCTGTGTCTCCCGGCTCTCGGCTCGGCCGTCTCGCCTTCATCGGGACGACGGTCAATCGGGAGTGCGCATACCGATCAGTGTACGGCGCGACACCGGGCGGCTTCTCCACGTTTTGTCGAGCCCCGCTCACCTGGGCCCCGCTCACCCGAGCCCCGCCCCGGACCTTCTCCGTACGAACCCCCCTCACACGGGCCCCCGCCCCCGGGTCCTTCCGCACGAAACCCCCTCACAGGGCCCCCGCCCCGGGTCCTTCCGCGCGAAACCCGCTCACCCGGGGTCGCTCAACCTGATGCGGACCGCGCGGAACTGGGCGGGGGTGTCCTTGAGGACCACCAGCCGCGGATCGGGGACCGTCAGGAAGGGCTCGGCCTCCAGCGCGAAGACCGGCGCGAGCCTGCGGTCGGGCCGCAGCGCGTCGACCGCGCGCCGGTCGCCGCCCAGCACGACCGCCTCCAGCTCGCCCACGTGCGGGCCGAGGACGCGCAGCGCCACCTCGGCCGCCGCCTCGTGCGCCTGGTCCACCTGCTTCTCCCTGCGCCGGGCGAAGCGCCGCTGCGACCAGCCGCCCGCCGCGCTGCGCCCGTGGACCTGCCGCGAGCCCACCTTGGAGGAGAGCAGCTCCTCGCCCTGGAAGATCCCCGCCGCGTGGCCGCCCAGCCGGACCAGCAGCACGCCGATCCTGCGCTCGGTGCGCACGTGGGTGACCAGGCGCGCCATCGGTCCGCCCCCCGAGGAGGTGAGCGGCGGGAACGGCACCTGGCACTCGGCGACCGCGCCGTCCGCGCCCTGAAGGCGGACGACGGAGTCCGAGGCCGTCACGCTCGGCGGGCCGTGCCGGTCGACGAAGCCGTCGATCCAGCGGTTCAGGCGCTCGGGCGCCACGGAGACCCAGCGGCCTCCCCCCTTGGCAGGTCGCGACGTCATGGAACGCGACACTACCGGCTGACCTCGCCGGACACACGATCTCGCCGGTCAAGTCCAACGAATAGCGAAATATCGGTGAACATCACACTGCGTTACTTCTGTGACGGTAGGGAATGCCCCATGCTCGGGATGTGACGACCAGAGCGCAAGCCATTCCGCAGGGCTCCGCGGCGGGCACGGGTGTCACGCCTGTCGTCGATCTCGACACCGGGGGCGTCATCGCCTTCCAGGCGAACGACGAGGGCCGCGGGAACATCTCCTCCACCGTCCAGACGGTGCGCGACGTCGCCGCGAGCGAGGCCCTGCTCCCCCTGGTGCTCACCCTGCCGACGGCCGCGGTGATCGGCGGCTCGGCCGCGCTCGCCCCGCTGCACGAGGCCCTGCGCGCCTCGGGCCGACGGCCCCGCGAGGTGATCCTCACCGTACGAGGCGACTTCGCCCAGTTCGAGCGCCGCTCCCTGCTCACCGGGCTGGACGGCCTGCGCGCCATCGGCTACCTCGTCGCGGTCGGCGACCTGGGCACCGGGCACTTCCCGCTGGACCTGCTCGCCGACGCGGCGCCGTACCTGGCGGTGATCTCGCGGGACCTGATCGCCCAGGTGCCCGGCGACCCGCGCCGCGCCGCGATCGGCGAGGGCCTGGCGCGGCTCGCAAGGGGAACGGGGGCGCACGTGCTGGCCCCGGGGGTGCGGGACGAGTCGCAGCTCGCCGCGATCCGCGCCTGGGGGGTCCGGCTGGCCCAGGGCCCGCTGCTGGTCCCCGGCCCGTCGGGACGGGTGCACGTGCCGCTCCCGGTCGTGGAGCAGGAACCCTCGCGGCTCCTGCTCGGCCCCCGCGTCCACGAGTTCCTGCTGCCCGCGGTGACCCTCCCCTACGAGGCCACCGCCGAGGCCGTGATCGACGCCTTCGGCAGCGAACCGTCCATCACCAGCGTGATCCTCGTCGACGAGTACCAGCGCCCCAGGGGCAGCCTCGACCGCAGCCGCTTCCTGCTCTCGATCGCCGGGCGCTTCGGTCACGCCCTGCACGGCAGGAAGGCCGCCGGGCGGCTGGCCGACCCCGCGCGCACGGTTCCCAAGACCACCCCCGCCATAGCGGCCATGCAGGTCGCGGGCCGCGACGCCGAGCGCGTCTACGACGACCTGGTCGTCACCGACGAGGTCGGCCGCTGCATGGGCGTCGTCCGGGTCGCCGACCTGATCCGCCAGGTGGCGGCCATGCAGCGCTGAGGACCTCTCCGCCCGCCGGCGGGACGGCCCGTTCCGTCGTGCCCGCGGCCCGACGCCTTTACGTTGTAGATTCGAATATTCGCCGGGCCGTCGCCGCCCCCCTTGGCAGGCGCGCATGATCACGGTAGGAAAGGGCACAGGGGCGAGACGACGGCGAGGGGTACGGAATGGGCGAGCGCGGACCTCGGGTCGGGCGGCGAGGGCTGCTCGGCGCGGGACTCCTGGCCGGGGCCGGAGCCGCGCTGTCCGGATGCACCTCCGGCGACACGCCCGCCGCGCCGTCCACCTCGCGCCCCCCTCCGTTCGACCCCGCGAGCTGGGAGTCGGTGCGGGCCCAGTTCCCGCTCGACCCCTCCTACGCGCAGTTCGCCGCCTACGTCCTCGCCTCCCACCCGGCCCAGGTACGGCGGGCGATCGAGGAGCACCGGCGCGGCCTCGACACCGACACCGACGCCTACCTGCACGGCGAGGACAGGGAGGAGGCGGTGCGCGAGGCCGCCGCCGCCTACCTGGGCGCCGACGCCCCCGACGTCGCCCTCACCGACAGCACCACGATGGGCCTGGGCCTGCTCTACAGCGGCATGCGGCTGCTCCCCGGCCAGGACGTGCTCACCACCGAGCACGACTTCTTCGCCACCCACGAGAGCCTGCGGCTGCTCGCCGCCAGGACCGGCGCCAAGGTCCGCAGGGCCCGCCTGTACGACGACCCGGCCAAAGCCTCCGCCGACGAGATCGTCTCCCGGCTGAAGGCCGCGCTCACGCCGAGGACCCGGGTGGTCGCGATCACCTGGGTGCACTCGGGCACCGGGGTGCGGATGCCGGTCAGGGCGATCGCCGACATGGTCGCCGAGGCCAACCGCTCCAGGGACGCCGAGGACCGGGCGCTGCTGTGCGTGGACGGCGTGCACGGCTTCGGCGCGATGGCCGACGGGGTGGAGGACCTGGGCTGCGACTTCCTGGCCAGCGGCACCCACAAGTGGCTGTTCGGCCCCCGGGGCACCGGCATCCTGTGGGGCAGGGGGCGGGCCTGGGGCGCGCTGCTGCCGGTGGTCGCGAGCTTCTCCAACGTGACCGTCGACCCGGGCACCGGCGACGAGCCGTACGGCCCCGGCGGGCTCCTGCACACCCCCGGCGGCTACCACAGCTTCGAGCACCGCTGGGCGCTGAGCGAGGCGTTCGCCTTCCACCGGGCGATCGGCAAGGAGCGGGTGGCGGCCAGGATCACCGAGCAGGCCACCCGGCTCAAGGCGGGGCTCGCGGCCCTGCCCAACGTGCGGCTGATCACCCCGGTCTCCGCCGAGCTGTCGGCCGGGCTGGTCTGCTGCGCGGTCGACGGCCTGGACGCCCCCGCCGCGGTGGGCAGGCTCCGCCGGGACCACCGGATCGTCACCAGCGCGACCCCCTACCAGGACGTCTACCTGCGCTTCGGCACCAGCATCGTCACCACCCCCGAGCAGGTGGACCAGGCGGTGAGGGCCGTCGCCACCCTCAGGTGACATATGGTACTAGTTAGGATTACCTAACTTCGACCACACGGAGCGACCGATGGCAGACGAGAAAGCCGAGCGCCGCGCACCGAAGGTGACGAGCGGCCTGGTCCGGCGGGTCGAGCGGCTCACCCCCCACATGATCCGGGTGGTGCTCGGCGGCGAGGGTCTCGCCGGTTTCCGCGCGGACGAGTACACCGACCACTACGTCAAGCTGCTGTTCGCCCCGGCCGGGGTGAGCTACCCGCGGCCGTTCGACGTGGAGGCGATCCGCCGCGACCTGCCCCGCGAGCAGTGGCCCACCACCCGCACCTACACCGTCCGCCGCTGGGACGCCGACGCCGGCGAGCTCACGATCGACTTCGTCCACCACGGCGACAGCGGCCTCGCGGGGCCGTGGGCCGACCGGGTCCAGCCGGGCGAGGAGCTCCACTTCTTCGGCCCCGGCGGCGCCTACGCACCCGACCCCGAGGCCGGCTGGCACCTGTTCGCCGGGGACGAGAGCGCGCTGCCCGCCATCGCCGTCTCCCTGGAGAACCTCCCCGCCGGGGCGCCGGCCTGGGCCTTCATCGAGGTCGAGGGCCCCGAGGAGGAGCAGAAGATCGACTCCCCCGGCGACGCGCGGATCGTCTGGCTGCACCGCGGGAGCGCCCCGTACGGCGAGATGCTGGTCAGGGCGGTCCGCGAGTTCGACTTCCCCGACGGCGACGTGCACGCCTTCGTCCACGGCGAGGCGGGCTTCGTCCGCGACCTCAGGCGCCACCTGCGCGCCGAGCGCGGCATCCCGCTGGCGAGACTCTCCATCTCCGGCTACTGGCGCCTGGGCCGCGACGACGAGGCGTGGCGCTCCTCCAAGCGCGAGTGGAACGAGCAGATCGAGGCAGAGGAGGCCGCGACGCTCTCGTCCTGACCCCTGGACGGCGGGTCCGGGGCGGCGTCCGCCGGGCACGCCGGCCCCGTGGCGGCCCCGTGGCGGCCCCGTGGCATCCGGCGGCGAGCCGGACCGGCGCCACGGGAACGACGGGCGGGCACGTCGTGGTGCCCGGACACGGGGAACCCCACGACCGGGGGACGGGTTCCCGTCCGGCCGGGCCGCGACCGGCACGATCAGAGCCAGCCCTGGGTGCGGGCGCGCTCGGCGGCCTCGGTGCGGTTGCGGGCGTGCGTCTTCTGGATGGCCGAGGAGAGATAGTTGCGCACCGTGCCCTCCGACAGGTGCAGGCTCCCGGCGATGTCGGCGACGCTGGACCCGCCCGAGGCGGCGACCAGGACGTCGCGCTCGCGGGCCGACAGCGGGTTGGGGCCCGCGCTGAGCGCGGCGGCCGCCAGGCCGGGGTCGATGACGCGCTCGCCGTCGCGGACCCGCCGCACGGCGGCGGCCAGCTCGCGGGCCGGGCTGTCCTTGACCAGGAAGGCCATCGCGCCCGCCTCCATCGCCCTGCGCAGATAGCCCGGACGGCCGAAGGTGGTCAGGATCATGACGCGGCAGCCGGGCAGCGCCTCCCGGATCCGCGCCGCCGCGGTGATGCCGTCCCCGCCGGGCATCTCGACGTCGAGCAGCGCGATGTCCGGCCGGGCCCTGAGTGCCACGTCGAGCGCCTCCTCCGCGGAGGCGGCCTCCCCCACCACCTCGATGTCGGGCTCCAGGGCGAGCAGCGAGGCCAGCGCGCCCCGCACCATCGCCTGGTCCTCCACCAGCAGCACCCGGATCATCGAACACCCCTCACGTGGAGAATCCCCGCACCGCCCCCGTCTCGGATCCCGCCGGTCCCGGCCCTCGGGAGGAGGCCGGGCGGAGGAGGTCAGGCATGGGGAGGTCAGGCATGGGACACCGCGGGCAACGGGACCGAGACCCTGAGGGCGAAGCCGGTCGCGCACGGCCCGGCGGAGACCGTGCCGCCCGCGGCCCGCACCCGCTCGGCGAGCCCGGTCAGCCCGCTGCCCGGTTCGCAGGGGAGGGCGCCGCGCCCGTCGTCCACGACCTCCAGGACCGCGGTCTCCCCGTCGACGGTCACCCCGATCTCGCACCGGGTCGCCCGCGCGTGCCGGATGACGTTGGTGACGCCCTCCCGCACCGCCCAGCCGAGCAACTCGTCCAGCGGGCCGGGCAGCGGGGTGCCCGCCAGCCGGATCGTCACCCGCGTCCCCGCCGCCTCCAGCGCGGCGCGGGCACCGTCCAGCTCGCCGGAGAGGCCACGCTGCCGGTAGCCGGTGACGGCGTCGCGCACCTCGACCAGCGCCTGCCTGGCCACCGACTCGATGTCGCGGATCTCCGCCACGGCTCGTTCCGAGCCGTTCTCCGCCAGCCGCCCGGCCAGCTCGCTCTTCAGCACGATGAGGGACAGGCTGTGGCCGAGCAGGTCGTGCAGGTCCCTGGCGATGCGCAGCCGCTCCTCGCTCGCGGCCAGCCGCGCCACCTCCTCCTGGGCCCGGCGGAGCCGCGTCACCAGCAGCCGGGTGTTGCGCACGCCCATGAACAGGACGCCGAGCGTGACGACCTGGAAGACGAGCACCAGGGTGGTGCCGGGGTCGTCCTCCCTCAGCAGGCCGATCACCAGGACGGCGAGGGCCATCGCGACGATGCCCGCCACCGACAGCCGGGGCCGCAGCGCCATGCTGTAGACCACGGTCAGATAGATCGGCAGAGTCGTCCAGCCGCCGCCGAAGACCGCGGCCAGGCCGACCCCCAGGAGCGTGGTCACCCCCAGCAGCCAGTACGTCAGGAGGGTCGGGTCGCCGAAACCCCTCGGGCTCAGCACCGTCGCGACGTAACAGGCGACGAAGGCGAGCAGCCCGGCGCCGCCCCAGAACGCGGCGGCGCCGGTCACCTCACCGGTGACGATCTCCAGCACCGGGAAGCACAGGTAGACGAGACCGATGGAGATCCCCGCCAGCCGCCGGAGGCGGGACGGACGCGCGTCCGTCCCGCCGAAGGTGAAAGCGGAGCCGATCGTCATGCGCGCGCGAGGGCCCGGCGGTAGGCGAACACCGCGGTGACGCAGAGCGCGACGCCCCAGGCGATGATCGTCACCACGTCGGACAGCGGCGGCGCGGCGCCCGCCACGATGTGCCAGCCGATGTCGGCGTAGGAGAAGGAGGGCAGCACCTGGGCGACGTTCCTCATGGCCTCGGGCATGATCTCCACAGGGAACCACAGACCTCCCAGGATCGCCAGCCCGAACATGCTGATCATCGCGACCGACTGGGCGGTGTCGCCGGCCAGCAGCGAGCCGATGATCAGGCCGAGCGCGGCGAACGGCACGACGCCGAGCCACAGGAGGAGGACCACCGACAGCCACTCCCCCGCCGGCAGCCTGACGCCCTGGGTGAGGACCGCGGCCAGGCAGACCAGCAGCAACGACGGCAGCACCAGCAGCAGCGAGGAGATCAGCTTGACGACGATGGTCCACCAGCCGGGCAGCGGGGTGGTCCGCAGCTGACGGAGCCAGCCGGACTGCCGTTCCTGCGCCCACGGCACGGCGGTGCTCATCATGGCGGCGGCGATCGCGCCGTACGCGCCCATGGAGACCATGAGGGCGGCGGCGGCCCGCCCCCCGCCGACGCCGGCCCCGTCGCCCCAGATGCTGGAGAAGATCAGGTAGAACACCACGGGGAAGCCGACCACGAAGATGATGTAGCGCCTGTTGCGCAGCATCCGCAGCGCCTCGATCTTGATGTAGTTCGGCATCAGGGCTCCCGGGTGAGGGCGAGGAAGGCGTCTTCGAGGTCGGCGCCGGCGATCCTGAGGTCGCGGATCTCCAGCGAGGTGCCCCGGTACAGGGCCGCCACGGTGGCGTCGGGGTCGGCGGTGCGCAGGGTGGCGACGTCGTCGGCGACCTCCACCGCCGAGACCCCCGGCAGGGCGTCGAGGCCCGCGACGGCCTGCCCGCCGAGGACGAAGCGAACGACGCGGTCGCCGCTGCCCGCCTTGATCTGGGCGGCGGTGCCGTCGGCCACGATCCGGCCCCTGGCGATCACGACGACCCGGTCGGAGTTCTCGTCGGCCTCCTCCAGGTAGTGGGTGGCGAACAGGACCGTACGGCCCCCGGCGGCGTATTCGCGCATGCTCTTCCAGAACCGCAGCCGCGACTCCACGTCCATCGCCGCGGTGGGCTCGTCCAGCATCAGCAGCCTGGGCGCGCCCGCGACCGCCAGGGCGAACCTGACCCGCTGCGCCTGCCCCCCGGACAGCTTGCCGGCGGGACGCCGTGCCAGGTCGGTGAGGTCGGCCATCCGCAGGAGCTCGTCCAGGCCGAGCGGCTCGGGGTAGAGCCGCCGGACGAAGTCGACCAGCTCGCGGACCGTGAGCTCGGGGATGAGGTCGCCGGTCTGCAGCATGGCCCCGACGTCACCGCGGGCGACGGCCTCGCCGGGGGAGCCTCCGAAGACCTCGACCCGCCCGCGGGTCGGGCGGGTCAGGCCGAGCAGCATGTTGATCGAAGTCGACTTCCCGGCCCCGTTGGGGCCGAGCAGGGCGACGGTCCGGCCCACCTCGACGGTGAGGTCCAGGCCGTCGACGGCGAGCGTGTCTCCGTAGCTCTTGCTCACGTCGGTGAGAGCGATGGCGTCCATGCCCCAACGCTAGGAGCGCCCGGCGCGCGCCCCCAGTGCCGCTCCTCCGGATCTGGCGGTGACATTTGTCAGATACGCCGGAGCCACCGGGCCCCGGAGACCGGGGAGACCGGGGCCACGGGCGGGCCCGGAGACGGCGGGCGGACCCGGGAGGCTTCCGGAGACGGCGGACAGGCTCGGGACGCTCCCGGAGACCGGAGGACAGCCTCGGGAGGCTCCCGGAGACGGCGGGCGAAGACGACGGCGGGCGCCCCCGGAGGCGGCGGGCGCCCTGGAGTCAGAAGCGGCGGACGCCTTGGATCGGAGGCGGCCGACGAAAACGCGGCGGGTGCCCTGGACTAGAGGCGGCAGGCGAAGATGGCGGTGACCAGGATGGCCTTCGCCCCCATCTCCCAGAGCTGGTCCATGATCTGCTGGTGCCCCTTGCGCGGGACCATGGCCCGGACCGCGACCCAGCCCTCCCGGTGCAGCGGGGAGACCGTCGGCCCCTCCATGCCGGGGGTGAGGGCGATGGCCTCCTCGATCCGCTCGGCGCGGATGTCGTAGTCCATCATCACGTAGTCGCGCGCCACCAGCACGCCCTGCAGGCGGCGGATGAGCTGCCGCAGGCCCGGGGTCTCCTCGGCGCCGATCCCCTTGATCAGCACGCCCTCGGAGCGGGTGATCGGCTCGCCGAACACCTCCAGGCCGATGTTGCGCAGCGTGGTACCGGTCTCCACGACGTCGGCCACGGCGTCGGCCACGCCCAGCCGGATCGCGGTCTCGACCGCGCCGTCCAGCTTGATCACCCGGGCCTCGACGCCCTGCTCGGCGAGGTAGGACTCCAGCAGCCCCGCGTAGGCGGTGGCGACGCGCCTGCCCTTGAGGTCGGCGACGGAGTCGAAGTCGCCGGGGTTGGCGGCGAAGCGGAAGGTGGAGCGGCCGAAGCCGAGCGGGATGATCTCCTCGACCCGCGCGCCGGAGTCGTGGAGCATGTCGCGGCCGGTGATCCCGGCGTCCAGGGTGCCCTCGCCGACGTAGACGGCGATGTCCTTGGGGCGCAGGAAGAACAGCTCGCAGGAGTTCTCCGGGTCGGCGACCACGAGCTCCTTGCTGTCCTTGCGGACGCGGTATCCGGCTTCCTTGAGGATCGTCTGGGCCCCCTCGGTGAGGGCCCCCTTGTTGGGTACGGCGAGACGCAGCATGGCGAGATTCCTTACGTGTGGACGGGATGGCCTGCAGGATCGGGAGCCGGGCGCACCGGCTCACAGATGCTTGTAGACCTCGTCCAGCCCGATCCCCTTGGCGATCATGAGGACCTGCACGTGGTAGAGGAGCTGGGAGATCTCCTCGGCCGCCCGCTCGTTCGACTCGTGCTCGGCCGCCATCCAGCTCTCGGCGGCCTCCTCCACGACCTTCTTGCCGATGGCATGGACCCCGGCGTCCAGCGCGGCCACGGTGCCCGAGCCCTCGGGCCGGGTGCGCGCCTTGTCGGACAGCTCGGCGTACAGCTCTTCGAAGGTCTTCATGATCTCTCTCGGCGTCGTCGGATGTGCCCGTCAAGCCTAACGGGCCATCCGACCCCGGCGTGTGCAGGTCCACGCTCTGGGACGCGAGCCGCCCGGTCCTCGGCCCCTTCTCCCCCGGACGGCCCGCGGTCTTCCGGGGGCGTTCAGTCGTTGACGCAGCGCAGCACGGGACGGCCGACGAGGGCGGCGGGATCGGGCGAGCCGGTGACGTGGAGGGTGACGCTCTCGCCGGGGAGCAGGGTGAGGAGCATGTCGTCGACGGAGGAGGCCGGGTCGAGGCGGTCGGGGAACAGGGCGAGGTCGCGCAGGAGGGTGCGGGCGGTGACGGTGAGGTCCAGGCCGCCGCCCTCGGCCGGGGTGACCTCGGTGTCGTAGGCGGCGGCGGGGAAGGCGACCCGGGTGTCCTCGGCGAAGAAGCGGAGCGCGCGGTGCCCGTCGAGCCGTACCGACAGCAGCTCGGCCGAGGGGTCCGCCGGGACGGCCACCGGGTCCGGGAGCGGGAACCTCGCCACCGAGCGGGGCGCCACCTCGACGGTGATCGTCTCCTTGGCCAGCGGTTCCCCGTCCAGGGCGAGCCGCAGGAGTTCCAGCTCGCCGGTCCAGGGCTCCGGGCCGTCGTTGACCACGGCGACGGTGTCGTCCTGGACGCTGAGCAGGCGGTCGGCGTAGACGCGGCGCAGCGCGTACCACAGCGGCTTGCGCCGTCCCCGCCCGTCGACGGCCGACCAGGAGGTGACCGGCCAGCAGTCGTTGAGCTGCCAGACGATCGTGCCCGCGCAGTAGGGCGCCAGGGAGCGGAAGCGCTCGACGCCGAAGGCGACCGCCCTGGCCTGGTTGAGCTGGGTGAGGTAGTGCCAGTCGTCGTAGGTCTCCGGCGCGGGCAGGTGCCCGCCCAGGCCGCGCAGGAGCTTGGCGTTGCCCTCGTGGGCCTTCTGGTGGTGCAGCACCAGGGGCGCGTCGGGGGCCAGCTCGCCGCTGACGGCCTCGCGCAGGGTGGTGTGGGCGGGTGGGCCCTGGAAGCCGAACTCGGCGACGAAGCGGGGGGTGTAGGTGGCGTAGTGGGTGTAGTCCTCGCGGTTCCACACGTCCCAGATGTGGACGGTGCCGCGGGCGGGGTCGTTGGGCGGCAGGCCGGGGTGGCCGGAGTAGGGGCTGCCCGGCCAGTAGGGGCGGGCGGGGTCGAGTTCGGCCATCAGGGCCGGGAACAGCCCGTGGTAGAAGCCCGCGCCCCAGGTCCGGCCCTCCAGTCCGTCCTGCCAGCCCCAGTCGGCGTGGCCTTCGAGGTTCTCGTTGTTGCCGCACCACAGCACCAGGGAGGGACGCCACGACAACCGGGTGACGTTCTCGCGGACCTCGGCCTCCACCTCGGTGGCGAACGGCTCCTCCTCGGGGTAGGCCGCGCAGGCGAACGGGAGGTCCTGCCAGACGAGCAGGCCGAGCTCGTCGGCCAGGTCGTAGAAGTCCTCGCTCTCGTACAGGCCGCCGCCCCAGACGCGCAGCAGGTTGACGTTCGCCTCGACGGCCTGGCCGAAGCGCCCGGCCAGCCGCTCGCGGGTGACGCGGGCCGGGAAGCAGTCGTCGGGGATCCAGTTGACGCCGCGCACGAACACCGGCACGTCGTTGACGACCACGGTGAACCCCTCGCCCGTCCGGTCCACGCGCACGTCGCGGAAGCCGATCCGCCGCCTCCAGGTGTCCTCGCCGCCCGGTCCGGACAGGCGCACGGTCAGCTCGTAGCGGTCCTGGGCGCCGTAACCGCGCGGCCACCACCGCCGGGGCTCGGGCACCCGTACCGCCAGGACGGCCTCGCGCTCGCCGGGGGCGAGCACCGTCTCCGCCACGACCCCGGCCACCTCCGCGGTCACGGTGAGGGGCGCGTCCGGCATGTCGCCGGCGCGCTCGACGGTGACGTGCGCCTCGACGTGCCCGTCGGGCCCGTCGGTGCTCACCAGCGGCCGTACGGACGCGATCCTGGCCCCGCTCCACGAGTGCAGCCCGATGGGCCGCCAGATGCCGGAGGTGACCACGGACGGGCCCCAGTCCCAGCCGAAGTTGCAGGCCGTCTTGCGGATGAACTGGTACGGCGCCTCGTAGCTGCCCGGCCGGTCGCCCAGCGCGGCCCGCTGGGCCTCGGCGTAGGCCACCGGGGAGGCGAAGCGCACCCGCAGCGTGTTCTCGCCCTCGCGCAGCAGCTCCCGTACGGGGAAGCGGTAGGAGCGGTGCTGGTTGGCCGTGGTCGCGACCTCGACGCCGTTGAGCTCGACGGTGGCGACGGTGTCCAGGCCCTCGCAGACCAGGTCGGTGCGGTCGTGCCCGTCGGCCTCCCAGGTGAAGCCCGTCTCGTACTCCCAGCCGGAGCGCCCGATCCAGGTCAGCCGGCTCTCGTTGTCGTCGAGGTAGGGGTCCTCGATGAGCCCGGCGGCCAGCAGGTCGGTGTGCACGCACCCCGGCACCGTGGCCGGGACGCGCGAGACGCCCCCGCCCACCTGGCGAAGGGTCCAGCCGTCGTGTAGCGCCCTCAATTCGCACTCCCCGTGGATGTGGTGTCGTCCCGCCGGACGAGATGACCCGGTTCGACCTCCACCAGGGTGGAAGGCCCTTCTCGTACCTCCCCGGCGGGAGTGGCCGGCTCGCCGTCCCACCGGGCGGTGAGCCTCGGCACCGACGACAGCAGCCTGGCCGTGTACGGGTGGAGGGGGTTGCCGAACACCGTGCCGGTGGGACCGGACTCGACCACCCGCCCCCGGTACAGGACCACGGCCCGCTCGCTGATGTAGTTGCCCAGCGACAGGTCGTGGGTGACGAACAGCACGCCGAGGCCGCGCGACTTCAGGTCGGCGAGCAGGTTGAGGACGTCGATCCTGGTGGACGCGTCGAGCATGCTGGTGATCTCGTCGGCGACGAGGTACCTGAGGTCGAGCAGGAGCGCCCTGGCGATGAGCAGGCGCTGCAGCTGTCCGCCGCTGAGCTGGTGCGGGTAGCGGCCCAGGACCTGCCCTGGATCGAGGCCGACGTCCTTGAGCGAGGTGTCGATCCTGCCGTCCCACTCGGACTCGGCGACGCCGGGAAAGTACTCGTCCTTGATCATCCGAAGCACCCGGTCGGCCTTGAAGATCGGGTTGTAGCAGCTGAACGGGTCCTGGAACACACCCTGCACGTGCCGGTAGTACGCCTTGCCCGGCCTGGCGGGGGCGCCGTCGAGGGTGATCGTGCCCTTCGTCGGGCGGAGCAGCCCCAGGACGGTCTTGCCGAGGGTCGTCTTGCCGCTGCCGCTCTCGCCGATGAGGGAGACCACCTCCCCCGGCGCCAGGTCGAGGCTCACGTCGTCGACGGCGGTGAGGGTCGCGGTGCCGAAGGCCCCCACCCTGTAGGTCTTGGTGACCCCTTCGAGTCTCAGCACCGTCGAACCCCTTCGAGTCTCAGCATCGTCAGAAAATCCTTCGGCTCAGGCCTTCCAGCAGGCGACGTGGTGGCCGGGGGCGACCTCGACCGGCGGCGGATCCTCCACGCACCTGCCGAAGGCGATCGGGCAGCGGTCCCTGAACCGGCAGCCGGAGGGCGGGTCGAGCAGCGAGGGCGGCCTGCCGGGGATGCCCGAGAGCCTGCGCTCGGCGTGGCGGACGCCGACCTCGGGCAGCGAGGAGATCAGCATCCGCGTGTACGGGTGGCGCGGCTCGCCGACGATCACGTCGGCCGGGGCCTTCTCGGCCAGCCTCCCCGCGTACATGATCATGATCGTGTCGGCGATCTGGTAGGTGAGCGAGATGTCGTGGGTGATGAAGATCATGCTGCGCACGAAGCCCCGGTCCCTGAACTCCAGCAGGGTCCTGGCCACGGCCTTCTGGGTCGACACGTCGAGCGCGGAGGTGATCTCGTCGGCGATGAGCAGGGACGGGTCGAGCAGGGTGGAGACGACCATCACCATCCGCTGCTTCATCCCGCCCGACAGCTCGATCGGGTAGCGCCCCAGCACGTCGCGCGGCAGCTCGACCAGGTCGAGGCGGCGTTCCAGCTCGGCGACGTCGAGGCGCTCGCCCCGGGAGGCGAGCAGCTCGGCGACCATCCGGCCGATCCTGCGGGTGGGGTTCAGCGCGCTCATGGAGTACTGCGGGATGAGGGAGACCCGCTTGAAGCGGAAGGGGTTCATCCGGCGGTCGTCGCCGATCGGCAGTTCCTCGCCGTCCAGCTCGGCGCCGCCCCCGGCCAGCCGCATCCGGCCGTCCATCCTGATGAGGCTCTTGCCGAGGGTCGTCTTGCCGCAGCCGGACTCGCCCGCCAGGCCGAGGATCTCGCCGTCGCCGACGTCGAAGCCGACGCCGTCCAGCGCCCGCACCTCGCCGCGCAGGGTCCTGTAGTGGACCCGCAGGTCCTTCACACGCAGAGTCATCTACAGCTCCCGCAGTTTCGGGTTGAACACCTCGTCCAGGCCGACGTTCATCACGTAGAGGGCGCCGACGACGGCGGTGATCCCGGCCCCCGGCGGGACGAACCACCACCACATGCCCAGGTGCAGGGCGCTCCAGCGGGCCGCGTTGTTGAGCATCAGGCCCAGCGAGACGCCCTCGCTGGGACCGAGCCCGATGAAGTCGAGCGAGGCGGCGATCAGGACCGACCCGCCGAACAGCAGGATGAAGGTCATGAAGAGGTACGAGCTCATGTTGGGCGCGATCTCCCTGGCGATGATCTTCCAGGTGCGCACGCCGCTGAGCCGGGCCAGGTCCACGAAGTCGCGCGAGCGCAGCGAGAACGTCTGGGCCCTGATGGCCCTCGCCGCCCAGGGCCAGGAGGTGAGCCCGATGAAGAGCGCCTGCACGCCGACGCTGCGGATGCCGAGGTAGGCGTTGACGATCAGCAGCACCGCGAGCGCGGGCAGGACCAGGACGATGTTGGTGAGCATGTTCAGCACCTCGTCGACCAGCCCGCCCCGGTACCCGGCGGTGAAGCCGACCGCCATGCCGATCACCGCGGCGAGCCCGCCGCCGAGCACCCCCACCTGGAAGGTGACGCGCAGGCCGTAGACGAACTGGGCGAAGACGTCCTGGCCGAACATGGTGGTGCCGAACCAGCGCTCGGCCGAGGGCGGCGAGGCGGGGGTCGCGACGTAGGCGTTCGGGTCGCCCCCGGCGATCACGGGGGCGGCGACGGCGAGGACGATCAGCGGGACCAGCACGACCAGCCCCGCCAGCAGCTTTCCGTTGCGCAGCGCGAAGTACAGGCCCTCGCGGCGCCGCACCGGCACGACCTTCGCGACGCCCGGGTCTCCGGGAACGGCCGTCATGCCGTCTCCCCTCCCATCCCGGTCCTGGTACGCGGGTCGACCAGGACGTAGACGATGTCGATGATGAAGTTGGCGATCAGCACGCCCACGACGATGAACAGGAAGGCCCCCTGCAGCAGGAAGAAGTCCTGGTTCTGGATCGCCTTGAGGATGAGGTGGCCGAGTCCCGGATAGGAGAAGACGATCTCGGTGACCAGGGCTCCGGCCACGAGCACGCCCAGTTGCAGGGCGAGGCCGGTGATCTGCGGCAGGATCGCGTTCCTGAACGCGTAGCGCCGGATGAGCCGCCGCGACGCCCCGAGCGAGGACAGGTAGGTGGAGTAGTCGGCCTCCAGCTCATAGATGATCATGTTGCGCATGCCGATCGCCCAGCCGCCGAACGCGACGAGGAAGAGCGAGACGAACGGCAGGAACCAGTGCAGTGCCAGGTCCCCGAGGAACTCCCACGACCAGTTGGGCCGCATGGAGAAGCTGTAGCCGCCGGAGACGGGGAAGACCCCCGCCACCACGCCCAGCCCCCAGGCCAGCAGGATGGCGAGCCACATGTAGGGCGTGGCGGTGAGCACGTACCCGATCGGCAGGGCCGTGTTGTCCAGCCACCTCCGCCTGGCCGCGAACGCGCCGAACCTGTTGCCCGCCCACCAGCTGAGCAGGATGGACGGGACGAGCAGCGCCAGCGTGTACGGAACCGCCCTCACGATGACGTCGGTCACCGGGGTGGGGAACAGCCAGATGCTGGTCCCCAGGTCGCCCCGGAACAGCGCGGCCCAGAAGTTGACGTACTGCCGCCAGAGCGGCAGGTCGAGCCCGAACAGGTTCGTGTAGTGGACGCGCATCGCCTCCACGGCGGCCGGCTGTGACACGTTGGCCCTGGCCAGCATGCTCTGCACCGGGTCGCCCGGCATGAAGCGCGGGATCATCCAGTTGATCGTGACGGCCACGAGGAAGGTGAGCCCGTACACGAGCAGCTTCCGGCCGAAATAGCGTCGCACGCGATCCTCCAGAATCGGCGAGATGGGCCCCTCCCCGCGCGGCCCGTGAACGGGTCCCGGCGGGTCCCTCCCGGAGCTCGGGCGGGTGGCTTCCGGGCGGCGCGGGGAGGGGGTGAGGATCGCGGGGTCAGCCTCCGGCGGGCTTCAGCTCGGTCAGGGTCAGCACCCCGCCCAGCTCCAGCCAGTTGCGCCACATGGTCGGCGGGGTCTTGGGGGTGCCCGGGGCCGAGGAGGGCCAGTTGGTCCAGACCGCGTTGCTGGTCTGCGCCCACAGGCCGTTGTACCAGAGGGGGATCACCGGCAGCTCGTCCAGCTGGATCTTCTGGATCTCCGAGGCGACCTGCTTCATGCCCTCGACGTCGTCGGCCTTCTTGCCGTCGAGATCCTGGACCAGGTCCCAGACCTTCTTGTTCTCGTAGCGGCCGAAGTTGACGGTGTTCTGCTGCTTGTTGATCGGCAGCCGGAACATGTAGTCGTAGTACATCCAGGGGGTGTTGGACAGCTGCCGCTCGTTGTTGAGCAGCAGGTCGAACTTGCCGGACGTGCGCTGGTCGACCAGCGCGTTGTAGTCGGGGAACTCGGGGGTGAGGTCGATCCCGGCGGCCTTGGCGCCCTCGGCGATGACCCGGCTCGCCTCCATCCAGTCGGTCCACCCGGCCGGGACGATGACCTTCAGCGAGGCCTTGGAGCCGTCCTTGTTCTCCACGAACCCGTCGCCGTCGCCGTCCTTGTACCCGGCGTCGGCGAGGAGCTTCTTCGCCTTCGCGGTGTCGAACGCGAAGCCCTTCTCGCTCACCACGGCCTGGTCGACGTACTTGTCCCACTGCGGCAGCAGGCCGGTCGGGCTGGACGCCTTGACCAGGTTGCCGTAGACGCCCTCGACGATCTTCTTGGTGTCGATGGAGTTGGCGAGCGCCTTGCGGAAGGCGGGGTCGTCCATCGGCTTCTTCGTGGTGTTGGGCACCAGGAAGGCGGTGTTGGCCGAGAGCATGTAGGGCGGTTCGGGATAGTAGGTCTGGACGCCGAAGTTGCCCTTGACCAGGTTGGCCACCCCGGGCAGGAAGTTGTTGCTGAGGTCCAGGCCCTTCTGCAGCAGCAGGCCCATCGCGACCTCGTTGCTGGAGTTGACGATGTCGACGACGTACTTGGGCTTGACCTCCTTGCCCAGCGCCGCCGTGGCCCACCAGCCGTCGCGCTTGACCCAGGCCATCCGGTCCTGGTCGTGGCTGTGGTAGGCGTACGGCCCGGTGCCGACCGGCTTCTCGTTGACGCCGTTCAGCACATCCTCCTCGGAGAGACCCTCCCAGATGTGCTTGGGGACGATCGCGTTGCCGTAGACCCAGTTGGCCCACTGCTGGTAGTTGGCCTCGGAGAAGGTGAACTTGACGGTGTTCGGGTCGGCCGCCTCGACCTTCTCCAGCCAGTCCCACAGGTTGGCGTAGGGGATGGTCTTCATCTTGCCGAGCTCGACCGTGAAGACCACGTCGTCGGCGGTGAAGGGCTTGCCGTCGGCCCAGGTGACGCCCTGCCTGAGCTTGAGCTCGTAGGTCTTGTCGTCCGTCCAGGTGCCGCTCTCGGCGAGCCAGGGGGTGAACTTGTCCGTCTGGGGGTCGTACAGGAACAGGGTCTCGTAGACGAGCCCCTTGGTGCCGGTGGCCGAGTCCCAGGTCCGCAGCGGGTTCCAGTTGACCGGGGGACCCCACTGGGTGCCGCTGGTGTACAGGGTCTCGTTGCGGGGGAACGCGGCGTCCGCAGCGCCCGCCCCACCCGCCCCGGCCGATGGAGCCGCTCCGCCGGAACCCTGCGGGGCCGCGCTCGGAGCTGACGGCGTGGTGGACCCTCCGCTGCACCCGGCCACGGCCGTGCAGGCCACGCATGCCGCCGCCCCGAGGATCGCGAACCTTCGTCGAATCCGCATCGACTGTCTCCTCTCCAGCATGGGAGCGCTCCCAACCGATTTAAACGCGACCGCATGCGCTTGCTGAACCGGATAAGTAACGTGACCGTAAAGTCAATGTGTCTGCACTGTCAATAGGCGGATAGACCGGTTCAGTTACAATCCCCCGGAGCCGGGCCAGAGAGGGATCACGGGAAGGCCGGCGCCCCTGGCCGACGCCCCTGGACGGCACCTCTGACCGGCGCCCCCGGGGACGTCGCCGGTCGAGCCGGGGTCACGAAGGGCGCCGTCCCCTGGCACGCCCTCGACGTCCGGCCCGGCTCACCCCCGGGGGCTCACCGCTCCCCCGGGGGTGAGCCCCCGGGGCGCCGCGCGAGGTCCCCGTCAGGGCCTGGTCAGCGTGACGAGCAGCGCGGGGTGGTCGGTGTACCTCATGGAGATGACGTCGGTGCGCTCGAAGCCCATGCTCGCCGCGAAGACGTGCTGCACGTCCCCGTCCCCTTTCCTGAAGAAGGGAGCGGAGTTGCAGTTCTGGACGTTCTGCCCGAACAGCGGCGCGTACTTCATGTTGAAGTCACCCGCCAGGAAGGTCGGCCTGGTGGCCGCGCCCCGGTCGCGCAGCATGGCGATGGCGGCCTTGCACTGCGCCATGGCGACGTTCCCCGTGGTCGACAGGTGGGTGGTGCAACCGGTCAGGTCGGAGAACTCGGCGCACACGTAGACGCGCCTCTCGCTCCCGCCGTCCTGGGTGGCGTAGACGCCCGAGAAGCTCGTCGCCCCCGTGGCGCGGAAGATGAGCCCGTTGCCGTACTCGTCCCCGTTGACACAGCGCACCGGCGTGCCGTCGGGCCGCAGCGCGGGGGCGAACACCCGGTAGCCGTCCCCCATCGAGGGGGCGAGCTGGGCCAGGTCGTCGCGGCAGATCTCGTTGAGCGTGACGACCTGCGGCTGCCTGGCGCCGATGATGTCGCGCGCCTCCTGGATGACGTTGGCCCCGTTGAAGCAGGAGGTGTTGACGCCGCTGTGACAGAGGTTGAGCTGCAGGACGCGGTAACTCTGCGCGGCGGACGCGGAGACGACGGACGCGGACACGGCGGATGCGGCGGGAACGAGGGTGGCGACTCCGGCCGTGGCCAGCGGGACGACGAGGAGGAGGCGGGCGAGAACACGGAGGCTGGACCATGAAAGGCGCATTTATCCTCTTATCTCGGAGATCCGGCACGCATCAACAGATCACACGGGCAGCCCGGCGGAGAGTGCCCGGCCCCCAGGGCATTCGAAGCGGAACAGAAATAGCGGGATATAAAGCCATAATGACGATCAGATCTAGATCGTCAACCGCATGATCCGCCGCCCCCGGACCTCGGGCCTCGATCACCGGAGGACCCGGCGAGGGCGGCACCCCGTCGACGAGCGAGCGCGGTCGCGCGAAGCCCCGGACAACGCCGAAGGGCCGGTACGGCATATGCCGTACCGGCCCTTCGGGTGTCAAGCGGCAGGACCCTCAGGCCCTACGAGATGATCAGCGGCCGTAGCGGCTGCCACCACTGCGCGGGGCGGAGCCGCGGCCGTCGGCGCGGAACTCGCCGCCGCGGAAGCCGCCGCCCTGGCGGTCGCCGCGGAACGGCTCGCGCTCGCCCGCGGGACGCTCGGAACGGTGACCGCCACCGGCCGGAGCCGGACGGTCGGCGCGGAACGGCTCGCGCCGCTCGCCACCGCGGTAGCCACCGGCGGGACGCTCGGAGCGGAAGCCACCGCCCGCCGGGCGCTCGGAACGGTAACCGCCGCCGGCCGGGCGCTCGGAGCGGTACTGACCGCCACCGGCGGCACCGGTGCCGCGGTTGTCGTCACCGAAGGAACGCTCGCGGGGCTGCTGGCCCTCGCCGTGGGCGGGACGGTCGGAGCGGAAGCGGCGCGGGCCACGCCCGCCGCCACCGTTGCCGCCGAAGCCGCCGCGGCCCTGACGCTGCTTGGCGGCCGGTGCCGAGGGCTCCCAGACCGGGATCGGCTCGCCGGTGGGCGTACGCGCGCCGGCGACCTCCTCCAGGCGCGGGTGGCCCGGGGTGGCCTTGATGCGGAACGGCTTGATGCCCGCGCGGCGGGTCATCGAGTCGGTGGAGCGACGCTCGTTGGGGAGCACCAGCGTCATGACGGTGCCCTTCTCCCCGGCGCGGGCGGTACGGCCACCGCGGTGCAGGTAGCTCTTGTGGTCCTGGGGCGGGTCGACGTGCAGCACGAGGCTGATGTTGTCGACGTGGATGCCGCGGGCCGCGACGTCCGTGCAGACCAGGACGTTGATCGTGCCTTCCTTGAACTCGGCCAGGATGCGGGTGCGCTGGTTCTGGCGCTTGCCGCCGTGCAGGCCGCCGGCCCGGATGCCGACCTGGGCGAGCTGCTTGCACAGCCGGTCGACCCCGTGCTGGGTGCGCACGAAGATGATGGTCCGGCCCTCGCGGTTGGCGATCTCGGCGGTCACCGGGAACTTGTCGTCGCGGTGCACCTCCAGCACGTGGTGCTCCATGGTGTCGACCGAGGAGGCGGCCGGGGCCATCGAGTGGGTCACCGGGTTGGTGAGGAAGCGGCGGACGAGCTTGTCGACGTCGCCGTCGAGGGTGGCGGAGAACAGCAGGCGCTGGCTGTCGGCCGGGGTCTGCTGCAGGATCGCGCTGACGACCGGGAAGAAGCCGAGGTCGCACATGTGGTCGGCCTCGTCGAGGATCGTCACCTGGACCTCGTCCAGCATGCACTCACCCTGCTGCATGAGGTCGGTCAGGCGGCCGGGGGTGGCCACGACGACCTCGACACCGCGGCGCAGCGCCTCGATCTGGCGGCCCATGGACATGCCGCCGACGACGGTCTTCATCCGCAGCGACAGGCCGCGGCCGAGCGGCTCGAGCGCGTCGGTCACCTGCATGGCGAGCTCGCGGGTCGGGACCAGGACGACGGCCAGCGGGTGGCCGGGACGGGCCTTGGCGCCGGCGATGCGGGTCATCATCGGCAGGCCGAAGGCGAGCGTCTTGCCGGAGCCGGTCTGGCCGCGGCCGAGGACGTCGTGACCGGCGAGAATGTCGGGGATCGTGGCCCGCTGGATGGGGAAGGGACTGTCGATGCCCGCACGGGAGAGACCGGTCACCAGCGGCTTCGGCAGGCCGAGGAGAGTGAACTCGGACACGCCTGCGGGGGCCTGGGAGATCTCGGTGATGTCAGTGATTTCGGGCAGAACAGCGTCAAGCATGGTCACGAAGACTCGTGCCTTTCGATAGAAGAACGGGGCACGTCACTTCTGCGAAAGGACGAGCCTGGAACGCACGGCCTGAGGCCGCGCTGGATCAACGCCCACATGGGGGCGGTAGTGCGGTGCAAGTCGAGGCGCACCGCACGGGGCGGGTCTAGCTTACCCGCACGCAGTCAAACCACGATCAAGCATACCCGGCGTTCGCAGTGCCGGGTTCGGTCGGGGCGTCCGGCATCAGCCGGTCGCTTGTCCGTCGGTTGGAGTCAACACTCCTGGCCGGGCTTTTCTTCCCGGCCTCGGGAATCCTCTCACACAATTGGGTACGGCCCGAACCCCGGGGGGTGCGAGCCGTACCCAAGACCACTTCTCAGACGTTGAAACCGAGCATCCGGAGCTGCTCACGCCCCTCGTCAGTGATCTTGTCCGGGCCCCACGGCGGGAGCCACACCCAGTTGATCTTCACGTCGGAGACCATGCCCTCCAGGGCCGAGTGCGCCTGGTCCTCGATGACGTCGGTCAGCGGGCAGGCCGCGCTGGTCAGCGTCATGTCGATGGTGGCGACCGGCAGGACGGCACCCTCGCCGCCCTCGGCCCCTTCGCCGCCCTGCTCCGCGGCGTCCAGGTGGAGCCCGTAGATCAGGCCCAGGTCGACGACGTTGATGCCGAGCTCGGGGTCCACGACGTCCTTGAGGGCCTCCATGACCTCGTCATGGGTGGTGTCCCCGTCGTACGCCGTGGTGGGGGTCTCTACTGCCTTGCTCATTCGGTGCTCCTCACGACCGCGTCCTTGTAGGCCATCCACGCCAGCAGCGCGCACTTCACCCGGGCGGGGAACTTGGCGACCCCGGCGAAGGCCACGGCGTCACCCAGCACGTCCTCGTCCGCCTCGATCTTTCCCCTGCCCTGCATGAGCCGGGTGAACTCGTCCACGACGCCGAGGCTGTCGTCGACGGTCGAGCCGGTGGCCAGCTCGTGCAGCACCGAGGCCGCGGCCTGGCTGATGGAACAGCCCTGCCCGTCGTAGGAGACGTCCTCGACCTTGCCTCCGTCGCCCAGCTTCACGCGCATGGTGATCTCGTCACCACACGTGGGGTTCACGTGATGGACCTCGGCGTCGTACGGATCGCGGAGCCCCCTCCCCTGCGGGTGCTTGTAGTGCTCCAGGATCAGCTCCTGGTACATGGACTCGGCGATCATAGGGCCGTGCTCACCTTCTCGTTCGCTGCGCCGTGCGTTCGTGCGTCGCCGCGCGCCGTGCGGCCGGCGTCTCGCGCCCGCCGTTCACCCGTCCGCCGGCTCGACTGCCCGGGCATGGCTAGGCGAACACCTTCCGCACGTGATGGAGGCCGCGGACCAGTGCGTCGATCTCGGCCGGTGTGTTGTAGAGATAGAAGGACGCCCGCGTGGTCGCGGGAATCCCGAACCTCAGGTGGAGCGGGCGGGCGCAGTGGTGCCCCACGCGCACGGCCACCCCGAAGTTGTCATCCAGAATCTGCCCGACGTCGTGCGGGTGAATCCCCTCGAGCGTGAACGAGACCGTGCCGCCCCGGTCGGTGAGGTCGAGCGGGCCGATCACCCGCAGCCCCGGGATCTCCCCCAGGGCGTCGAGCGCGTACGCGGTGAGCTCGCGCTCGTGGCGCACGACGGCGTCCATCCCGACCTCGGACAGGTAGTCGATCGCGGCACCGAGGCCGATGGCCTCGACGATGGGCGGGGTGCCCGCCTCGAACTTGTGCGGCGCGGGCGCGTAGGTCGAGTGGTCCATCCAGACCGCCTCGATCATCTCGCCGCCGCCCATGAACGGGGGCATCGCCTCGAGCAGCTCGCCGCGGGCCCACAGCACGCCGATCCCCGACGGGCCGAGGACCTTGTGGCCGGTGAAGGCGAGGAAGTCGACGCCCAGCGCGGCCACGTCCACCTTCCGGTGGGGCACCGACTGGGAGGCGTCGAGCATCATCAGCGCGCCGACCTCGCGGACCCTGGCGAGCACCGGGGCGACCGGGTTGACCGTGCCCAGCACGTTCGACTGGTGCGCGATCGAGACGATCCTCGTGCGCTCGTTGACGAGCTCGCCGAGGTTCGACAGGTCCAGGCGGCCGGAGTCGGTGACGGAGAACCACCGCAGCGTCGCGCCGGTACGCTGCGCGAGCATCTGCCACGGCACGATGTTGGAGTGGTGCTCCATCTCGGAGATGACGATCTCGTCGCCCGGGCCGAGCCGGAAGCGGGGGTCGGTGCCGATGGGGTTGCCGAAGGCGTACGCCACCAGGTTGAGCGCCTCGGAGGCGTTCTTGGTGAAGACGACCTCGTCGCGGTCGGGCGCGCCGACGAAGGCGGCGACCTTGTCGCGGGCGTCCTCGTACGCCTCGGTGGACTCCGCGCCCAGCACGTGCATGGCGCGGCCGACGTTGCTGTAGTGCATCGCCATGTGCTCGCGCATCACCTCGACCACCTGGGTCGGCTTCTGCGAGGAGTTGCCCGAGTCGAGGTAGATGAGCGGCCTGCCGCCGGGAAGCTCGCGGGACAGGACCGGGAAGTCCTTCCTGATCCTCTCCACGTCAAGGCCGGTGTCCATCAGGCCGACGCCTTCGTGTAGGCCTCGTAGCCCTCCGCCTCGAGCTTCTCGGCGAGCTCGGGGCCGCCCTGCTCCACGATCCGCCCGGCGGAGAAGACGTGGACGAAGTCCGGCTTCACGTAGCGCAGGATGCGGGTGTAGTGGGTGATGAGCAGCACGCCGGTCTCGTCGGAGCGGAAGCGGTTGATGCCCTCGGAGACCACGCGCAGCGCGTCGACGTCGAGGCCGGAGTCGGTCTCGTCGAGGACGGCGATCTTCGGCTTGAGGAGCTCCAGCTGGAGGATCTCGTGGCGCTTCTTCTCGCCGCCGGAGAAGCCCTCGTTCACGTTGCGCTGGGCGAAGGTCGCGTCGATGGACAGGGCGTCCATCCCGGACTTGAGGTCCTTGGCGAACTCGCGGAGCTTGGGGGCCTCGCCGCGGACGGAGGTGACGGCGGTGCGCAGGAAGTTGGAGACGCTGACGCCGGGGACCTCGACCGGGTACTGCATGGCGAGGAACAGGCCGGCGCGGGCGCGCTCGTCGACCGTGAGCTCCAGCAGGTCGACCCCGTCGAGCAGGACCTGGCCGCCGGTGATGGTGTATTTGGGGTGGCCCGCGATCGCGTACGCGAGCGTGGACTTGCCCGAGCCGTTGGGGCCCATGATGGCGTGGGTCTCGCCGGCTCGCACCGTCAGGTTGACGCCGCGCAGGATCTCCTTGTCGGCGACGGTGACGTGCAGGTCGCGGATCTCCAGGGTGGAACCCGAGGGAACTCGGCTCGTGTCAGACACTTTATGACTCCTTCGAGAGCGAGACGAGGACGTCGTCGCCATCGATCTTTACTCGGTATACGGGGACGGGCTTGTTGGCGGGCGGCCCGGTGGGCTTGCCCGAGCGCAGATCGAAGCACGAGCCGTGCAGCCAGCACTCCAGGGTGCCGTCGTAGACCTCTCCCTCGCTGAGCTTCACCTCGGCGTGGGAGCAGACGTCGTGCAGCGCGAAGACCTCCTCACCCTGGCGGACCAGGGCGACGGGGGTATCGCCGACCTCAAGGCCGATCACTCCCTCGTCGGGGATGTCGGCGAGCTTGCAGACCTTCTCGAACGTCACTTCTCGAGCTCCGCCTCGACCCGGGCGAGCACCCGCTCGCGAAGCTCGGGAACCTCGATCTTCTCCAGCAGCTGCGCGAAGAAGCCCCTGATGACGAGACGGCGTGCGTCCTCGAAGGGGATCCCGCGGGCCTGGAGGTAGAAGATGTGCTCGTCGTCGAGACGGCCCGAGGCGCTGGCGTGACCCGCCCCGGCGACCTCGCCGGTGAGGATCTCCAGGTTGGGCACCGAGTCGGCGCGGGCGCCGTCGGTGAGCAGCAGGTTGCGGTTGAGCTCGTAGGTGTCGGTGCCCTCGGCCTCGACCCGGATGATGACGTCGCCGATCCAGACCGCGTGGGCGTCCTGACCCTGCAGAGCGCCGCGGTAGTCGACGTTGCTGCGGCAGCCGGGCTTGGAGTGGTCGACGAGCAGGCGGTGCTCCAGGTGCTGGCCGGCGTCGACGAAGTAGAGGCCGTTCAGCTCGGCGTCGCCGCCGGGGCCGTCGTAGGAGACCGACGGGGAGAGCCTGACCAGGTCGCCGCCGAGGGTGACCACGAAGCCGCGGAAGGTCGCGTCCTTGGCCAGCAGGGCGTGGTGGTGGGAGACGTGCACGGCGTCGTCGGCCCAGTCCTGCAGGCTGACGACCTTGAGCGTGGCACCCTCGCCCACGACGAACTCGACGTTGTCGGCGTAGACGGCGCTGCCCTGGTGGTCGAGGACGACCACGGCCTCGGCCATCGGCTCCAGCCTGACGACCGTGTGGCCGTACGCGGCGCCCTGGCCGGACCCGGTGAAGGTGATCACGGTCGGCTTGGAGGCGACGGCCTCTCGCCCGACGGTGAGCACGGTGGCCTTCTCGAAGGAGGCGTAGGCCTGGGCGCTGACCCGGTCGGCGGGCACGTACGCCCTGCCGACCCGCTGGTCGTCGCGGCCGACGGTCTCCACGGTGACCTCGGGGGCGGCGTCGACGTGCACGACGACGTTCGCGGAGGCCGCGACCCCCTCGTGCAGGCCCTTGAGCCGGGAGAGCGGGGTGAAGCGCCACTCCTCCTCCCGGCCGGTCGGTACCGCGAAGTCGGCCACGTCGTACGAGGCCTTCTCGTGGAGGGTCGACAGGGGTTTTCCGGTGTCGAGACCCATCAGCCGACGGCTCCTTCCATCTGCAGCTCGATCAGGCGGTTCAGTTCCAGGGCGTACTCCATCGGGAGCTCGCGGGCGATCGGCTCGACGAAGCCCCGGACGATCATCGCCATCGCCTCGTCCTCGCCCATGCCGCGGCTCATCAGGTAGAAGAGCTGGTCGTCCGAGACCTTGGAGACGGTGGCCTCGTGCCCCATGGAGACGTCGTCCTCGCGCACGTCCACGTAGGGGTAGGTGTCGGAGCGGCTGATCTGGTCGACGAGGAGCGCGTCGCACTTGACGGTGCTGGCGCTGCCGTGGGCGCCCTCCTCGATCTGGACCAGGCCGCGGTAGGAGGTGCGGCCGCCGCCGCGGGCGACGGACTTGGAGATCACCGAGGAGCTGGTGTTGGGCGCGAGGTGCACCATCTTGGCCCCGGCGTCCTGGTGCTGGCCCTCACCGGCGAAGGCGACGCTGAGGGTCTCGCCCTTGGCGTGCTCGCCCATGAGGTAGACGGCCGGGTACTTCATGGTGACCTTGGAGCCGATGTTGCCGTCGACCCACTCCATGGTCGCGCCCTCGTACGCCACGGCGCGCTTGGTGACCAGGTTGTAGACGTTGTTCGACCAGTTCTGGATGGTCGTGTAGCGGCAGCGCGCGTTCTTCTTCACGATGATCTCCACGACCGCGCTGTGCAGCGAGTCGGAGGAGTAGATCGGCGCGGTGCAGCCCTCGACGTAGTGGACGTAGGAGCCCTCGTCGACGATGATCAGGGTCCGCTCGAACTGGCCCATGTTCTCGGTGTTGATCCGGAAGTAGGCCTGGAGCGGGATCTCCACGTTGACGTTCGGCGGCACGTAGATGAAGCTGCCGCCGCTCCAGGTGGCCGTGTTCAGCGCGGCGAACTTGTTGTCGCCGACGGGGATCACGGTCCCGAAGTACTCCTTGAAGATCTCCTCGTGCTCCTTGAGCGCGGTGTCGGTGTCGACGAAGATGACACCCTTCTCCTCAAGGTCCTCGCGGATCTTGTGGTAGACCACCTCGGACTCGTACTGGGCGGCGACGCCGGCGACCAGGCGCTGCTTCTCCGCCTCGGGGATGCCGAGCTTGTCGTAGGTGTTCTTGATGTCGTCGGGCAGGTCCTCCCAGGAGGCGGCCTGCTTCTCCGTCGAGCGCACGAAGTACTTGATGTTGTCGAAGTCGATCCCGCTGAGGTCGGAACCCCAGTTGGGCATGGGCTTCTTACCGAAAAGGCGCAGCCCCTTCAGACGAAGGTCCAGCATCCACTCCGGCTCGCTCTTCAGCGCGGAGATGTTGCGGACGACCTCTTCGGACAGGCCACGCCGGGCCGTCGCTCCCGCGGCGTCCGAGTCGGCCCAGCCGAACTTGTAATTCCCGAGGCCTTCCAGCTCCGGGCGGTCGGTGACAGTCACCTTCCGGTCTCCTTGCTCGAGGTGTCGATCGTTTCGTGGATTGCCGGCGGTGGCGCCGGATCAGGTATCGAGAGGCCGGGCTCGCGCTCTTTCGCGCCCGGCCCGGGTGTTCTGTGGGGACTCACGTGCGTGGTGCACACGCCGTCGCCGTGGGCGATGGTCGCGAGCCGCTGCACGGGGGTGCCGAGGATGCGCGCGAACGCCTCGGTCTCGGCCTCGCACAGCTGCGGGAACTCCGCGGCCACGTGCGCCACCGGGCAGTGGTGCTGGCACAGCTGCTCGCCGCCGAGGCTGGCCTTGCTCGCCGAGGCGGCGTAGCCGTCGGCCGACAACGCCTCGGCCAGGACGCGGACCCGCTGGTCGGCGGGGACCTCGCTCATCCTCGGCCTCAGGCGGTCGACCAGGCCGGCCACCTGCGACCGGGCGAACTCCGCCACGGCCTCCTCGCCCACGCGCTCGGCGAGGAAACGCAGCGCGCTCCCGGCGAGGCCGTCGTAGGCGTGCTCGAAGGCGCTGCGGCCCGCGTCGGTTATCGCGAACAGCTTGGCCGGTCGCCCGCGCCCCCGCTGGCCTCGCGGCCTGGCGGTGCGGGCCTCGGCCATCCCCTCGGCCAGCAGGGCGTCGAGATGCCTGCGGACGGCGGCGGAGGTGAGGCCGAGCCGCTCGCCGAGGGCGGCGGCGGTGACGGGCCCGTGCTCCAGGATGAGCCGGGCGACACGCGCTCGCGTGCTGCGCTCGGCGGACACGCCTGAGGGCCGCGCGGCGGCGGATCCCTCGGTGCCCTGCATCCCGGTCACGTATTTCACAACATCAGTGTGCCGTAATTGCTTCCCCACTTACAAACCCGATGTACGGTCGATCGAATGTGGTTTGTCACGCAGGTAAGCCTTACCTAACCTGGGGAAACGCTCCGCGAGGTCCCCCGCAGGCCGACGAAGGCGGCGAGCGAGGCGAGGGTGAAACCGGCCAGGACGACGGCCATCGGCAGGGCCGATCCCTCACCGCCCAGCCCCACCAGCGGGGCGGCGAGCGCGCCGAGCGCGAACTGCAGCACGCCCGTCAGCGCGGCCGCGCTCCCGGCGATCTGCTGGGGCTGGCCGGCCAGGGCGAGCGCGCCGCTGCCCGGCATGACGAAACCGGCCCCGCACATCATCACGAACAGCCCGGCGACCAGCACCGGCAGGGGCAGGTGGAACAGGGCCGTGACGAGCGCCCCGGCGGCCCCCGCCACGCTCAGGAACAGCCCGGCGAGGATCAGCCTGGCCGGGTCCAGGCGCCCGGCGAGGCGCCCGCCGATCTGCGCGGTGACGGTCAGGCCGAGCGCGTTCAGCCCGAACACCAGCGAGAAGGTCTGCGCCGAGGTGCCGTAGACGTCCTGGAGCACGAACGGCGACCCGGAGATGTAGGCGAACATGGCCGCGAAGCCCAGCCCCCCGGCCAGGGTGGCGGCCATGAAGGAGCGGTCGCGGAGCAGGTGCCAGAAGGTTGCGAGGGCGTGCCGGAGCCCGCCGCTCTCGCGCCGCCCGGCGGGCAGCGTCTCGCGTACCCCGGACAGCGCGGAGACCAGCAGCAGGAGCCCGGCGACGCTCAGCGCGACGAACACGCCCCTCCAGGAGGTGTGCTCGAGCAGCTGCGCGCCCGCGATCGGGGCCAGGATCGGCGCGAGGCCGGTCACGAGCATGAGGGTGGCGAAGATCCGGGCGATGGCCGCCCCCTCGTACAGGTCGCGGACGACCGCGCGGACGATCACCAGCGCGGCGCCGCCCGCGACGCCCTGGAGCAGGCGGAAGCCCACCAGCCCGTACGCCGACGGGGCGAAGGCGCACAGCAGGGAGGCGGCGGCGTAGGCGGCGATGCCGATCAGCAGCGGGCCGCGCCGGCCGCGCGTGTCGCTGATCGGGCCCGCGACGACCTGCCCGACGGAGAACCCGATGAGGCAGGCGGTGAGGGTGAGCTGCACCTGTGCCTGCCCGGTGCCCAGGTCGGCGGCGATGGAGGGGAAGGCGGGCAGGTACATGTCGATCGAGAGGGGACCGACCGCCGACAGCGCGCCCAGGATGAGCAGTAGCAGTGTCCTGCGCCGTGCGGTCGGCGCCACTTCCGGCTCGACGACGGCCGCGGTCATACCTGTATCCCCTTTTGGCCGCGAGCCACTTCGGTTGCGGGCCACTCGGTTGCGGGCCACCCCTCCGGTCACGGGCGATGGCGGACCCAAAGGGGCCGAAGCGTCCCAACCAACAGCTGGTCATCCAAATTCCTGTATTTTGGAAATTTCCTCAGAAAAACCTTCGAGGGACAGCCGGGCAGGTCCGGTGCCGGGCGGAAAACGGGACGGGGACGGCTCTGGACGCGTGGTCCGGGAGCGGGACCGGCGGGCGCGGTCCCTAAACTCGTGGTCATGGACTCCCCAGCCGTCGAGATCGTCGACCTGGTCAAGAGATACGGCGGGACGACCGCGATCGACGGCCTGACCTTCAACGCCGCCCGAGGCGCGGTCACCGCGGTGCTGGGCCCCAACGGGGCCGGCAAGACCTCCACCCTGGAGATCTGTGAGGGATTCCGCCGGGCCGACGGCGGCACCGTGAGGGTGCTCGGGCTCGACCCGTCGCGACCGGAACTGCGGGCCAGGGTCGGGGTGATGCTCCAGGCGGGCGGCGTTCCCCCCGCGTCCCGCTGCGGGCAGTGGCTGCGGCTGATGGCCCGCTTCCACGCCCACCCGCTCGACCCTGCGGCGCTGCTGGAGCGGCTGGGGCTGAGCGAGCACGCCCGCACCCCGTACCGCAGGCTCTCCGGCGGCCAGCAGCAGCGCGTGTCGCTGGCGGGGGCGGTCATCGGCCGTCCCGAGCTGGTCTTCCTCGACGAGCCGACCGCGGGCCTGGACCCGCAGGCCAGGCACGCCTGCTGGGAACTGGTACGGGACCTGCGCGCGAGCGGGGTCTCGGTGGTGCTCACCACCCATCACATGGACGAGGCGGAGAGGCTCTCCGACCAGATCGTGATCATCGACCGCGGCAGGGTGGTCGCCGAGGGCACGCCCTCCTCCCTCACCGGCGCCGAGCGGCAGCTGCGCTTCCGCGCCCGGCCCGGCCTCTGCCTGGACGAGCTGCTCGCCGCCCTGCCCGCCGGCAGCGCGGCCAAGGAGTCGCCGGCGGGGCACTACATCATCGAGGGGCAGGTCGCGCCCGGCCTCCTCGCCACCGTGACGACCTGGTGCGCCGCCGAGGGGGTGACCGCCGACGACCTCAGCATCGAGCGGCGCACCCTGGAGGACGTCTTCCTGGAACTGACCGGGCGTGAGCTCCGGTGACGCCCCCGAACCCCCTTCGCCCCCGCCCCGCGCGCGTCCGGGCACGGCCCGGGCCGGAGCCGGAGCGCGGGCCAGACCGCAGGAGAGCCCCATGACGACCCTGGACCTCACGCCGGCTCCCGGAGCCGCGCCGCTGGGCCGGATGGTGGCCGCCCAGACGGGCGCGGAGATCCAGGCGATGCTGCGCAACGGCGAGCAACTGCTGCTCACGATGATCATCCCGGTGCTGCTGCTCGTCGGCCTCTCCTCCGCCCCGATCCTCGACGTGGGCGGCGGCTCACGGATCGGCTTCATGACCCCCGGGGTGCTCGCGCTGGCCGTGATGTCCACGGCCTTCACCGGGCAGGCCATCGCGACGGGCTTCGAGCGCCGGTACGGCGTGCTGAAGCGACTGGGCGCGACCCCGCTGTCACGGACCGGGCTGATGCTCTCCAAGACGCTCGCGGTGGTCGCCGTGGAGGTCGTCCAGGTGGCGGTCATCTGCGCGGTGGCGCTCGCCCTGGGCTGGCAGCCCACGGGCTCGCCGCTCGCGGCGCTGCTGCTGGTCGTGCTGGGCA
The DNA here is from genome assembly GCF_042428775.1 of Streptosporangium vulgare. NCBI lineage: Bacteria > Bacillati > Actinomycetota > Actinomycetes > Streptosporangiales > Streptosporangiaceae > Streptosporangium > Streptosporangium vulgare. The sequence continues at coordinate 80,405 of NZ_JBHMBS010000007.1, read as the reverse complement.
CCGCCGCGTTCAGCGGGCTCGGCCTGCTGATGGCGGGAACGCTGCGCGCCGAGGCCACGCTCGCCGCGGCGAACCTCGTCTACCTGCTCCTGCTCGCCTGCGGCGGGGTCGCCTTCCCGCTGGCGAAGTTCCCCGAGGCGGTACGGCCGGTGCTGGAGCTGCTGCCGATCTCGGCGCTGACCGGGGGGCTCCGCGCGGTCCTGAGCGACGGTTCGGGGCTCCCGCTCGCCGCCGTGGCGACCCTCGCGGCGTGGGCGGCGGTGTCGCTCCTCCTCACCTCCCGGACGTTCCGCTGGGAGTGAGCCGGCCGGGCCCGCGCACCGGAATTCACGCGCCGGACCCATTTAACCGGAAATATCCCCACTTTCCACCTTAAAAGATCTACGAGGATGATCACCAAGATCTACCATCCTCCAAGTGATCATTACTGGAACGCGATCTTCATCCGCTCCGGCGACACGACATACGGGGCAAATCTGGCCGAGTTTGGCTATGGGGATCGTCGCCACGCTCGTCGCCGTCGCGGGTTCGTCCACGGTCTCCCAGTCGTCGGACGAGCTCGCCACCCTCAGCGCGGCCCGCCGTGGCGCCGGAGGACTCTGGGAGCTGGCCCAGCACATCGACGGGCACTTCCTGCCCTACTACGGGTTCATGCACCTGTGGCTGGAGTTCGGGCAGGCCGAGTGGTGGATGCGGCTGCCCTCGGCGCTCGCGACGGGCGCGGCCACCGCGCTCGTCGCCGACCTGGGACGCCGGCTGAGCTCGCAGCCCGCCGGACTGGCCGCCGCCGCCGTCTACGTCTTCCTGCCCTCGGTCACCTACCACGGGCAGAACGTCCGCTCCTACGCGTTCGCCGCCGCCGCCGCGGTCCTGGCCACCTGGGCGCTGTACCGGGCGATCGAGGAGCCCGGACGGCGCGGCGGCTGGTGGAGGTACGCGGCCGCCGTCGCGCTGCTGGGCTGCACGCAGGTGTTCGCGCTGCTCTCACTGGCCGCGCACCTGCTCGCGATCGCCCTGTACGGGCGGGGCGTCCTGCCCAGGGCGCTGGCCTGCATGGCCCTGGGGTGCGTCCCGGGGGCCGTCTGGGCGGTGGTCGGCTTCGCCGAGCGGCACGCGATCAGCTGGATCACCCTGCCGGGACCCGACGTGTTCCTGGCGCTGCCCAAGATGGCCGGGGGCACCGCCCTGGCGGGGTGCGCGGTGCTGGCCCTCGCGGCGGCGGTCCCGTTCCTGCGCCGGCGACACGGCACCGACCGGCTCTGGGTCGTCCTGCTGGGCGCCTGGGCGCTCCTGCCGCCCCTGCTGCTGTTCGCCCTGTCCCACCTGGTCTCGCCGGTCTACGTCGACCGCTACCTGTTCGCGACGGTGCCCGCGTACGCGCTGCTGGCCGGGATCGCGCTCGCCGCGCTGCCCCGCCTGCCCTCCGGGCTCGCGCTGGCGGGCGTCCTGGTGGCCGGCCTCCCCGGCCAGCTGGACTTCCGCGGGGAGGACGGGCACCACGAGAACTTCCCCCGGGCGGTACGGATCCTCGCGAGCGAGTCCCGGCCGGGCGACGCCCTCGTCTACGGGCGCTCCTCGCTGCGTGAGGGCTTCCTCTACTACAACGGGACACGGCACGGCGGGAAGGGGTTGCCCGACGACGTGCTGCTCGCCGGGCCCCGCCCCCTGCCGGACTCCTTCGGCTACCCGGAGCGCCCCGACGTGGCCGCCGCCGTGGCCGGGCGCGAGCGGGTCTGGGTGGTCTGGCGCGGCGGATCGGAGGCGGCCTCGCGCGTCGGCCGGGTCGCCGCCCTGGCCAGGGAGGGCTTCGTCCGGGTCAAGGCGTGGCGGACGGGCCGCGTGCCCGGTATGACCGTGGCGCTCTACACCCGCGACCCGGCGCCCGGAACCGGATAGCCCGGCGGGCCCCTCTCCCCTGCCGGCTCCCCCACCGGGCCGTCGCCTCCGCCCGGGCGTCCCTTTCCCCGACCCGTCACCTCTCACCGGGCCTCCCCGTCGCGGGGTGTCTCGCATCGCGGACGCCGCTGAAAACGAGGGTCACGATCAGTAAGGTGTCATTGCCCACTATGCACCTGGCATGAGGAGAGTCGTGACCGCCGAAGCCCTGCGGGGGCCCGCCGAGCCGTACAAGCAGAGCCCGCTCGGGCCCGGGGCACTGCTGAAGGCGGCCTCCGACGCCGTCCCGCCGTCCGGGCTGGTGATGCTGGCCATCCTGTCGGTGCAGGTGGGCGCGGGTTTCGCCAAGGATCTGTTCTCCCAGCTGCCGCCGAGCGCCGTGGTGTTCCTGCGGATCGCGACAGGCGCGCTGATCATGGGCGCGATCGCCCGCCCCCGGTTGCGCGGGCTGTCCAGGGCGGACATCGGGGCGGGGGTGGCGTTCGGCGTGACGCTGGGCGTGATGAACCTGTCGTTCTACGAGGCGCTCGCCCGGCTGCCCATGGGCATCGCGGTGGCGATCGAGTTCCTCGGCCCGCTCGGCGTCGCGGTGGCGGCCTCGCGCCGCCGCCTCGACCTGCTCTGGGTCGTGCTCGCCGGGTCGGGCGTGGTGCTGCTCGCCCCGTGGGGCACGACGGTGTCCAGGATCAGCTGGGCCGGGATCGCCTTCGCCCTGGTGGCGGCGGCCTGCTGGGCCGGCTACATCCTGCTGTCCGCCTCGGTCGGCCGGCGCTTCCCCGGAAGCACCGGCCTCTCCCTGGCGATGATCGTCTCCTGCGTGCTGGTCGCCCCCGTCGGGATCACCTCGGGCGGCACCGACCTGCTCCAGCCCGAGCTTCTGCTGATCGGGCTCGGGGTGGGCCTGCTGTCGTCGGTCATCCCCTACTCGATCGAGCTGGAGGCGCTGCGCAGGATGCCCAAGCGGGTCTTCGGCATCCTGATGAGCCTGGAGCCCGCGATGGCGGCGCTGGTCGGGCTGCTGGTGCTGGGTGAGGTGCTCCAGGTGCGGGAGTGGGCCGCCATCGGCTGCGTGGTCGTCGCCAGCGTGGGCGCCACCCGCGGCACCGGCTGACCCGCCCGCACCGGGGCGCCGGCCCCGTTCCGGCGGCGGGCGCCCATTTCTGCGGTGGGGTGCCCCCGGCCCGGCGCTTCCGGGACACCGCCGGGCCGCTCTCGCTTCCGGGACACCGCCGGGCCGCTCTCGCTTCCGGGATACCCACCGGGCCACGTTCCGGGTCGCCGCGCCTTCGCCGGTCGGGCCCGGCCGCCGGGCCGCGCTACTCGGACCGGCTGGCCCAGATGCCGCGGACGTGCCGGATGTGGGCGCGCATCAGCCGTTCGGCACCGCTCGCGTCCCCCTCGGAGAGCAGCGCGAGCAGGGTGAGGTGCTCGCGGGCGGAGTCGGCGAGGGTGCCGTGCCGGTGCAGGGAGGACAGGCCGTACAGGCGGGCCCGGTTGCGCAGGTCGCGGACCACCTCCACGAGGTGGGAGTTGCCCGCCAGGGCGAGCAGCTCCAGGTGGAAGCGGATGTCGGCGTCGACGTACGCGATCAGGTCGCCGCGCTCGGCGGCGTCGACGATCGCCTGGGCCAGCGGGCGCAGCACCTCGAAGCTCGGCGCGCGACCGGCGTCGGCCAGCTGCGCCACCGTGGGCACCTCGATGAGCCTGCGGATCTCGGTCAGCTCGTCCAGGTCCCGGTCGGACAGCTCGGTGACCCGGAAGCCCTTGTTGCGCACCGCCTCGACCAGGCCCTCCTTGGCCAGGTCGAGCATGGCCTCGCGCACCGGGGTCGCCGAGACCCCGAACTGGGCGGCGAGGACCGGGGCGGAGTAGACCATGCCGGGCCTCATCTCGCCGGTGATGAGGGCCGCCCTGAGCGCGTGGGCCACCTGCTCGCGCAGGCTCTGCCGCTCGCTCACGGCCGGCAGGTCGAGCCGGCCGTCCGCCCTAGGAGCCATACCGGAGCCTCTCGTGTCGCTCGCGTCCACGCCTGATCGGCGGAACCCGCCACCCCCACATCCTCCCAGGCCATGCGCTCGCCTCCGAACACCCGGGGGCCGATCCCGGGGGTACGGCACCGGTGGCGGGTCCGCCGGTCATCCCCGCTCGCCCTCCCGGACCCCGCCGAGGTAGGCCTCGACCACCCGGGAGTCCCGGCGGAGCTCGGCCGCGGGCCCGTCGAGGACGCACTCGCCGTTCTCGATCACGTAGCCGCGGTGCGCGATCGCCAGGGCGGCCACGGCGTTCTGCTCGACGAGCAGGACCGAGGTGCCCTGGGCGTTGATCCCCGCGATGAGCTCCATGACCGAGGCGACCACGAGGGGCGCGAGACCCATGGACGGCTCGTCGAGCAGCAGCAGCCGGGGCCCGGTGACCAGCGCCCTGCCGATGGCGAGCATCTGCTGCTCGCCGCCCGACAGCGTGCCGCCCTGCTGGGCGCGCCGCTCCGCCAGGCGGGGCAGCAGCTCGTAGACGCGCTCGATCCGCGTGCGGATCTCCGCCTGGTCGCGGACGAGGTAGCCGCCGAGCTGGAGGTTCTCGTGCACGCTGAGCGTGCTGAAGATCCTGCGGCCCTCCGGGACGTGCACCAGGCCGCGCGCGGTGATCCGGTGCGGCTTCTCCCTGGTGATCGTCTTACCGTCGAAGACCACCTCGCCCCCCGAGGGCCGCAGCAGCCCCGAGACCGCGGACAGCGTGGTGGTCTTGCCCGCGCCGTTGTTGCCGAGCAGGGCGACGATCTCCCCTTCGGCGACGCCGAGCGACAGGCCGCGCAGGGCGTGTACGCCGCCGTAGTGGACGTCCAGCCCGTCGATCTCAAGCATCGGCGTCTCCCCCGGCCGCGCTGTCCTTCCCCGCGGTCTCTCTTTGCTCGTTCTCTCTTCCGGCGGTCTCTCTTCCGGCGCCTTCGTCCTCCCCCTCGTCGTCCTCTCCGGCACCGTCCTTCCTCGCCGTCGCGGACCCGTCCTTCCCGTCGCTTTCGTCGGTTTCGTCCCTCATGGCGGTGGGATCGCCGCCGAGGTAGGCCTCGATGACGGCCGGGTCGCGCCGGACGTCCTCGGGGCGGCCGTCGGCGATCTCCCTGCCGAAGTTGAGCACGACCACGCGGTCGGAGACCTCCATGACCAGGCCCATGTCGTGCTCGATGAGCACGATGGCCACCCCCAGCGCCTGGATGCGCCGGATCAGGTCGAGCATCTCGGCCTTCTCGCCGTGGTTGAGCCCGGCCGCGGGCTCGTCCAGCAGCAGCAGGTCGGGGCGGCGGGCCAGGGCACGGGCGATCTCCGTGCGGCGCTGCTCGCCGTACGGAAGGTGGCGGGCCTGCCCGTACCGGTCGCCGCGCAGGCCGACGAAGTCCAGCCAGTGGTGGGCCTGCTCGGTGCACTCGCGTTCGGAGCGCCGGTAGCGCGGGGTGTGCAGCAGTGCGTCCAGGACGCTCTGGCGCAGCCACAGGTGCGATCCGGCGCGCACGTTGTCCAGGACCGACAGCTCGCCGAACAGGCGCAGGTTCTGGAAGGTCCGCGCGACCCCCAGGCCCGCGACGGCCGAGGGCCGCATCCCCGGCAGGTCCCTGCCGCGCAGGGTGATCCGGCCGGAGGTCGGCCGGTAGAAGCCGGTGACGCAGTTGAAGGCCGACGTCTTGCCCGCCCCGTTGGGCCCGATCACGGAGACGATCTCCGCCTCGTCCACCGAGAACGACAGGCCGTCGATGGCCACCAGCCCGCCGAAGGTCAGGCGCAGGTCGGCCACGCTCAGCAGGCTCACGGGACCTCCCTGGAACGAGCCGGCCAGATCCCCTGCGGTCGCAGGAGCATGAAGACGATGAGCAGCACGCCGAACAGGAAGAACCGGTAGTCGGCGAGGTCGCGCAGGATCTCCGGCAGGATGCTGATCACGACGGCGCCGACGACGACGCCGGGCACCGAGCCCATGCCGCCGAGGACGACGGCCATGAGCACCAGCGCCGACGACAGGAAGGTGAAGCTGCCCGGCGAGATGGCCGACAGCTGCGCGGCGAACAGCACCCCGGCCAGGCCGCCCCAGACCGCCCCGGCGATGTAGGCGGCGAGCTTGACCCGGTAGGTGTGCACGCCCATCGCCTCGGCGGCGTCCTCGTCCTCCCGGACGAAGCGCCAGGCCCGGCCCAGGCGGGAGCGGCCCAGCCGCGCCGCGCCGAGGACGGCCAGCGAGACGACGGCCACGGTGACGTAGTAGAAGGCCGCGGGATGCTCGACCAGGTGCGGGATGCCGTAGATGCCGGAGGGGCCGCCGGTGACGTCCAGGTTGTTGGCGGTGATCCGGATGATCTCCCCGAAGCCGAGGGTCACGATGGCGAGGTAGTCGCTGCGCAGGCGCAGGGTGGGGGCGCCGATGACGATCCCGGCGACGACCGTGACCACGAGCACGGCGGGCACCGTGGCGAGCAGCGGCAGGTCGAAGCGGGTGGCCAGCACCCCGCTGGTGTAGGCGCCGACCGCGAAGAAGGCGACGTAGCCCAGGTCGAGCAGGCCGCAGTAGCCGACCACGATGTTCAGCCCGGCGGCGAGCATCACGGCGATGGCCGCGCTGGTCATGACCGACAGCGCGTACGGCGTGGCGTTGACGAAGGGGGCGAGCAGCGCGATCAGCAGCCCGGCGATCCCGGCCCACCGGTTCTGCAGCAGCTTCGACGCCCGGCTGGGGGGCCTGTCGGTGCCGCGGCGGCGGACCTTGGTCCCGGCGGCTTCGGAAGGGCCGGTGACTCCGGAAGACCCGGTGGCTCCGGAGGGCTCGGCGGTCTCGTTCACACCCGCTCCGTGACGCGCTCGCCGAGCAGGCCGGTGGGCCGCACCGTCAGGAACAGGATCAGCACCCCGAAGGCGAACACGTCGCGCCACTCACCGCCCAGCCAGAACGTGCCGAACGACTCCAGCAGCCCGAGCAGCAGGCCGCCGAGCATCGTGCCGGGGATGTTGCCGATGCCACCGATGACGGCCGCCGTGAAGGCCTTGAGCCCGATCAGGAAGCCCATCATGAAGTCGATCTTCCCGTAGTAGGCCCCGGCCATCACGCCCGCGGCGCCCGCCAGCGCCGAGCCGATGAAGAAGGTCCGGGAGATCACCGCGTTGACGTCGATGCCCATCAGCGCGCTGGTGCGCGGGTCCAGCGCGATGGCCCGCATCGCCCGGCCCTCGCGGGTGCGGGTGACCAGCAGGTTGAGCCCGGCCATGAGGAGCACCGCCACGCCGACCAGGACGACCTGCTGCACGGTGAGCCGGGCCCCGAGGATCTCCAGCGAGGTGCCGCCCAGCCGCACCGGGTAGACCCGCGGGTCGGCCCCGGCCACCGCGCGCATCCCGTACTCCAGGGCGAAGGAGGCCCCGACCGCGGTGATCAGCAGGGACAGCCTCGGGGCGCGGCGGAGCGGGCGGTAGGCGATCCGCTCCAGCGCCACCCCGGCCAGGCCGGTGACGGCCATCGTCGCCAGGAGCACCGCGAGCAGCAGCGGCAGGGCCATCGCGGAGGACACGCCGCCGACCGCGCCGAGGATGGCGAAGCCGGCGAACGCGCCCAGCATGTACAGGTCACCGTGGGCGAAGTTGAGCAGCTTGATGATCCCGTAGACCATGCTGTAGCCCAGGGCCACCAGAGCGTAGAACGAGCCGACGAACAATCCGTTCCAGACGAGCTGCGTCACCGGAGGGCGTCCTGCAGGGCGAACTTGTCGCCCTTGACGACGAGGATCTGGAAGCCGCCGTTGGCCAGGGTGTGCTCGGGGGTGAACTTCAGCGGCCCGGAGAACATCGAGAAGCCGTCGATCGCCTCAAGTGCCGCGATGACCTTGTCACCGTCGGTGGCGCCCGCCTTGGTGACCGCCTCGGCGGCGAGCCGCACCGCGTCGTAGGCCTGGTTGGAGTAGGGGCCGGGCTCCGCGGCGTACTTCTTCTTGTACGCCTCGATCCAGCCCTCGGCGCCCTCAAGGGTGTCGGGCGTCTGGGTCATCGTGGCGTAGAGGCCCTCGGCGGCCTCGTCCCCGGCGATCTCGATCAGCTTGGGGGAGACCGAGCCGTCGCCGACCATGATGGAGCCCTTGTATCCGGCCTGCCGGAGCTGGCGCGCGATCAGGCCGCCCTCCTGGAAGTAGCCGGTCCAGTAGACGAAGTCGGGCTTCTTGGCCAGCACGTTGGTGATGTTGGCGCTGTAGTCGCTCTCCTTCGGGGTGACCGCCTCGGTGATCACGGCCTCGGCCCCGTCGGGGGCCTCCAGGAGGGCCTGGGTGCGCAGCGCGATGTCCTTGGAGTAGCTGGTGTTGTCGTGCATCAGCGCGACGCTCTTGGACTCCTGCTTGGCGATCCACTTCTCCGCGGCCGCGGCCTGCTGGGAGCCCGTGCCGTTGATCAGGAAGACGTGCTTGAGCTTCTGGTCGACCAGTTCCTGGGAGTTGGCGGCCGGGATGATCATCGGGATTCCGGCCTTGCCGAAGATCGGCAGGGTGGGTAGCGTCGCACCGGAGCAGTAGCCGCCCACGGAGATGTCGACCCCCTCCGTGACCAGCTTGTTGGCGCCCGCCGCCGCGGACTGGGCGTCGCAGGCGTCGTCGGCGGTCCTCAGCTCCAGCTTGCGGCCGAGCACACCGCCCTTGGCGTTGATCTCGTCGATCGCGAGCTGCGCCGCGTTGCTCATGTAGGGACCGATGGCGGCCTCGCTGCCCGATTGCGGGATCAGCATGCCGAGGACGATCGGCTCGTCCTTCGCCGCGGCCGTCTGGCCTCCGCCGCCGCCGTCACCCAGCAGTCCCTGGCCACATCCGGTGACCAGGAGACCGAGAACGGCCAGCGAGGTGAAGCACTTCAGGGGGGTGGCACGCATGTGCGGCTCCTCACGTCCGATGATGTGTGATATTGCACGTGCAATGCACATGCGCGTCAAGGGCCGAAACAAGACCGTTAGCGTTAAGACGCCGTATTTCCCCCAAGGCGCGATCCGCGGTGAACCTCCCGGGGAGGGCGGCGTGTTCCCAGCTCGGGAGGGTACGGGCGGCGCCGGGAGCGGTCTCCCGCGACGGTTCGCCGGGGTGAGGGCTCGGAGGAAGTCCGGAGTGGGAGCTCCGGGGGGATGCCGGAGTGGGGCTCCGGGGGGAGGCCGGGATGGGGCCCGTGGGGGGTTACGGTCGTGCGGTCCTCACGGGAAACGGTCCTGTCCGGCCGCAAGCCGGATGATCAGGGGATCCCGGATGACCGGAGGATCCTTCCCGAATGACCAGATGACCGGAGGATCAGAGGAGGAACCCTCCGGGGAACGGGTCGCGGGGGTCGAGGAAGTACTGGGCGGTGCCGGTGACCCACGCCCGCCCGGTGATGGCCGGAACCACCGCGGGCAGGCCCGCCACCTCCGTCTCCTCCGTGAGCCTCCCGACGAAGCGGGTACCGATGAACGACTCGTTCACGAAGGCGGTGTCCAGCGGCAGCTCCCCCCTGGCGTGCAGCTGGGCCATCCGGGCGCTGGTACCGGTGCCGCACGGCGAGCGGTCGAACCAGCCGGGATGGATCGCCATCGCGTGCCGCGAGTGCCGGGCGTCGGAGCCGGGCGCGGTGAACTGCACGTGGTGGCAGCCCCGGATGCCGGGGTCCAGCGGATGGACCGGCTCGGCCTGCTCGTTGATCGCCCCCATGATCGCCAGGCCGGCGTCGAGGATCGCCTGCTTGTGCGACCGCTCGAACGGCAGGCCCACCGACTCGACGGGCAGGATCGCGTAGTAGTTGCCGCCGTAGGCGAGGTCGTAGACGACCTCTCCGACGCCGGGCACCTTGACGACGCGGTCCAGCCCCGCGCTGAAGGAGGGCACGTTGGTGATGGTCACCTCCGTGGCGGCGCCGTCCTCGACCCGGACCTCGGCGACGACCAGGCCCGCGGGGGTGTCCAGCCGGATGGTGGTGACCGGCTCGGCGACCTCCACCATCCCGGTCTCGACGAGGACCGTGGCGACGCCGATGGTGCCGTGCCCGCACATGGGCAGGCAGCCGGAGACCTCGATGTAGAGCACGCCGTAGTCGGCGTCGGGCCGGGTGGGCGGTTGCAGGATGGCCCCGCTCATCGCCGAGTGGCCGCGCGGCTCGTACATGAGCAGGGTGCGGACGTGGTCCATCTCGGCCAGGAAGTGCTCGCGCCGCTCGGCCATGGTCGAGCCCGGGATGACCCCCACTCCCCCGGTGATCACCCGGGTGGGCATGCCCTCGGTGTGGGAGTCCACCGCGTGGAAGACCCTCTTCGTTCTCATCCGACTCTCCTCACAGGTACGGGGTGGGTCTACCGCAGGCCCTCGGCCAGGGCCTTCTCCGTCGCGGCACGTACGGCGGCCTCCTGCTCGGGGCCGAGACCGAGTCTGGGCGGGCGGCACGGGCCGCCGTTTCGCCCGGCCAGGTCCATGGAGAGCTTGATGGCCTGGACGAACACCGGCCTGGAGTCCCAGCGAAGCAGCGGGTGCAGCGCGCGGTAGAGCGGCAGCGCGGTGGCCGTGTCCCCCGCGGCGGCCGCGCGGTACAGGGCCACGGTCGACTCGGGCAGCGCGTTGGGGAATCCGGCCACCCAGCCGACCGCCCCGGCGGTGACCAGCTCCAGCAGCACGTCGTCGGCCCCGGCCAGCACGTCCAGCCCGGGGGCGAGCTCGGCGATCTCGTAGACGCGGCGGACGTCCCCGCTGAACTCCTTGACCCCGACGATCAGCCCCTCGGCGTGGAGGGTGGCCAGCAGCCGGGGGGTGAGGTCCACCCGGGTGTCGAAGGGGTTGTTGTAGGCCACCACCGGCAGACCGGCCCTGGCCACCTCCCGGTAGTGCTCCACCACGGTCCTGTCGTCGGCGCGGTAGGCGTTCGGCGGGAGCAGCATCACCACGCGGCACCCGGCCTCGGCGGCCTGCTCGGCCCAGCGCCGGGCCTCCAGGGCGCCGTAGGCGGCGACCCCCGGCATGACGCGGTCACCGCCGACGGCCGCGACCGCGGTCTCCACGACCGAGGCCCGCTCCTCGGGGGTCAGCGTCTGGTACTCGCCCAGCGACCCGTTCGGCACGACGCCGTCGCACCCGGAGGCGACCAGCCACCGGCAGTGCTCGGCGTAGCCGTCCAGGTCGACGGAGAGGTCCGCGCCCAGGGGCAGCGCGGTGGCCACGGTCACACCGTGCCAGGGCTTCGCGGGGGTCGTCATGGTTCTCATCCTTCCGAGGGGGTTTCCAGCCGGTATGGGGCCGGGTCCAAGTCCGGGCCCGGGTTCAAGTCCGGGTCCGGGTTCGAGTCCGGGTCCGGGTTCGAGTCCGGGGAAGCTCCCGCACGGTCCCGGCGCGAAGTCCCCGGCCGATCCGCTTCCGGATCCGGGGCCGGGCCCCGGTCCGAGTCCGAAACCGGGGCCGGGCCCGGGTCCGGAAGCGGGTCCGGGAGGGCCTCCGGCCGTTCCGTGGAGGACCGTGCTCCCGCGGCGAGGTCCCCGAGCCTGACGGGCTGGGCGATCGGGCGCCGGGGCGGCGCGGGGTCCTCATCGGCGAGGCACGCGACCGCGTAGCCGCACATCCTGCCCTGGCACCACCCCATCCCCGGGCGGGCCAGCAGCTTGACGGAACGCGCGTCGACGGCCCCCATGGCCTGGGCCTCCCGTACGGCCGACAGGGGCACCTCCTCGCAGCGGCAGACGAGCGTGTCGTCGCGCAGCCACTCCCGCCAGCCGGGCCGTACAGGGTAGGCCTCCTGCAGGGCGCGGGCGAAGGCCGCGAGCCTGTCCCTGCGGCGGGACAGGGCCGGGTCGGGCGGCACGGGGCGGCCCAGGTCGGCGGCGGCGGACCGGCCCGCGACGCGCCCCTCCACCTCGGCGAGCGCCGCCCCGCCGACGCCGGTGGACTCCCCCGCCGCGTAGACGCCGGGCACGCTGGTGCGCATGCCCGCGTCCACCGCGACGACCGGGCTGCCGTCGGGGTCGCGGCCGGTGTCACAGTCCAGCTGGACCGGCAGGTCGAGCTGGGGGACGAAGCCGTAGCCGAAGGCGAGGGTGTCGCACTCGACGGTCCTCGTCGAGACCGGCCGCCAGTCGCGGTCCAGGCTCGCCACGGTGACGTGGGTCAGCGCGGTGTCGCCGTGCGCGGCGATCACCGCCTCGCGGCGGCGGTACGGGATCCGGTGGCGGGCCAGGCGCGCTCCGTACCCGAGGGCCTCCCCGGCCCGTCCCATGGCGAGCAGCGGGTGCCTGGCGAGCCCGAACCCGCCACCGGCCTCGTGCACCCCGAGCACCCGGGCCCCCGCGTCCGCCAGGCCCGCGGCGACGGGGAGCAGGAACGGGCCGGTACCGGCCACCACGATCCTGCTCCCCGCGAGGACGAGGTCGCCCTTGAGCAGCGCCTGCGCGCCGCCCGCGGTGAGCACCCCCGGCAGGTCCCAGCCGGGGAACGGCAGCGGCCGGTCGTGCGCGCCGGTGGCGATCAGCAGCCCGCGCGCGGCCACCGTGCGGGGCCGCTCCAGGCGATCTCCCTCCAGGCACCGTACGGTGATCACCCCGTCCGCGCGCCCGACCGCCCAGACCCGGTGGCGCAGGAGCACCTCGGCGCGCTCGCGGAGCGTCTCCCACTGGCGGGTGAACCTGTCCAGCCCGTGGTGGAGCGCGCCGGGCCGCGCGGCGCGGAAACCCTCGGCGGGGTGCCGGAAGTACTGGCCGCCCGGCCTGGCGGCCCCGTCGATCAGCACGACGTCCAGCCCGGACAGGGCCGCGGTGAGCGCGCCCGCGACCCCCGCGGGGCCCGCGCCGACGACGGCGAGGTCGTGGATCCGCGTCATCGGCCGCTCACCTCTCCCCCTCGTCCCCCTCGTCGCCGGAAGTGTCACCGGTGGTCACCAGGTCTCCCGGGAGGGCCTCGGTCAGGCAGGCGCGCAGGGACGGGGTCCCGTTCACCGTGACCAGGCAGTCGAAACAGACCCCGATGCCGCAGAACAGCCCGCGAGGGCGCCCGCCGAACCTGGTGGTGCGCCAGGAACGGACGCCCGCGCCGTGCATGGCGGCGCCGACGGTCTGGCCGGGGACCACCGGGACGGGCGTGCCGTCCACGCTGATCTCGAACCCCGGCTCGGGCCGCGCCCTCACCAGGCGGTACGGATCTCTCGCCGGATCTCTCATCGGGTCTCGCATCGGGCACCTCCGCGGGAAAATCGGGCACCTCCGCGGGAAAGACCACGACCGCGGCCGCGTGAGGAGGTCACGACGCCTCCTCCGCGAAGCGGTCCGGGCGGAAGGGGGTGAGGTCCAGGCCGGGACGGAGACCCGCCAGGAGCTGGGCGATCAGGTGGCCGGTGGCCGGGGCGAGGCCGATGCCCGCCCCCTCGTGGCCGCAGGCGTGGTAGAGCCCGGGCGCCCGGGGGTCCTCCCCGATCACCGGGAGGTGGTCCGGGCAGTAGGGACGGAAACCGCAGTAGGCGCGGATCGCCCGGTACGCCGCCAGGGCGGGGAACAGCTCCACCGCCTGGCGGGCGAGACGTTCGAGCACCGGGACGGAGACCGTGCGGTCGAAGCCGACCCGCTCGCGGCTGGCGCCGATGAGCACCGGCCCCGCCGGGGTGCTCTCCACGACGGCGGACGTCTCCAGTCCCTCCGAGTCGCTGGCCACCGCGGTGACGTAGGCGGCGGTGTATACCTTGTGCCTGATGAGCGGCCCGGCGAGGGGCTCGGTGACCAGGATGAAGCCGCGCCTGGGCAGGATCGGGACGCGCACTCCGGCCAGCGCGGCGATCTCGCCGCCCCAGGTGCCCGCGGCGTTGACGACGGCTCCGGCGAGGATGTCGCCGTGGTCGGTGGTGACGCCGGTGACCCGGGCGCCGTCACGCACGAAGCCGGTCACCGTGACGCCGGTCCGCAGCATCAGGGCACCGTGGCCGAACCGCTCGGCGCCCCCGCGGATGAGCCCGGCCGCCGCCAGCATGGGCTGGACCTGGGCGTCCTGCGGGTAGAACACGCCTCCGGCGAGCCCTTTCGCCAGGTGGGGCTCGTAGTCGCCGAGCTCCCCCGGGGCGACGGCGACATGCTCGACGCCCTGCTTGGCCGCCAGGCCGGTGAGCGCCGCCAGGACCTCGTCCGTCTCGGCGACCACCAGGCCGCCCTTGGCCTCGAACTCGAACCCGCCGGCACCACCGGCACCGCCTGTCCCGGCCAGGTCTCGCCAGAGCCGGTTGGAGAGCAGCGCCAGGTCGAGTTCGGGGCCCGGCTCCTTGTCGGAGACCAGGATGTTGCCCTCACCCGCGCCCGTCGTACCGCCCGCCACCGCGCCCCGGTCGACGACCACCACGTCCAGCCCCGCGCGGGCGGCGTAGTAGGCGCAGGCGGCACCGACGACCCCGGCGCCGACGACCACGACGTCCGGCATGTTCCACCTCGCTCCCGCGCCTCAGGCTCGCCAGTACTATGTCACATACCTTCGAGCGGATCAATGCACCAAAACGGACATCTCACACGTGCCGTCGGCTCACGCGCACCCCTACCCACCGGCCCGTACGGCACGCCGTCCCCCGGAGGGCGGCCCGCACCGGCGGGCCGGTACCCGGGGTCCGAGGCGGGACCGCGCACCTCGCCGCCTAGCATGTGAGCCGTGAACCACCTCCTTGACCGGACCCGCCGGCATGCCGTGAAGTCGGCGCGGATCGTGGGGCCGCCGACCCTCCTCACGCTGCGCCGCTGGGCGCTGGCGGCGGTCGTCGTCAACATCGGGATCACGGTCACGGGCGCCGCGGTACGGGTCAGCGGCTCGGGCCTGGGCTGCCCCACCTGGCCCCGGTGCACGCCGGAGAGCTTCACCCCGGTGGCCCACGCCGAGATCTCGCCGCTGAACATGGCGATCGAGTTCGGCAACCGGATGCTCACCTTCCTTGTGCTGGCCGTCGGCGTGGCCTGCCTGGTCGCCGCCCTGCGGCTCTCGTCCCGCCGCCCCGACCTGGTCAAACTGGCCTGGCTGCAGCCGATCGGCGTGGCCTTCCAGGGACTCTGGGGCGGCCTGGTCGTGCGCAGCGCGCTCAACCCGGTGACCGTGAGCGTGCACTTCCTGGTCTCCGTCGGCATGATCGCCGCGGCGTACGCCCTGTACGCCCGCGCCGCCCGGGGGGAGGGCGAGGGCGTGCCACGGCAGCCGGTCCACCCGGTCCGTCCGGGTCACCGCCACGTCCGCACGCTCGCCTTCGCGCTCGTCGCCGCCGTGTTCGTCCTGCTCGTCGTGGGCGTGGTGGTGACCGGCACCGGGCCGCACTCCGGGGACGAGATGGCCACCCGCTTCGGCTTCGACATCGAGACCGTGGCGAGGATCCACGCCGACGTCGCCTACGTGGTCGTCGGCCTCACCTTCGCGCTGGCGTTCGCGCTGCACATCACCGACGCGCCCGGACACGCCCGGCGGGCCGCGTGGACGTTGCTGGCCGTGGAGGCGGCGCAGGGGGTCGTCGGATACGTCCAGTACTTCCTGGGCGTCCCCGCGGCCCTGGTCAACCTGCACGTGCTCGGCGCGACCCTGGTCTGGCTCTGCGCGCTGCGGGTGCTGTTCGCGACCGGCCCGCACGGGCCACGGGAGGTCCCGGAGACGGTCACCGGCGAACGCGACGCCGTCCGCGTCTAGATCATCCCCACCTGGACGCCGCCCGCGTCCGGAAGCCGTTTCACGCCGTCCATCCCGGGTCCGGACGCCGCCCGCCCCGCCTCCGGAAGCCCGTTCGCACGCCGTCCGCGCTCGACGCGGTCCCGGTGCGCCGGGACAATGATCGGATGTCGTTGTCACGCACGATCACGCGGCGCTGCTACCAGGGTGTCGTGCTGCTGAGCGTCCTGGCCCTCGCCCCGATCACCTGGGCCTGGCTGTCCAGCTCCGGCCACCGCGCGGTCGCCGACTCCTCCCCCGGCTGGGTGGCCGGGGTTCCCGAGGCCCCGGTGGCGCTGGTGCTGGGGGCGGGCGTCGTCGGGGGCGTCCCCTCCCCCATGCTGGCCAGGCGGCTGGACATCTCCGCGCAGCTCTACCGGGCGGGCCGGGTCGAGGCGCTCCTGCTCTCCGGCGACAACAGCCGCAGGGAGTACGACGAGCCGACCGTGATGCGCGACTACCTGCTGGCGCGCGGCGTGCCGGCCGGGGCGCTGGTCCTGGACTACGCGGGCTTCGACACCTGGGACTCGTGCGTGCGGGCCCGTAACGTGTTCGGCGCCACCAAGGTCACCGTGGTCACCCAGGTGTTCCACCTGCCCAGGGCGGTCACCCTGTGCCGCGAGGCGGGCCTCGACACCTTCGGCGTGGGCGACGACTCCTCCAAGCGGTGGGTGTCCACCTACGGCCTCGCCGCCCGTGAGTTCCTCGCCTCGGCGAAGGGGCTCGTCGACTCCGTGCTCCTCGGCTCCTCGCCCGTCTTCCCCGGACCCCGCGAGACCACCCTGGAGACCGCGCTCAGGCGGGGGTGACCCCGGCGCGTCTCGCGGCCGGCCACGGCCGACGGCGGGGCCGTCTCACCGGCGGAACGACCCGCCCTGCGGCGGATGGCCGGGGCCACCCTGCGGGTAGGGGCCGCCGGGAGCGCCGGGAGCGCCGGGAGCGCCGGGAGCATGGCCCGTGGGGGCGTTTCCCGCCACGGACGGCGCGGGGAAGCGGGCGCGGGCACCGGCCATGCACTCCAGCAGCGCCCGCTGCTCCTCGTTGAACGTGCGCTCGTCGATCACGTGGCCCCTGGCCCGCTCGTGGAGCAGGCCGAGCTCGGTGGCCGCGAGCTGGTAGTCGCTCATCGCCCGCAGGGCCGTCCTGCCCCCGTGGTTCCTCGCCCACTGCCGGGCCTGGCGGCGGCCGGGCAGGGAGGAGAGCATCGCGACGTCGCCCGAGGACACCAGCCCCGTCGCCCAGTAGGCGGGCAGGTAGGTCTGGATGAGCGCGATGATGCGCTTGCGGTCGCGGAAGATGATCCAGATCAGCACGAACAGCACGGTCATCAGCAGCAGGTAGGCGACGGCGAGGCCGCCGATGCCGACGTAGGTGGCGAAGCCGTTCCAGATGCCGTGCAGCAGCATCGCGCCGACCCACCCCGCGGCGATGACGAAGATCCGCCCCGGCCCACGGCGCTGCGCCGCGTAGGCCACCGCGACACCGATCATGGAGGTGAACAGCGGGTGCGCGAACGGCGAGAGGATCCCGCGCAGCACGACGGTCACCGCCAGGCCCCGCGCCCCCATCTCGTCGAGCGCGGCCACGTAGTAGCTCACGTTCTCGCTCATGGCGAAGCCGAGGCCGACCATGCTGGCGTAGATGATGCCGTCGGTGGGCCCGTCCAGCTCGGCGCGCTTGAACCTGAGCAGGCCCAGCAGGACCAGGCCCTTCATCGTCTCCTCGACCACCGGGGCGCCGAACGTGGCGGTGAGGTTGCGCGCGTAGTCGTAGCCCAGCTGGACGGTGTTCTCGATGTAGACCAGGTTGAAGGAGTTGACGACCCCGGCGACCAGGACCGCCACGCCCGCGCCCCAGGCGAACGCGAAGAGCAGGTTGCCGCGCGGCTCCGGCTCGATGCGGTCGAGCGCCAGCACCGCGGCGAGCAGCACCGGGACCGGCGCGAGCGCGAGGCCCAGGGCGATGAAGAAGTAGACAGGATCGCCGTTCAGCACGTCGAAGGAGAACGACACCAGGGCGCACAGCCCCGCCAGGACGAGCCCGGCGATCAGCGTGACCGACGGACGGTCCCTGAGCACCCAGCGGGGGTCACGGCCGGCCATGTGGCCACCGTAACCGCTGGTACCCGCCCCACGGCTCGAACCAGGAGATTACCGCCCGAAGGTTGACGGACCCCGCGCCGCCGTCCGACCGCGCCCCGCCAGGAACCGGGCGGGCCAGGCGGACCACCCGGCGGATCCGGCCCGCGCGTCCGGCCGCCGCGCGTCCCGGGACCGTGCCGAGCGCGTGTCCCGGGGCCGTGCCGAGCGATGAGCCGCCCCCGCGGCCGGAACCGGAATCCGGCTCCCAGGGTTTCCCGAAGACCACGAATCACCCTCCCCACGACCAGGCCCGCCCCGGGCCGGTCAAGAAAACATCTTCCCCCGGGAGACGTCTCCCCCGGGCCGGGCGCGCGGAAACGGGCGCACCGCGGGAGAACGTACGTGTGAGATGACTCATACGGGTTTCGGATGGGCGTCAGGCGTACATCAGACGAACATCGAGTCGATCGCGACGGCGAGGAACAGCAGCGCCAGATAGGCGTTCGACCAGTGGAAGAAGCGCATCGGCCGCAGGTCGACCCCGGTCTTGCCCGCGTTGACCCGGCCGAGGAGGCGGTGGACCTCCCACAGGCAGGCGGCGCCCAGGACGGCGGCCACGACGGGGTACAGGAGCGTGGTCCCGGCGATCGGCCACAGCAGCAGCGAGCAGAGCACCGTGGCCCAGGTGTAGACGATGCTCTCCAGCACCACGCGGCGCTCGGTGGCGACCACCGGGAGCATCGGGACCTTCGCCGCCGCGTAGTCCTCCTTGTAGCGCATCGCGAGGGTCCAGGTGTGCGGGGGCGTCCAGAAGAACACCACGCCGAAGAGCACCACGGGGGCCCAGGCGAGGCTGCCGGTGACGCCCGCCCAGCCGATCAGCACCGGCATGCAGCCGGCGATGCCGCCCCACACCACGTTCTGCGAGGTCCGGCGCTTGAGGATCATCGAGTAGACGAGCACGTAGAACAGGTTCGCGCCCAGCGACAGGCCCGCGGCGAGCCAATTCACCGTGAAACCGAGTCCAAGGGTGGAAAGCACGCCGAGGATGATCCCGAAGATCAGCGCGTTCGTCGGCGGCACCAGGTCGCGGGCGAGCGGGCGGCGGCGGGTGCGGCGCATGGCCGCGTCGATGTCACGGTCGATGTAGCAGTTCAGCGCGTTCGCGCTGCCGGCCGACAGGGTACCGAACACCAGCGTGTTGACGGCGATCCACAGCGGCGGCAGGCCCTTGGCCGCCAGGAACATCACCGGCAGCGTCGTGATCAGCAGCAGCTCGATGATCCGCGGCTTCGTGAGGGCGACGTACGCCTTCACGACGTCGCCGAAGGAGCGCGGCGCGGCCTCGGGGACCGGGCCCCCCTCGGTCAGGGCCGTCGATTGCTTGTCGGTGAGCACCATCTAAGGCGCTTCCAGCACGTGCGGGGTCAACGCGTAACCTCTGATTAGAGCGGATCCGTGAATGCGGGCACCAGCCAGCCTTGAGGACTCACTGTAGTTGCAGGGGGGGCCGGTCCCGGCACGGGGTACGGAAGCGGCGCAGGGAACTCCCATCCGGGAGGCGCGCGCCGCCTGCGGATCCCGCGGACCCGCCCCGGGCCGACCTACGCCACGGTAGCCAGGTCGAAACCGTTAGGGTCGGTGTGGGCGGGAAACAGCCAGACCGGCGCCACCATCACACGATTAGATCCGGAGATCGAGCACTTGAGCAGTGAAATCGTGCCAGCCCTCGAATGGACCGACCTGGACCGCCGCGCGGTCGACGTCGTACGGGCCCTGGCCATGGACGCGGTAGAGAAGGCGGGATCGGGCCACCCCGGCACCGCGATGAGCCTGGCGCCGGCCGCGTACCTGCTGTTCCAGCAGGTGATGCGGCATGACCCGTCAGATCCCTCCTGGGCCGGCCGTGACCGGTTCGTCCTTTCCGCGGGTCACAGCAGCCTGACCCTCTACATCCAGCTCTTCCTGTCGGGGTACGGCCTCAGCCTGGAGGACCTCAAGGGGCTGCGCCAGTGGGACAGCCTGACCCCGGCCCACCCCGAGCACGGCCACACCGTGGGCGTCGAGACCACCACCGGCCCGCTCGGCCAGGGGATCGGCAACGCGGTCGGCATGGCGATGGCCGCCCGCCGCGAGCGCGGCCTGTTCGACCCGGACGCCGCGCCGGGCGCGAGCCCGTTCGACCACAACATCTGGTGCGTCGCCTCCGAGGGCGACATCGAGGAGGGCATCAGCCACGAGGTGAGCGCCCTCGCGGCCCACCAGAGGCTGGGCAACCTGACCGTCGTCTTCGACAGCAACCACATCTCGATCGAGGACGACACCCAGATCGCGCTGAGCGAGGACGTCGTCGCGCGCTACGAGGCGTACGGCTGGCACACCCAGACCGTCGACTGGACGCGGACGGGCGACTACGTCGAGGACGTCGAGGCGCTGCACCAGGCCCTGGAGGCCGCCCGCGCCGAGACCGGCAGGCCCTCGTTCATCCGGCTGCGCACGATCATCGGCTGGCCCGCCCCCAACAAGAAGAACACCGGCAAGATCCACGGTTCGGCGCTGGGCGCCGACGAGGTCGCCGCGACCAAGAAGGTCATGGGCTTCGACCCGCAGAAGAGCTTCGACGTCCCCGCCGAGGTCCTGGAGCACTCCCGTGAGGTCGTCAAGCGCGGCCGGGCCGTGCGCGCCGAGTGGGACAAGCTCTACGAGAGCTGGCGCGAGGCCAACCCCGAGCGCGCCGCCGAGTTCGACCGCATCTCCGCGCGAAAGCTCCCGGCGAACTGGACCGAGGCGCTGCCGTCCTTCGAGATCGGCTCCTCCGTCGCCACCCGCAAGGCCTCCGGCGACGTGCTCAGCGCCCTCGCGCCGGTGCTGCCCGAGCTGTGGGGCGGCTCGGCCGACCTGGCCGAGTCCAACAACACCACGATGAAGGGCGAGCCGTCCTTCATCCCCGAGGAGTTCCAGACCAAGGCGTTCCCCGGCGGCCCCTACGGCCGCACGCTGCACTTCGGCATCCGCGAGCACGGCATGGGGGCGATCCTCAACGGCATCGCGCTGCACGGCGGCACCCGCCCCTACGGTGGCACCTTCCTGGTGTTCAGCGACTACATGCGCCCGGCCGTGCGGCTCGCGGCGCTGATGAAGCTGCCGGTCACCTACGTGTGGACGCACGACTCCATCGGCCTGGGCGAGGACGGCCCGACGCACCAGCCCATCGAGCACCTGTGGTCGCTGCGCGCGATCCCCGGTCTCGACGTGGTCCGCCCGGCCGACGCCAACGAGACGGCCGCCGCCTGGCAGGTCGTGCTGGAGCACAACGACCGCCCGGCCGCGCTGGCGCTGACCCGCCAGAACCTGCCGGTCTTCGAGGGCACCGGCGACGCGGAGAAGGTCGCCCGCGGCGGCTACGTCCTGCGGGACGCCTCCGACGGCCAGCCCTCGGTGATCCTGATCGGTACCGGATCCGAGGTCGAGATCGCTCTCGGGGCCCGCGACCTCCTGGAGGCGCAGGGCATCTCCACCCGGGTCGTGTCGATGCCGTGCGTGGAGTGGTTCCAGGCCCAGGACGCCGCCTACCGGCAGACGGTCGTGCCCTCCTCGGTGCGCGCCCGCGTGGCGGTGGAGGCGGGAATCTCGCTGGGCTGGCGGGAGTTCGTGGGAGACGAGGGCGTGGTGGTCGGCCTGGAGCACTTCGGTGCCTCGGCCCCCTACAAGACCCTCTACGAGCAGTTCGGCCTCACCGCCGAGCGCGTGGCCGCCGCCGCCAAGGCGAGCCTCGCCAAGACCGGAGCCGACAAGGGCGAGACGACGGGAAACTGATCATGAGTGAGATCCTGAAGAAGCTCTCCGAGCAGGGCGTCTCCATCTGGCTGGACGACATCAGCCGCGAGCGCCTGCGCACGGGCAACCTGCAGTCCCTGATCGACAACCACGTGGTCGGCGTCACCTCCAACCCGACGATCTTCGCGTCGGCGCTGAGCAAGGGCGACGCCTACGAGGGCCAGCTGCACGACCTGAAGATCCGCGGCGTCGACGTCGAGGAGGCCGTGCGGGCCATCACCACGTACGACATCCGCTGGGCCGCCGACGTGCTGCGACCGGTCTACGACGCCACCGGCCAGGTGGACGGCCGCGTGTCGATCGAGGTCGACCCCCGCCTGTCCAAGGACACCGACAAGACCATCGCCGAGGCGCGCGCGCTGTGGTGGCTGGTCGACCGGCCCAACCTGTTCATCAAGATCCCCGCCACCGTCGAGGGCCTGCCCGCGATCACCCAGGCGATCTCCGAGGGCATCAGCGTCAACGTCACGCTGATCTTCTCCCTGGAGCGCTACCGCGCCGTGATGGACGCCTGGCTGACCGGCCTGGAGAAGGCCAAGGCCAACGGCCTGGACCTGGCGAACATCGAGTCGGTCGCCTCGTTCTTCGTCAGCCGCGTGGACGGCGAGATCGACAAGCGCCTCGACAAGATCGGCACCCCCGAGGCCCTCGCGCTGAGGGGCAAGGCCGCGGTCGCCAACGCCCGCCTCGCCTTCGCCGCCTTCGAGGAGGTCGTCGAGTCCTCGCGCTGGCAGGCGCTGGCCGCGGCCGGCGCCCGGCCGCAGCGCCCGCTGTGGGCCTCCACCGGCACGAAGAACCCCGACTACCCCGACACCCTCTACGTCGACCAGCTGGTCACCTCCGGCACGGTCAACACGATGCCGGAGAAGACCCTGCAGGCCACGGCCGACCACGGGAACATCACCGGTGACACGGTCCGCTCCTCCTACGAGGAGGCCTGGAACACCATGGCCGCGCTCAAGGAGGCCGACATCGACTACGACGACGTCGTGAGCTTCCTCGAAAGGGACGGCCTGGACAAGTTCGAGGCCTCCTGGAAAGAGCTGCTGGAGACCGTCTCCTCCGAGCTGAAGAAGGCGTGAGGAACACATGTCAGTGTCCGTAACGTTCGGCGACGACGACCTCACCGAGCAGGCCGGGGAGACCGCCGGGCAGCTCGCCTCGGAGGGGGTCCCCCAGGCCCTGGCCTCCGGCGACGCCACGCTGTGGGGCACGGAGGCCCAGGCCGAGGCGGCCGTCCGGCTCGGCTGGCTCAACCTCCCGCTGACGAGCAGGCAGCTGCTCCCCGAGATCGGCGCGCTGGTGGAGCGGGCCCGCGCCGAGGGCCTGGACCACGTGGTCCTGGCGGGCATGGGCGGCTCCTCCCTCGCCCCCGAGGTGATCACCGCCTCCGCCGACGTGCCCCTGACCGTGCTCGACACCACCGACCCCGGCCAGGTGCGCCGCGCGCTGGAGGACCGGCTGGAGAGCACGATCCTGGTCGTCGCCAGCAAGAGCGGCGGCACGGTCGAGACCGACAGCCACCGGCGGATCTACGAGAAGGCCTTCCGCGACGCCGGGATCGACCCGGCGAGCAGGATCGTCGTCGTCACCGACCCCGGCTCGCCCCTGGAGCTGAGCGCCCGCGAGGCGGGCTACCAGGTGATCCTGGCCGACCCGAACGTGGGCGGCCGCTACAGCGCCCTGACGGCGTTCGGCCTGGTGCCCAGCGCGCTGGCGGGCGCCGACGTCGAGCGGCTGCTCGACGACGCGGCCGAGGTGCTGCCGCTGCTGTCGCGGACCGAGGGCAACCCCGGTCTCGACCTCGGCGCCGCCCTGGGCGCCGCCGCGGCGTCCGGGCGCGACAAGCTCGTGATCGAGGACAGCCTGTCGGAGATCAACGGCCTGCCCGACTGGATCGAGCAGCTGGTCGCCGAGTCCACCGGCAAGTCCGGCAAGGGCATCCTGCCCGTCGTGGGCGCCGACCCCGGTGACGCCGACGACGAGCTGCTCGCCGGGATCGACACCGACGCCACCGTCACCGTCGTCGGCCCGCTGGGCGCGCAGTTCCTCGTCTGGGAGTACGCCACGGCCGTCGCCGGCCGCGTCCTCGGCATCGACCCGTTCAACCAGCCGAACGTGGCCGAGTCCAAGGAGAACACCGCCAAGCTGCTCGACCAGGCCGAGCTGCCGGTCGGCACGCCGCTCCTGGTCGACGGCCCGGTGGAGGTGTACGGCGAGTTCCCCGGCTCCGAGGACGTCAAGGACCTGTCGGACGTGCTCACCCGGCTGCTGGAGTCGATCCCCGAGCGCGGTTACCTCGCGGTGATGGCCTATCTCGACCGTGAGGCGGCCTTCGACGCGCCTTACCCCGAGGGCGCCTCGTTCGAGGAGATGACGGACGTGTGGAGCGGGGCCGACCCGGCCACGCTGCGCGGGATGCTCGCGATCCGCACCGAGCGCCCGGTCACCTTCGGCTGGGGCCCCCGCTTCCTGCACTCCACCGGCCAGTACCACAAGGGCGGCCCGCAGAACGGGGTCTTCCTGCAGATCACCGGCGCCGTCGAGAACGACGTCGAGGTCCCCGGCAAGCCCTACACCCTGGGCCGTCTCCAGCTCGCCCAGGCTCTGGGCGACCAGGGCGCGCTGGCCAGCCGCGGGCGTCCCACCGTACGGCTGCACCTGACCGACCGCGCGGCGGGGGTCGCGCGCCTGCTCGCCGCCGCACGGGAGGTCTGATGGGCCGCTGGAGGTTCATATGAGCAAGGAGAGCTCACCGACGAGCGCGGCGGGCGCGGGGAAGACCGCGCCGGCCGAGGAGAGCGTCTCGGCGCCCGCCGCCGAGGGGGCTACGGCCCCCTCGGCGGCGGGCGCGCCCGGGAAGGCGACGCCCACGGTCGTCAGGCCCACGGCCACCACGGCCACCGCCGCCGCGACCGTCGGCATCACCGAGGCGCTGATCGACGCCAACCCGCTGCGCGACCCGCGCGACAAGCGCCTGCCGCGCGTGGCGGGGCCGTGCGTGCTGGTGCTGTTCGGCGTCACCGGCGACCTGGCGCGCAAGAAGCTGCTGCCGGCGATCTACGACCTGGCGAACCGCGGGCTGCTGCCCCCGGGCTTCTCCCTGGTCGGTTTCGCCCGCCGCGACTGGAGGGACCAGGACTTCGCGCAGCTGGCCCACGACGCCGTCAAGGAGCACGCGCGGACGCCGTTCCGCGAGGAGGTCTGGAAGCAGCTGTCTGAGGGCATCTTCTTCTGCCGGGGCGAGTTCACCGACGACGGCGCGTTCGACGCGCTGGCGATGATGCTCAAGGAGATCGACCAGACCCGGGGCACCGGCGGCAACTACGGCTTCTACCTGTCGGTGCCGCCGAAGTTCTTCCCGGTCGTGGTCCAGCAGCTGAAGCGGACCGGCCTGGCCGACGGTCCTCCCGGGTCCTGGCGCCGGGTGGTGATCGAGAAGCCCTTCGGGCACGACCTGCGGAGCGCCCAGGAGCTCAACGCGATCACCAGCGCGGTCTTCCCGGAGAGCTCGGTGTTCCGCATCGACCACTACCTGGGCAAGGAGACGGTCCAGAACATCCTGGCGCTGCGCTTCGCCAACAACCTGTTCGAGCCGATCTGGAACCGCAGTTACGTCGACCACGTGCAGATCACGATGGCCGAGGACATCGGCATCGGCGGCCGGGCGGGTTACTACGACGGCATCGGCGCGGCCCGCGACGTGATCCAGAACCACCTGCTGCAGTTGCTCGCCCTCGTCGGCATGGAGGATCCGACGTCGTTCGGGGCCGACTCGCTGCGCAGGGAGAAGGAGAAGGTCCTCAAGGCGCTGCGGCTGCCGTCGGACCTGTCGCTGGCCACCGCGCGGGGCCGCTACGGGTCCGGCTGGCAGGGCGGCGAGCCGGTCATCGGCTACACCCAGGAGGAGGGCATCCCGCCCGACTCGATCACCGAGACGTACGCCGCCATCAAGGTGGAGATCGCCAACCGGCGCTGGGCCGGGGTGCCGTTCTACCTGCGCACCGGCAAGCGGCTCGGCCGCCGGGTCACCGAGGTGGCCGTGGTGTTCCAGCGGGCGCCGCACCTGCCGTTCAGCAAGGACGACACCGAGATCCTGGGGCAGAACGCCCTGGTCATCCGGGTTCAGCCGGACGAGGGCATCACGGTGCGGTTCGGCTCCAAGGTGCCCGGCACCGCGATGGAGGTGCGGGACGTCTCGATGGACTTCGCCTACGGCGAGTCGTTCATGGAGTCCTCTCCCGAGGCCTACGAGCGGCTGCTGCTGGACGTGCTGATCGGCGACCCGCCGCTCTTCCCGCACCAGCGCGAGGTCGAGCTGTCATGGATGATCCTCGACCCGATCGAGGAGTTCTGGAGCACCCAGGGCCCGCCGGAGGAGTATCCCGCGGGCACGTGGGGACCGGCCTCGGCCGACGAGATGATGGCCCGCGACGGGCGCGCGTGGAGGCGGCTGTAGATGACCAGTTTCATGCTCAGCGGCACGAACGCCTCGAAGATCTCCTCGCAGCTCACCCACCTGCGCCACCAGATGGGCACCCCGGCGGTCGGCATGGTGCTGACCCTGGTGGTGGTCTGCGGCGAGAGCGACCAGTACGACGCGGTCCGGGCGGCGACCGAGGCGGCCAGGGAGCACCCCTCCCGGATCCTCGTCGTCATCCCCCGCGACTCGGAGGAGCCGAACCGGCTCGACGCCGAGATCCGGTTCGGCGAGTCGACCCCGGGCGAGGTGATCCTGCTGCGCCTGTACGGGGAGCTGACCAGGCACGCCGACTCGGTGGTCAGCCCGCTGCTGCTCACCGACACCCCGGTGGTGGCCTGGTGGCCCAGCGACTGTCCCGAGGTCCCGTCCAAGGACCCGATCGGCATGCTGGCCCAGCGCCGCATCATCGACGCGCGGTCGGCGTCCGACTCGGTCAAGGCGGTCACCGGCCGGGCCCGCGGTTACGTGCCCGGCGACACCGACCTGGCCTGGACCCGGCTGACGACGTGGCGGAGCCTGCTGGCCGCCGCGTTCGACCAGCCGGTGGGCAAGGTCAAGCGGGGCACCGTGGAGGCCGTGTCCGGCCATGCCAGCGCCCTGCTGCTGGCGGCCTGGCTCGGTGACCGCCTCGGCGCCTCCGTGAAGGTCGCCGACTCCCCCGGGCCCGGCCTGACCGCGGTCAAGCTGGTCTCGGCCGAGGGTGACATCACCATCGTCCGGAGCGACGGCCGCATGGCCACGCTGTCGCGTCCAGGCCAGCCGGACCGCAGGGTCGCCCTGACCCGGCGCCCGACGTCGGAGCTGCTCGCCGAGGAGCTGCGGCGGCTGGACCCCGACGAGATCTACGCGGCCGCGATCCAGCGACTCGCCCAGACCAAGAAGTCCTGAGCCGCGCGTGCCCCGCGGCCACGGCCGCGGGGCACCTCCTTCGGAAAGAGAAGTCCCGTGAGCGTTCCCACCGTGATCACCCACCGCGACGCCGACGTGCTCGCCAAGGCCGTCGCCGCCCGGGTGATCGTCCGAGCCGTCGACGCCCAGTCGGCCAAGGGCTCGGCCCACCTGGTCCTGACCGGCGGGACCGTCGGCATCGCCACCCTCGCCGAGATCGCCGCCTCCCCCGCCAGGGACGCCGTCGACTGGCGCAAGGTGGACATCTGGTGGGGCGACGAGCGTTTCCTGCCGAGCGGTGACGCCGAGCGCAACGAGACCGGCGCCCGCAAGGCCCTGCTCGACCACCTCGACCTCGACCCCGAGCGGGTCCACGTGATGCGCGGCCCCGACTCCGGCATGACCGCCGAGGAGTCGGCCGAGGCGTACGCCGAGGAGCTGCGCCGCGCCGCCCGCCCCGAGGACCACGGCCCGGCCCCGTCGTTCGACCTCATGATGCTCGGCATGGGCCCCGACGGCCACATCGCCTCGCTCTTCCCCGGCCTGCCCGCCCTGTACGACACCCGTCCGGTGGTGGCCGTGCACGGCTCGCCCAAGCCCCCGCCCACCCGTATCTCGCTCACGCTTCCGGTCGTCCAGGGCTCCCGCGAGGTGTGGGTGATCGCCGCCGGCGAGGAGAAGGCGGGAGCGGTACGGCTGGCGTTGTCTGACTCGGGGACGATGCAGGTCCCCGCCGCCGGGGCCCGGGGCCGTCAGCGCACCCTCTTCCTGCTGGACAGGGCGGCGGCCTCCAAGATCCCTTCGTCCCTGAGCCGGATCTCCTCCCCCTGAGCCCGCCCCTCGCCATCGCCGTCCGTGGATTGTCAGAGCGTCGCCTCTGAGTGCCGGGCGGCGACGGTGTCGATCTCGTCTCGGATCTCCTTCTTGTCCGCCGGGTCCATGGACGAGGCCTCGACGGCGTTGCGGGCCAGGGTGGTGAGGGTCTCACGGTCCAGGCCCAGCCGGTCGGCGGCGACGTGATACTCGCGGCTCAGGGTGGTGGCGAACATGGGCGGGTCGTCGCTGTTGAGGGTGACGAACAGGCCCTCCTCGATCATGCGGGGCAGGGGGTGCTCCTCGACGCGGGCGACCTGACCGGTGCAGACGTTGGAGGTCGGGCAGACCTCCAACGGGATCTGGGTCTCACGCAGGTGGGCGACGAGACGGGGGTCGTCCATGCAGGAGGTGCCGTGGCCGATCCGCTCGGCGCCCAGGAGGTCGAGGGCCTCCCAGATGGTCTCGGGGCCGGTCATCTCCCCCGCGTGCGGCAGGCTGCGCAGCCCGGCGGCGGTGGCGGCGCGGAAGGCGTCGGCGAAGACGTTGCGATACCTTGGGCGTTCCTGCTCGATTCCGGCCAGCCCGAAACCTACCAACGCCTGGGGAGGTTCCCGCAGCGCGTGGTCCAGGGTGACCCGGGCCGCCTCGACCCCGTACTCGCCGGGGATGTCGAACACGTACGCCATCCGCACCCCGTGCTCCTCACGGGAGCGCCGGGAGGCCAGGTCGAGCGCCTCGGTGACCTCGCGCATCGGCATGCCGACGACGTGGTGGGCGTACGGCGTGACGGTCAGCTCGACGTAGCGGCCGTTCTGCCCGGCTAGGTCGGCCGCCAGGCCGAGCACCAGGGTCGCCACGTCCTCCGGCTCGCGGACCAGGGCGTTGACCGCCTGGTAGATCCGGGCGAAGTGCGGGAAGTCGGTGAACCGGTAGAAGGCGCGCAGCTCCTCCTCGTCCGTGGGCACGCCCCCGTCGGGGTGGCGGCGGGCGAGCTCCAGCACGGTGGGGACCGAGGCGGAGCCGATCAGGTGGACGTGGAGCTCGACCTTGGGCAGGGCGTCGATGAAGGCGTCGGTCGTCATGCCGGGACCCTACGCACGCCACCCCGGAACACGAAAGGCATTTATCGCGAATCTAACTCAAAAATGTAAGCTTTCATCGGCAAGGGGGTGGGAATTGCCCGGGGAGATCTCCTCCCGCTCACCGGCCGCCTGACGCATAGTGGGGGCAGGCACCTCGACACCCCTCACGGAGGCTTCCCGTGTTCGAGCGCTTCACCGACCGTGCCCGCCGTGTCGTGGTCCTGGCACAGGAGGAGGCAAGGCGGCTCAGCCACGATCACATCGGCACCGAGCACATCCTCCTCGGGCTGATCCTCGAGGAGGACGGCGTCGCCGGCCGCGCCCTGCGTGCCTTCGACATCAGCGGCGAGCGCGTCAGGAACGACGTGGAGGAGATCATCGGCAGGGGCGACGAGAGCCCCGGCGGCCACATCCCGTTCACCCAGCGCGCCAAGAAGGTGCTCGAACTGTCCCTGCGCGAGGCGCTCGGCCTGCACCACACCTACATCGGCACCGAGCACATCCTGCTCGGGCTGCTCCGCGAGGGCGAGGGCGTGGCCGCCCAGGTGCTGACGAGGCGGGGAGCGCGCCTCGAGGCCGTACGCGCCCAGGTGATCGCGCTGCTCGGGCGGCGCGGCCCCGAGCGCGCGGTGGCGGCGGAGGAGGGCTTCCACGTCATGGGAGCGGCCTTCTCCGCCAGGCTGGAGCGCATCCAAGAGAGCCTGGACCGGATCGAGCGCAGGCTGGACGCCATCGAGACCTCCCGCGACGCCGCCGACGCCTCACGCGACCACACCGCCGCCCCCCGGAACAGCCAGGACGGCGACGACACCACCGTCGCCCGAGACGGCCAGGACGGCGACGACGGCGCCGCCCCCCGGAAAAACGACGACACGTCCCCGCCCCAGGAGGGGCAGGCCTCCTGAGGCGGGGACGCGGGAGAGATGCGGCCTCCCCGCTTCGGGACCCCTGAGCGATCCCGAAACGGGGAGGCCACGCGATGGGGTCAGCTCGGGGATGCCGTCGCCATCACGCCCACGGCCAGCCTGGCCTCGACCACGCCGGGGTCCTCGGTGTAGCTCAGGGTCGCGCCGAGCGAGATCAGGAGCCTGCGCATGCGGACGTTGTCGGACAGCAGGGTCGCCCTGACCTCGGCGAAGCCCAGGTCGCGGGCCTGGCGGACGAGCATCCCGGCCAGGGCGGTGCCCAGCCCCCTGCCCTGCCAGCGGTCCTCGACCAGGAACGCCATCTCGGCGATGCCGGGATCCGGGGTGAACATCAGGTTGGCGAGACCGACGACCTGGCCGTCGTGCCCGGCGACGATCGACTGGCCGTGGGTGCGGTCGCAGAGCCGGTCGAAGACCTTCGGCGGCAGCACCGGCATCGAGGTGAAGTAGCGGAACCTGCGGGCCTCCGGCGAGCAGCGGTCGTGCAGGTCGCGTACGGCCTCGCGGTAGAGCCGGGTGAGCGGGCGGACCTCGACCTCGACGCCGTCGGAGAGGGTGATCTCGCGGTCGGCCCCGGACTGCTCGACGGGGGGCTGCGCCAGGCGGACGAAGGAGGCCGCGCGGGCGGCCTCGGTGAGGGTGAACGGCAGCTCGGCCCGGCGGACCCTGATCGCGCGACGCGCGGCCACGGGCACGGTCAGCAGGGTCGGGTCCGGAAGGTCGCTCATCTCCGCACCGTAGACCCAGCGGGAGTCGTCGGCGCGCAGCAGCTCTCCCAGCAGCTCCGGCAGGCGCCAGGGCGTCATACGCAGCCGGGAGGCGAGCAGCAGGACGCGGGTGGGCTCGTCGGTCAGCTCGTGGGCGGTGGCGGTGACGACCTGGACCTTGCGACCCCCCGCGGCCTCCAGCGCCTCGCGCACCGCCTCGGCACCGGCGGGGATGTCCGTGACGAACTCGTCGACCGTGCCGTCCACGTCGGTCTGCACGCTCAGACCCAGGATGTTGCCGCCCTTGGCGGCGAGTGCGGCGGCCAGCGAGGCGAGCCGGCCCGGCCGCTCGTCAACGGTCGTACGAATCCTCAGAAACCCCATCAGAATGCTCCCTCTGTTGCGGGATAGCCTTTCCTGACACTGTTACGGGACTGCTACACATGAGTGAGCCCATCGTTACGTCTGGGAAGATCACTCATTACTCGGCAGTACGGCGTTTCTGCAACGGTTTCCGTTGACAGGCACATCAAGTTAGACGGATATAGCAGGATATGAGGCCATGAACACGCGCGTTCCCCTGGCTGGGGACTTCGTCAACGGAGACGTCTCCTTCTGGTACCGCTCCCTCGGCATCCCCTCCCCCGGCGCCCCCCTCGCCGGAGACCTCGATGTCGACGTGGCCATCGTCGGCGCCGGGTACACCGGGCTGTGGACCGCCTACTACCTCAAGAAGGCGAGCCCCGGCCTGCGGGTCGTCGTGCTGGAGAAGGAGTTCGCCGGGTACGGCGCCTCCGGGCGCAACGGCGGCTGGCTGGTCGGCGAGCTGGCCGGCACCCCCGAGCGCTACGCCAGGACGCACGGCGCGGACGCGGCCAGGCGGCTGCAGCGGGTGATGTTCGACACGATCGACGAGGTCGTCGCCGTCGCCGAGGAAGAGAAGATCGACGCCGACATCGTCAAGGGCGGCGTCACCACGGTCGCCACCAACACCGCCCAGGACCGGCGGCTGCACGAGCTGCTCGCCCACGAGCGTCACTGGGGCTGGACCGAGGAGGACGTGCGGCTGCTCGACCCGGTCGAGCGGGAGGAGCGCCTGCGGGTGGACGGCGCGGTCAGCGCGATCTGGAGCCCGCACTGCGCCAGGATCCAGCCCGCCAAGCTCGCCAGGGGCCTGGCCGAGACCGTCCGGAACCTCGGGGTGGAGATCTTCGAGCGCACCCCGGTCACCGAGATCGCCCCGCGCGAGGCCCGCACGCCGTACGGGACCGTCCGCGCCGAGTACGTCATCCGCGCCACCGAGGGCTTCACCGCCGAGCTGAAGCAGTACCACCGGGCGTGGCTGCCGATGAACAGCTCGATGATCGTCACCGAGCCGCTGGGCGCGCTGTGGGACGAGATCGGCTGGGCGGGCCACGAGCTGCTCGGCGACATGGCGCACTACTACATGTACGCCCAGCGCACCGCCGACGGCCGGATCGCGTTCGGCGGGCGCGGCAAGCCCTACCTGTACGGCTCCCGGGTGGACGACCGGGGCCACACCCACGAGTGGACGATCGAGGCGCTCTGGGAGCTGCTGACCGGGATGTTCCCCGCGCTGCGGGCCTCCCGCGTGGCGCACGCCTGGTCGGGCGTGCTCGGCGTGCCCCGCGACTGGTGCGCCACCGTGCACGTCGACCACACCACCGGCATCGGCTGGGCGGGCGGCTACACCGGCCACGGGGTGACCACGACCAACCTCGCCGGCCGTACCCTGCGCGACCTGATCCTGCGCGAGGACACCGAGCTCGCCTCCCTGCCCTGGGTGGACCGCAAGGTGCGGGGCTGGGAGGTGGAGCCGCTGCGGTGGATCGGCGTGCACACCATGTACGACCTCTACCGCCGGGCCGACGCCAGGGAGAAGGCCGGGCTCGGCCGCACCTCGGTGCTGGCCCGCGTCGCCGACTCCATCACCGGCCGCTGAGCGCCGGGGAAACAGGCCCGGACGACCCCGGAGGCACCGCAGCCGCGTGTCCGACGCCGGACGCCGGTGGACCCCGGTGGACCCCGGGAGAAACTCGCGCTGGACCTCGGCCGGTCGAGCGTGCAGTGTAAGTGATCAAGCGGCACCCCGGGGCGGCAGCGGCATCCGGGCCACCGACAGAAGGATGGTGCAACAGTGAGCGACCTGCTCTTCCGAGGCGGCAGGGTCTTCCTCGCCGCCGACGCCTTCGCCGAGGCGGTACTGGTCAGGGACGGCCGTATCGCCGCCGTGGGCGCGGAGTCCGACGTCGCGGGCCTGGCCGCCCCCGGCCACGAGACCGTCGACCTGGACGGCGGGCTGCTCACCCCCGGGTTCACCGACGCGCACCTCCACCCGGTGCAGGCGGGCCTGGAGCGGGCCAGGTGCGACCTGTCCGGGATCTACGGCCTGCCGAGGTATCTGGAGCGGATCACCGCCTACGCCGCCTCCCACCCGGGCCACGAGTGGATCGACGGCGGCGGCTGGGACATGTCGGCCTTCCCCGGCGGCCTGCCGCACCGCTCCCAGCTCGACGTCGTCGACCGCCCGGTCTACCTGATCCAGCGCGACCACCACGCCGCGTGGGTGAACAGCCGGGCCCTGGAGCTGGCCGGGATCACCCGTGACACCCCCGACCCCGCCGACGGCAGGATCGAGCGCGACGCCGACGGCACGCCGAGCGGCGTGCTGCACGAGGGCGCGATGGACCTGGTCGGCCTGCTCACCCCCCGTCCCACGGCGAGTGACCTGTACGACGCGCTGATGGAGGCCCAGAACCACCTGTTCTCCCTCGGCGTCACCGGCTGGCAGGACGCCATCGTCGGCTCCTACGCGGGCTACGACGACCAGTTGCCCACGTACGTCTCGGCGGCGGCCTCCGGCGCGCTGCGGGCCCGCGTCGTGGGCGCGCTGTGGTGGGACCGGGCGCGCGGCGCCGAGCAGATCCCCGAGCTGCTGGAACGGCGCCGCTCGGCCGAGGGCCTGGAGCGGTTCCGGGCCGGCTCGGTGAAGATCATGCAGGACGGCATCACCGAGAACTTCACCGCCGCGGTGATCGAGCCCTACTGCCGCTGCGGCGGCACCGGCCTGTCGTACGTCGACCCCGCGCTGCTGAGGGAGTGCGTCGCCGAGCTGGACCGGCACGGCTTCCAGGTGCACTTCCACGCCATCGGCGAGCGGGCCGTCCGCGAGGCGCTGGACAGCTTCGAGGGGACCGACCCGGCCAACCGGCACCACATCGCGCACCTGCAGATCGTCGAGCCCTCCGACCTGCCGCGCTTCGCCAAACTCGGCGTGACCGCCAACCTGCAGCCTTTGTGGGCCACCCACCACGCCCAGATGGACGAGCTCACCCTCCCCTTCCTGGGTGAGGAGCGCTCCGCCTGGCAGTACCCCTTCGCCGACCTGCAGCGCAACGGCACCCTGTTCTGCGCGGGCAGCGACTGGCCGGTCTCCGACGCCGACCCGATCCAGGGCATGCACGTGGCCGTCAACCGCACCGAACCCGGCGGCTCGATACACGCGGGCTACCCGACGGCGCAGACCCCGTTCCTGCCCGGCCAGAGCCTCACCCTCGCCACCGCCCTGACCGCCTACACCGCGGGCTCGGCCCGGATCAACCACGACGACGACGCGGGCACCATCGTCCCCGGCAACCGCGCCGACCTCGTCGTCCTGGACCGCGACCCCTTCACCGAGCCCGCCGCCGACATCTGGCGCACCAAGGTCGCGATGACCTTCATCGACGGCCAGGAGGTCTACCGCCGCTGACCCCTCCCAGCAGTGAGTGATACGCCGGGATTGTCGCCCCGGCCGGTTACAGTTCGCGGCATGACTGTTCGGTTCACGGCCCGGGTGGCGGGAGTGGCGGAAGACCGCGATCTGGAGTACCTGGCCGCGGGTGTCGCCGAAAGCGACGATGGCGACGGCACGGAGCTGATCTTCCAGTGCGGCCTGTTCGAGGACGAAGAGGAAGACGTCGAGGAGTCGGAGATGGACAGCCACTGTCTGGTCATCACCGGCCAGGCGACCGCGTACGGGGCCGTCAGTGAGATCACCCTTCGCGACAAGGTGCTTCGCGTCGTTGTCGCTCCGCGGGCTTTGGAAGAGCTGGGTCTCGACGACCCCGAGATCGAAGCGGTCCTCGACGTCGACGACGAGGCGATCGACCGGCTCCGGGCCGCCCTGCGTCGCATCATGGCCTATGGCCCGGTCGACGCCCGCCCGGCGGTCGTTCAACTGTGACGATGCCGCCGGACGGGCGTTCGGTGGCGCTCAGGACTCGGACGGCCGCCCCTCCTCGACGTGACCGTTGAGAGGGTGCGTGACGCCTTCGGAATTCACACCGAACACGGCGCACGGCGACCATGGGGTGCGTGAAACGGTCCGGGGCTGGCGGAGGTTCCGAGTCTCCTGGACGCCTTGGAAACTCCAGGCAGCGATGCTCACGGAGATCAAAGCTCATTCCCTGGAGGCGAGTTCGCTGTCCAGGTAGGAGCGGAACTCCCGGACTTGAACGGTCGTCCCGTACGGTTCGAGACGGTCGGAGAACTTCCTGATGCGCTCGACCAGCCGGGACGAGGTCAGCGATCTGGCCGTGGGGATCGTCGCCCGCGCCGAGTCGACGGCCTGCTCCAGCTCACCCATCCCGAGATACGCCTCGGCAGCGCTCATCCTGCTGAGCTGGGCCGAACGGGTGCGACGCTGATCGTACTCACGCAGCACCGCCTCAGCACAGTCAGCGCCTCGCCGGTGTTCGCCGATGAGGGACCAGCAGATGCCCGCCTCCGCGACGGGCTCGGTCGGTTCGAACCAGGCGGTCCACGCCGGATCACGGTCGGTGGTGCCACCGGCGTAGACCCGCTCGACCTCTCCGAGCAACTGCTCGACCCGTTTGGTGGCGTGGCTGTCACCACTGTCGCTCATGCTCGCCTGCAGGGCCGTCGCCCAAGCCTCCCTGCTCAGCAACCAGGCCATGACACGCGGTGGGGCCTGTCCCCGGTGAGCCGCTTCCACGGCGGCTCGCGCCAGCCGCACCGCCCATGCGGGCTGCCCCAGGTAGATCGCCTGGATCGTCATGGTCGTCAAGACCCAGGCTCCTGTCAGTGCGTCGTCACCGGCCTTCGCCAGCGTGAGCGCCTGACCGAAATAGTGCTGGGCCTGTCCGTGGCGCCCCATGTCGAAGGCGGTCCATCCCGCCTGGAGAGTCATACCCGCCGCCGCCGTCATCAGCGCGGCCCCGACCTTGTCGTCATAACGGCCACGTAGCATCGGAGCCACCGTGCTGTGCAGGTAGTCCACGACCGCCGGGCGTATCATCCCCGCCCCGAAACGGTGATCCATCTCCCCGAACGCCTGGCGCGCCTCGACGATGCGCCGGACGTCCGACAGCCCCACCGCCGCCCCCGCCCCCTGGTGGGCCGCCGAGGCGTTCGGAGCGCCGTAGCTCCACTCCGACAGCCATCCGCCCAGCGCCGCGGGGACGAACGGCAGCGCGGCCAGCACGTGTCGTCGTTCCGGGTCCACGTCGCACCTCCACAGTCGTCCGGCCGCCTCGACGGTAGCCCCGAGGGACAGGTCGCTGAAGTCCGGGATCAGCCAGGCTTCCGTATCGACCGGGGCGGTGCCCTCGATCCACCGTTCGACCTCGGCCGGGTCCACCCCGAACACCTCGGCCATCCGCGCCCGGTAGACCGGCCGGATCTCCTGACGTCCCCGCTCCCACCGGCTCCACGTCGTCGCCGACACCCACAGCGCCGCCGCGATCGCGTCCTGGCTCATGCCCATCCGCCGGCGAGCCCGCACCAGCTCCGGACGTCCCTCACCACCTACGAGACCACCCACGACAACCTCCATCACCCGGAGCGACGAATCATTAACCCATTGTCAACGAACGCGGCTCGCGCGGCTCACCCGCCGACGGAAACGACCAGGAAACGACCAGCCGACAGGATGATCCGAATGACGTGCGGCAGCGACGACTCTCCCGCACACCCCGCGCGGGGCAACGCAACGCCCGCCCTCGAACCTGGCCGCCGCCCGGCCCATCACGTTTCCTGCTGGAACAGTCACCGACAGCAAGGGAGCGCGCACATGCGGCCAACCTTCCATGACCCGGCGGACCCTCCGGGCGTCCCCCGTGAGGGGATCACCGTGACCAGCGTGGGAGCCCCGGAGGAGGCTCTCGGCGAGGTCAGCATGCTGGTGGCCGTCCTGTGTCCGGGCTCGGCCTCCCGCCGTGCCCGTGCCGTCGTACGTGAGGTGCTGCTGGCAGAGGGTCTTCCCGGCGACGATGTCGCCGACACCGAGGCGGTCGCGGCCGAGCTCGCCGCCAACTGCGAGCGGCACGCCCGTCCGCCGTACGAGATCCGCGTGTTCAGCCTGGCGGGTGTCCCCGCGTGGTGCGAGCTCGTCGACGGGGATCCCGACCTGGGCTGGATCCCCGCGGTCCTCGACCAGACCCGGCCGCAGGCCGCGCCGGACCCGCTCGCGGAGAGCGGCCGTGGCCTGATGCTGGTCCGGGAGCTCTCCCGGGGGCACTGCCGCGCCTACCCCACGACGACCTTCACCACCGACGCCCCGGCCAAGGCCGTCGCCTTCGCCCTCCCCACCCGCTGGGGCACCCGTCTGACCTGCCCGCCGCTGCTGCACCTGGGCCGCCGCTCGGCCCGTCTCCTCCGGGAGCCGTGACCATCCGGATCTACCCGCGTCGTCCGGAACCGCTCCGGGCCGGGAAACCCGGCAGGGGCGCGGTTGGCGGTCCCGGCGTCCTCACGCCCCTCGCCGCCCCCAGCGGGCACGGCGATCTTAGGGTGGGAGACGAACGCGACCCGAGGAGCCTCCGTGAACGATCTCCCCATCTGCGTCACCTGCGGGGTCCAGTACGCCGCCCCCCGCGACGACTGCCCGATCTGCGAGGACGAGCGGCAGTACGTCGGCTGGGAGGGGCAGCGCTGGACCTCCCTGGACGAGCTGCGCGCGACCGGGCACCGGTCGCTGGTCGCCGAGGAGGGCACCGGGGTGGTCGGGGTCGGCACCGACCCCGCCACCGCCATCGGACAGCGGGCGCTGCTGGTCCGCACCCCCGGCGGCAACGTGCTGTGGGACATGGTCACCCACCTCGACGACGAGCTGGTCAGGCAGGTCACCGAGCTCGGCGGGATCGACGCCATCGCGATCAGCCACCCGCACTTCTACGGCTCGATGGTCGAGTGGGCGCACGCCTTCGACGCACCGATCCACCTCCACGCGGCCGACCGCGCCTGGGTGGCCCGCCCCGACGACTCCGTCGTGTTCTGGGAGGGCGACACCCACGAGATCCGCGAGGGGCTGACGCTGATCAACGCGGGCGTCCACTTCGACGGCGGCCAGGTCATGCACTGGCGCGACGCCGAGGAGGGCCGGGGCGCCCTGTTCTCCGGCGACATCCTCCAGGTGGTCCAGGACCGTCGCTGGGTGAGCTTCATGTACAGCTACCCCAACCTCATCCCCGAGCGTCCCGGCATGGTCCGCCGCGCCCTGTCGCTGCTGGAGCCGTACTCCTTCGAACGCGTCTACGGCGGCTGGTGGAAGCGGGTCGTGCGCACCGACGGCGCCGAGGCCGTGCGCCGCTCCGCCGACCGCTACCTGTCCTACGCCCTGGACGACCGATCGAGGTGAGACGGGCTCCTCGCCGGCGGGACACCGGACCGGAACCTCCGGGAGGGCCCCGAAACCCGGGCTCAGAAATACTTCGAGGTGAGGTCGGCCGTCGGCCAGGAGGTCACCGCGCGCGCCGTCT
This sequence comes from Streptosporangium vulgare, assembly GCF_042428775.1. NCBI lineage: Bacteria > Bacillati > Actinomycetota > Actinomycetes > Streptosporangiales > Streptosporangiaceae > Streptosporangium > Streptosporangium vulgare. The sequence goes on along the minus strand of NZ_JBHMBS010000007.1, from coordinate 42,251 downwards.
GGCTGAGGAGCGGGTCGATCACGTCGAAGTCGGGCGACCCTTCCTCCTCGCGGCGGTTGAACGTGGCGCAGTAGGAGATCCCGCCGCTCAGCCGGGCCAGGTAGGTGAACGTGCCGGGCATCGAGCCCGAGTGCCAGGTGTTGATGCCACTGCCCGAGGTCCGGACCCACCAGCCGCCGCCGTACCAGGACCCGCCGGAGGTGACGCCGGTCTCCGGCTTCGCGAACAGCTTCGCGATCGAGGTGGCGTTCAGGACCGGACCGGCGGCGTCGTAGACCATCGCGAACTTCACCATGTCGACCGCCGAGGCGGTCCAGCCGCCGTTGGCGTCCTGGTTGGGCATGTTGAAACCGCCGTAGGGGTACGGCACGACGGTGCCGGAGGCGTCCACGACGGATTTGCTGGTGAACTTCGAGACGTAGTTCACCTCACCCGTGGGCGACTCCGCCCGCAAACTGCGGCCGAGCCGCATCCTGGTGACCCCGGCGGGCGCGAGGAGTTTCTGCTTGACGTACGACTCGTAGCTCGTGCCGGAGACCTTCTCGACGATCCGCCCGAGCAGCGCGTAGCCGTAGTTGCAGTAGACCATCTTGGAGCCGGGATCGAAGTCGAGGGGGCGGGCCGTGGAGTAGCGGATGATGTCGGCGTGGCCGATCGGCAGCGGCACGTCGAGCGCGGCGGAGATCGTGTGGTCCATCCAGAGCCGGTCCTTGGAGACCGCGGTGTCCCAGCCGCCCAGGTGCTGCATGAGCCTCAGCACGGTCACTTGGGCCAGCCTGGGGTCGGCCGCCGCCGAGAGCCCGAGCAGCGTGGTGACCGGGGCCGAGAGGCTGAGCTTGCCGTCCTGGACCAGCCGCATGATCGCGGCGGAGGTGATGTGCTTGCTCAGGCTGGCGACGCGGAACAGCGAGGTCGGCTGCACGCGCGCGAGGATCGGGACGTTCTGGGCGTTGCGCACCGAGTACGTCCCGTACCCGCGCGCCAGCAGGATCTTGCCCTTCCGCGCGACCGCGAGTTGCGCGCAGCCGATCTCGCGCTCCGCGATGTACTTCTTCATCATGTCGTCGAAGCTCTTCAGCGCCGCGGGGACGACCCCGCTGACGAGCGGCTCCCTCGTCGCCGCCCACGTGGGCCCCGTCCCCAGGGCGAGCGCGGGCACGGCTCCGACGCCCGCCTGGAGAAGTCTCCGTCGCGTGACCCCGCTCTTGCTTGTCTTCACTGGTGACCCCCACATCACATACGTGTCAGGAAGATCCATATATTACGGATCTTCCTGACATTCCGTACGGATGATCAGGGCCCCCGCCCGCGAACCGGTGCGGATCCGCGAGATCGAACGGATGTCCAGGCCGCGGCGGGAACCGTCGGCCCCGCGGACGGCAGGACCTCCGCGCCACGGAACCAGGCTTCCGCGTCACGTGAACCGAGCTTCCGCGTCACGTGAACCGGTCGAGGTCGGACACGGGCCGGAGATGGCCGGCGGTGTGGTCCAGATCAGCCGCGCGGACCGGCGAGACGAGCCGCCGACCACGACCACACGCCCGTCCGCGCGGCCTTCCACTCGAAAGGGCCTCCAGCTCGAAAGCGGTCCCTACTCGAAGAGGGTGTGCCGCTCGCCGCGCCGGCGTCTGCGGGCGATCCTGATCCCGATCACCACGAGGTCCACCACGGCGACGGCCGCCAGCACGGCCATGCTCACGGCGAGCGCGGTGATCCCGGCCCACGCCGACAGCACGGCCAGAGCCGTGCACACCACTAGGCCGAAGGTCGCCAGGAGGAGCCGCAGGTTCAGTGCGCTCCTCGGATGGTCGTGCGTTCCCGTCTTCTCGTCCATAAGGTCACCTCCGGGCAACCTCGCTCTCCCCCGGCTCCCCGTGTCGGCGCGAGGGGTGTGCCTCATGCCGTACCCAGGACGTCCGGCGCCACCCCGGGCGCCCTGGGCGCCGTCACGGTGATCACGCCGTTCGCGGCGGACGTTTCCCCTGTTCCACGGGAGGTCACGACGGGGCGGACCTGCTCGGGTAGACCATCGGAGCCCGTGTCCCGGCGATGTCATTAGCCAAACTTGTCCCTTTTTGGGCTGGTTGGAGCTTATGTCGGGTATATCAGCACAAATCCGCTTTGGCGGGAAATCGAGATTTACCGAAGAGCGGCAAGGGGGAATGGGGCATGACGAGACCCACCAGTCTGGAACATCACCCCGATCTCATAGAGATGCGGGAAAGGTACGAACGAGCGGGCTCCAGTTCGGTAGCCCAGGCCATCGAGGGACTCGGCCTCCTGGCGGGCCTGTATCTGGCGATCTCACCCTGGGTGGTCGGCTTCAACGGCCTGTCCAGGCTCGCCGTGAGCAACCTCGTCACCGGCATCGCGGTCGCCGCCCTGGCCCTCGCCTTCGCGTCCGCCTACGGCCGGACGTACGGGATCAGCTGGGTCGCGCCGGTCATCGGCATCTGGACCATCGTGGCTCCCTGGATCACCGGCTCCGCGACAAGGGGGAGCATCTGGAACAACGTCGTCACCGGCATCATCATCCTCCTGCTCGGACTGGGGGCCGTGGCGATGGGCTCCAAGAAAATGTCCGGCATGGCGCAGAGGAGAGACCTCTCCCACATGGGCGACACGTCCAACAGGCAGGACATGCCGCACAGGCCCGACATGCCGCACAGGCCTGACATGCCCAACAGGCCCTAGCCAAGGCGGGCGCACAGCGACGCGCCTTGGTCAGGTCCGTCCCGCGGGCGCGCGGCGCCGCCCCGCGACTCCCGGCGAGTCGCGGGCCGCGGCACGCGAAAGGCCCCCGTGAGGATCTCCCACGAGGGCCTTTCAGGCGTGCGTGCGGGCCCGCCGACCGTGCGGCGTGGACCCGGCTAGTAGATCGGGCGCGAGGAGGAGCGCAGCCGCTCCAGGGCCTCGGCCAGGATCTGCGCGCCGTCCTTGTCGCTGCGGCGTTCCTTCACGTACGCGAGGTGCGTCTTGTAAGGCTCGTTGCGCGGCGGCGCGGGCGGGTTCGCCTCGTCCTGACCGGCGGGGAGGCCACACCGGGGGCAGTCCCAGAACTCGGGAACGGCCGCGTCGCTGGCGAAACTGGGGCGCGTCTCATGCATGTTCGCGCACCAGAAAGGCACCCGAACACGGGGGGCCGCCTCGCCGCGCTCCGCCTCCCCCATCGGGCCGGCACCGACACGGCTGCCACGGATCGCGTTGCCACTACCCACGGATGAACTCCTTGCTCGATGGCCCCGCCGCTTGGGGATGCGGGGACTGAACCACTGTCACGCCTGTCGAAGCCGGGTCAGGGCCGCAGAAGCAGGCCCAGTGCGATGATGCAGACGAACCAGACGACACCGGTGATGACGGTGAGCCTGTCAAGGTTGCGCTCCACCACGGAGGAGCCTCCGAACGACGACGAGAAACCGCCACCGAACAGATCCGAGAGACCACCGCCCTTGCCCTTGTGGAGCAGGACGAGCAGCATCATCAGCAAGCTCGACAGGATGAGGGCGATGGAGATTCCGATTGTCACCGTTGACCTGTTCCCTATGTGCGCGTGACCCGCGTCCGGGCACGACCGGTGTGTACGCCGAAGGCGTGACGATTCAAACTTGCTCTAAGAGGGTATGACGTGCTGTCAAGTCGCACCCACCGAATGGCTCAGTTAACTCGACAATTCGCCAAAACGGCAGATCTTGACGAACTCCCCGGGGTCGAGGCTCGCGCCACCGATCAGGGCACCGTCGACATCAGGCTGCGCCATGATGCCCGCGATGTTGTCAGACTTGACCGACCCACCGTAAAGGATACGGACACCGGCGGCCACTTCGGCGTCGTACAGCTCGGCGAGTCGTGACCGGAGTGCCCCGCAGACCTCCTGCGCGTCGTCCGGGGTGGCCACCTCGCCGGTGCCGATCGCCCACACCGGCTCGTAGGCGAGCACGATGGACGCGGCCTGCTCGGCGCCGACCTTGCGGAGCGCGCCGTCGAGCTGGGCGACGCTGTGGGCCACCTGGCCACCGGCCCGGCGCACCTCAAGGCCCTCCCCCACGCACAGGATGGGGGTGAGCGAGTGCCGGTAGGCCGCCTGCACCTTGGCGTTGACGACGTCGTCGTCCTCGCGGTGGTACTGGCGGCGCTCGGAGTGACCGGCGAGCACGAAGGTGCAGCCGATCTTGGCGAGCATGGCCCCGGAGATCTCGCCGGTGTAGGCGCCGCCGTCGTACTGCGACAGGTCCTGCGCGCCGTAGACGATCCGCAGCTTGTCGCCGTCGACCAGGGTCTGCACGCTGCGCAGGTCGGTGAACGGCGGCAGCACGGCCACCTCGACCCGGTCGAAGTCCTTGTCGTTCAGCGCGAAGGCGAGCTTCTGGGTGTGCGCGATGGCCTCAAGGTGGTTGAGGTTCATCTTCCAGTTGCCGGCCATGAGCGGCTTACGAGGTGTGCTCATCGTTCGCTCACCACTCCCTGTTGACTACGCGGACGGCATCGGTCGTCGACCGGCCACTCCGCTCACCGCGTGGGTTCACTTCTACCGCTCCAGCGCCACGAGTCCGGGGAGGGTCTTGCCCTCCAGGTATTCGAGGCTGGCCCCGCCACCGGTGGAGATGTGCGAGAAGCCGTCCTCGGCCAGGCCGAGCCTGCGCACGGCGGCGGCCGAGTCTCCCCCGCCGACGACCGTGAAGGCCTGCGAGGCGATCAACGCCTCGGCGACCGCGCGAGTTCCGCCGGAGAAGGCCTCGAACTCGAAGACGCCCATCGGGCCGTTCCAGAACACCGTCCTGGCGTCGGCCAGCTTGCCCGCGAACAGCTCGCGGGTGCGCGGGCCGATGTCGAGCCCCTCGCGGTCGGCCGGGATCGCGGTGGCGTCGACCACCTCGTACTCGGCGTCCTCGGCGAACTCGACGGCCGCCAGGACGTCGACCGGGAGGACGATCTCCACGTCGCGCTTGGCCGCCTCGTCTAGGAAGCCGCGCACCTTGTCGAGCTGGTCCTCCTGGAGCAGCGACTTACCGACCTCGTAGCCCTGAGCCTTCAGGAAGGTGTAGGCCATGCCGCCGCCGATGAGGAGCCGGTCGACCTTGGTGAGCAGGTTGCCGATGACGCCGAGCTTGTCGGAGACCTTGGCGCCGCCGAGCACCACGACGTACGGCCGCTCGGTCTCGTCGGTCAGCTTCCTGAGCACCTCGACCTCGGCCAGGACCAGCCGGCCGGCGGCGTGCGGCAGCAGGCCGGGCACGTCGTAGACGCTGGCGTGCTTGCGGTGCACCGCGCCGAAGCCGTCGCCCACGTAGACGTCGGCGAAGGCGGCCAGCTTGGCGGCGAGGGCGGCCCGCTCCGCGTCGTCCTTGGACTCCTCGCCCGCTTCGAAGCGCAGGTTCTCCAGGAGGGCCACCTGGCCGTCCTGGAGTGCCCCCACGACCTCCTCGGCGGAGGTGCCGACCACGTCGGTCGCGAAGGCGACGTCGGCGCCCAGGAGCTCACCCAGCCGCTTGGCGACGGGGGCGAGGGAGTATTCCGGGTTCGGCTTGCCCTTGGGGCGTCCCAGGTGCGCGACGACGACCACGCGGGCACCCCGGCCCGCGAGCTCCTTGATCGTCGGCACCGAGGCGCGGATGCGGCCGTCGTCGGTGATGACGTCCCCCTCCAGGGGGACGTTGAGGTCGGCGCGCACCAGGACGCGCCGACCCTCCACGTCGAACTCGGAGATGTCCTTCATCAGAGGTCGGCGCCGACCAGCTCGATGAGGTCGACGAGACGGTTGGAGTAACCCCACTCGTTGTCGTACCAGCCGACGACCTTGACCTGGTTGCCGATCACCTTGGTGAGGGGCGCGTCGAAGATGCAGGACGCCGGGTCGGTCACGATGTCGGAGGAGACGATCGGGTCCTCGTTGTAGGTGAGGTAGCCCTTGAGCTCGCCCTCGGCCGCGGCCTTGAGCGCGGCGTTGACCTCCTCGACGGTGGTCTCGCGGCCGACCTCGACGGTGAGGTCGGTGGCCGAGCCCGTGGGGATCGGCACGCGCAGCGCGAAGCCGTCGAGCTTGCCCTTGAGCTCGGGCAGCACCAGGCCGATGGCCTTGGCGGCGCCGGTCGAGGTCGGCACGATGTTGATCGCGGCGGCGCGGGCGCGGCGCAGGTCGCTGTGCGGGGCGTCCTGCAGGTTCTGGTCCTGCGTGTAGGCGTGGATCGTGGTCATCAGACCCTTCTCGATACCGAAGGTGTCGTTGAGGACCTTGGCCATCGGCGCCAGGCAGTTGGTGGTGCAGGAGGCGTTGGAGATGACCGTGTGGCTGGCCGGGTCGTACTTGTCGTGGTTGACGCCCATCACGACGGTGACGTCCTCGTTCTTGGCCGGGGCCGAGATGATGACCTTCTTTGCGCCGTTCTCGGCGTGCACACGGGCCTTGTTGGCGTCGGTGAAGAAGCCGGTGGACTCGACGACGACGTCCACGCCCAGGTCGCCCCAGGGCAGCTTGGCGGGGTCGCGCTCGGCGAACGCCTTGATCGTCTTGCCGTCCACGATGATCTCGTCGGCGGTGCTCTTCACCTCGTACGGCAGGCGGCCGAGGATGCTGTCGTACTTCAGCAGGTGGGCGAGCGTGGCGTTGTCGGTCAGGTCGTTGACCGCGACGATCTCGATGTCCTTGCCGCTGGCAGCGACCGCGCGCCAGAAGTTGCGGCCGATGCGGCCGAATCCGTTGACGCCTACGCGGATGGTCACGGTGCCGATCTCCTCGTACGTCGATGCGCCGGTCTCTCGGGATCGGCGACTTGGGGCGGGCTGAAACCTCAACCACGAACCTTATCGGACCCAAATTGGCCTAGACCACTTGAGGGGGTGCTCCGTTATTCGCTAACCCACGAACAGGTATCGCACCATTCAAGTAAAGTGCCCGACTCGTCACCGTAACCACCTCCAACCCCAAGAGGAACTGCCATGACAGAGAACGATCCACACCTGGGGAACGGGCTCCTACCAGGCATTGTCACCGGACTGCTGGCCACCGTCGCCGGCGCCGCGGCCTACGGCGCGCTCATCGCCTTCAGCGGGTACGAGATCGGATTCGCCGCCATCGGCGTCGGCCTGCTGGTCGGTCTCGCCATGATCGCGGTGCGGCCGACCAGCCCGGTGCTGCCACCGCTGGCCGCCTTCCTCTCCCTCGCCGGAGCCGCGCTCGGCCAGATCGCCGGGGCCGTCATCGTCTGGGTGCGATTGTCCGGTGAGGACTACGGCCCGGCTGCCGCCCAGGTCCTCGACGCCTTCCCCGACGCGATCAGGAGCGACCCCATGTCGCTGCTGTTCTGGGTGGTGGCCGCCTACGCGGGCTTCGGCTTCGTGAACAGGCGCGTCAAGGCCGCCCGCGCGGCCCACGACGCCCGCGCCGCCTCGTCCGTCCCGCAGCCGGACGAGGCCGACCGGGTGAACTACTTCGAGCCCAGAAAGCAGCCCTGAGCAAGGCTGCTGCGAGCGAAGCGGGTCCGAGCGGGACAGCTCCGGGCGAGGCGGCTCCGAGCGACGGGCCTCCCCCGCACGGTCCGGAAGCCGCGGTCCGGGAGCGCGGTCCGGAAGCCGCAGTCGGGGAGAAGGCCTACGGGGCCAGCATGTCGACGGTGAGATTGGCCTCGGTGTTGGGGATGCCGATGTCCTGGGCGCGCTTGTCGGCCATGGCCAGCAGGCGGCGGATCCGGCCGGCGATGGCGTCCTTGGTCAGGGGCGGGTCCGCGAGCTGGCCGAGCTCCTCCAGGGACGCCTGCTTGTGCTCCACCCGCAGGCGGCCGGCGATCACCAGATGCTCGGGGGCCTCCTCCCCGAGGATCTCCAGGGCCCGCTGGACCCTGGCCCCCGCGGCGACCGCGGCGCGGGCCGAACGGCGCAGGTTGGCGTCGTCGAAGTTGGCCAGCCGGTTGGCCGTCGCGCGGACCTCGCGGCGCATCCGCCGCTCCTCCCAGGCCAGCACGCTGTCGTGGGCGCCCAGCCTGGTGAGCAGCGCGCCGATGGCGTCGCCGTCGCGGACCACCACCCGGTCGACGCCTCGCACCTCGCGGGCCTTGGCGTGGATCTTCAGCCGCCGGGCGGACCCGACCAGCGCGAGCGCCGCCTCCGGCCCGGGGCAGGTGACCTCCAGCGACATCGAACGTCCCGGCTCGGTGAGCGAGCCGTGCGCCAGGAACGCCCCTCGCCAGGCCGCCTCGGCGTCGCAGGTCGCCCCCGCGACGACCTGGCGGGGCAGGCCGCGGACCGGGCGCCCGTGGTTGTCGATCAGACCGGTCTGGCGGGCGAGCGCCTCCCCGTCGCGGTAGACCCGCACGAGGTAACGAGAACCCTTGCGCAATCCGGCCGGGGCCAGGACGAGCACCTCCGCCTTGTGCCCGAAAACCTCACCGATGTCCTTGATCAGCCGCCGGGCGGTGACGTTGGTGTCAAGCTCGGCCTCGATCACGATCCGGCCGCTCACCAGATGCAACCCGCTCGCGAACCGCAGCAGCGTCGACACCTCGGCCTTACGGCAGCAAGGCTTCAGGACCGGAAGCCTGCTCAGCTCGTCCTTGACCACACCTGTCATCGCCATGCGCGTTCGTCCTCCCCCATACAGACCCCATGCGGCCCGAGATAAATCGGGCTCACAGAAGTTTCTCGCACTCCTGAGCACCGCTGACCAGGATCAACGCTTCTCACGGAAAATCTCGTCCAGGACGGAGGCAAGACGTTGTGCATCGTGTCGCGGGGAGCCGTCCGCGTCCGCCACGGAGGCGAGGACGAGCCGGCCGCCGAGGTCGGCCGCGGCCTTCTCCAGCTCGTCGCGGTCCTCGATCACCCCGGTGTCGGCGACGACGACGTCGATCTCCAGGGAGGGCGCGTGCTGGCGCAGCACCTCCAGATGCTTCTGGGGGGAGAAGCCGTCGGTCTCCCCCGGCTGCGGGGCGAGGTTCAGGGCGACCAGGCGGCGCGCGTGGGTGGTGTGCAGCGCCTCGGCCAGCTCGGGCACCTTCAGGTGGGGCAGCACGCTGGTGAACCAGGAACCGGGGCCGAACACCACCCAGTCGGCGTCGAGGACCGCCTGGACGGCCTCGGGGCACGCCGGCGGGTCCTCGGGGAGCAGCGAGATCGCCCGGACCCTGCCGGGGGTGAGGGCGCAGGCCACCTGGCCGCGTACCGTGCTCACCTCGCCGTCCAGCTCGACCTCGGCGGCGATGTCGAGCGGCACCGAGGACATCGGCAGCACCCGCCCGTGCGCGCCGAGCAGCCGTCCGAGCCAGTCGAGCCCGGAGACCGTGTCGCCGAGCCGCTCCCACAGCGCCACGATCAGCAGGTTGCCGATGGTGTGGCCGTGCAGGTCGCCGTCACTGCGGAAGCGGTGCTGGACGACCTCGCTCCAGGTGCGCCCCCACTCGTCGTCACCGCACAGGGCGGCCAGGGCCATCCTCAGGTCTCCCGGGGGAAGCACGCCGAGCTCACGACGGAGACGGCCGCTCGACCCCCCGTCGTCGGCGACGGTGACCACCGCCGTCAGCTCGGAGGTGACCCTCCGCAACGCCGACAGCGAGGCGTACAGCCCGTGCCCTCCACCCAGCGCGACGATCTTGAGACCTTCGTTCACTCCCGGCCCACATCCCGATGGCTCACCTGCACCTCCATGCCACCCCTATCGCGCAGCCGGCCACCGATCTGCTCGGCCATGGCGACGCTGCGATGCTTGCCGCCGGTGCAGCCGACGGCGAGCGTGGCGTAGCTCTTGCCCTCACGGGTGTAGCCGGAGGCGATGATGGCGAACACCTCCTCGTAGGCGTCGAGGAGTTCCTTCGCACCCGCTTGGTTGAGAACGTACTCCCGTACGGGGGCGTCCAGTCCGTTCATGGGGCGAAGTTCGGGGACCCAGTGGGGATTGGGCAGGAACCGGCAGTCGACGACGAGGTCGGCGTCGACGGGCAGGCCGTACTTGTAGCCGAAGGAGACGACGTTGACCCGCAGGCCGGGGCGGTCCTCGCCGCCGAAGAAGGCGACGATCTTCCCTCGGAGCTCGTGGACGTTGAGGTTGGAGGTGTCGATCACCAGATCGGCGTTGGCCCGGACCTCGCGCAGGATGCCGCGCTCGCGGGCGATCCCGTCGACCAGGCGGCCGTCGCTCTGCAGCGGGTGCGGGCGGCGGACGTTCTCGAACCGGCGGACCAGCTCCTCGTCACTCGCCTCCAGGAAGACCACGCGCACGGCGACGCCGCGCCCCTCCAGCTCCTCGATCGCGCTGTTGAGGTCGCTGGTGAAGGCCAGGCTGCGCACGTCGACCACCGCGGCCACCTTGTCGGCGGCCAGCTTGACCCGGCCCGCCTCCTCGGCCATGGCGAACAGCAGCCCGGGCGGCAGGTTGTCGATGACGAACCACCCCAGGTCCTCCAGGGCCTTGGCGGCGGTGCTCCGCCCCGCCCCCGACATTCCGGTGACGAGGACGAACGCGGGCTCTCTTTCGCTCATGGGTTCTGCCCCTTCAAGGCCGACACGATCGTCTCGGCCGTCGAGGGGCCGATCCCGGGAACCTCGCAGATCTGTGCCGCGGTCGCCTCCCGCAGCCGTTTCACCGATCCGAAATGCTTGATCAACGCCTGCCTGCGGGCCGGGCCGAGACCGGGGACCTCGTCCAGAGCGCTTTCCTTGACGCTCTTCGACCGTTTGGATCGATGGTAGGTGATGGCGAAGCGGTGAGCCTCGTCGCGTACCCGCTGGAGGAGGTAAAGGGCCTCGCTGGAGCGGGCGAGGATCACCGGCAGGTCCTCGCCGGGCAGCCAGACCTCCTCCAGCCGCTTGGCCAGGCCGCACACCGCCACGTCGTCCACGCCCAGCTCGTCGAGCGCCCTGCGGGCCGCCGCGGCCTGCGCGGGACCGCCGTCGACGACGACCAGGTTGGGCGGGTAGGCGAACTTGCGCGGCCTGCCGCTCTCGGGGTCGATGCCCGGCGTCCGCAGATCCTCGTCAGGCCCTCCGGCGGCTTCTCCGGCTTCTCCGGCTTCTCTGGCCGGATCGGTCTCGGGGACCGCGTCGAGCTCCCCGACGGTGGAGCGCTCCTCCAGGTAGCGCTTGAACCGGCGGGAGATCACCTCGTGGATGGAGGCGACGTCGCCCTCGGTGGAGCGCACGGAGAACCTGCGGTACTCGCTCTTGCGGGCCAGGCCGTCCTCGAACACCACCATGGAGGCCACCACGTCGGTGCCCTGGATGTGGGAGACGTCGTAGCACTCGATGCGCAGCGGCACCTGGTCGAGGTCGAGGGCGTCGGCGACCTCCTGCAGCGCCCTGCTGCGCGCGGTCAGGTCGCTGGCCCGCCTCAGCTTGTGCTGCTTCAGGGACTCGACGGCGTTGCGCTCGACGGTCTCCATCAGCGACCTCTTGTCGCCGCGCTGGGGGACCCTGATCTCCACCCGTGCCCCGCGGTGCTCGCCGAGCAGCTCGGTGACCGCCTCGGCGTCGGGGGGCAGGACGGGCACCAGCACCTCCCTGGGCAGCGCCTCGGCCGCCGCGTCGCCGTACATCTGCAGCAGGAACTGCTCGACCAGCTCGCCCGGCTCGACCTCGTCGACCTTGTCGACCACCCAGCCGCGCTGGCCCCTGATCCGCCCGCCGCGGACGTAGAACACCTGGACGGCGGCCTCCAGCGGGTCCTCCGCCAGGGCGATCACGTCGCAGTCGGTGTTGTCGCCGAGGACGACGGCCTGCTTCTCCATCGCCCGCTGCAGCGCCTGGACGTCGTCGCGCAGCCTGGCGGCCCGTTCGTACTCCTGCGCGACGGCGGCCTCGCGCATCTCGCGCTCCAGCCGCTTGACGAACCGGCCGGTGTTGCCCGCCATGAACTCGCAGAAGTCGTCGGCCAGCTCCCGGTGCTCCTCCGCGGTGACCCGGCCGACGCAGGGGGCGGAGCACTTGTCGATGTAGCCCAGCAGGCAGGGGCGGCCGATCTGCGCGGCCCGCTTGAACACCCCGCCCGAGCAGCTCCTGATCGGGAAGACCCGCAGCAGCAGGTCGACCGTCTCCCTGATCGCCCAGGCGTGGGAGTAGGGGCCGAAGTAGCGGATGCCCCTGCGCTTGGCGCCGCGCAGCACCTGGACCCGGGGGAACTCCTCCCCCATGGTGACCGCGAGGTAGGGGTAGGACTTGTCGTCGCGGTATTTGACGTTGAACCGGGGGTCGTACTCCTTGATCCAGGAGTATTCGAGCTGGAGCGCCTCGACCTCGGTGCCGACGACCGTCCAGTCGACGCCCACGGCCGTCGTGAGCATGGTCTGGGTGCGCGGATGCAGGCCCGCGAAGTCGGCGAAGTAGGAGTTGAGCCGCTGGCGCAGGCTCTTGGCCTTGCCGACGTAGATGACCCGGCCCTCGGCGTCCTTGAACCGGTAGACGCCCGGGGACTCGGGGATGGACCCCGGCTTCGGCCGGAAACTCACCGGACCACCCACAGATCTCGCCACAAGGAAAGACTATCGGCCCCGACCGACAGGTTTCCTTACAGATTTCCCGGTGACCTTCCCGCCCGGCTCTTCTCGTGGCCTTCCGGCGCGGCGCCCCTCGCACACTTCCCGCCCGGTTTCCCCCGTGGTTTCCCACTCGGCCTTCGCCCGGCCCCCTCGCGGCCTTCGCCCGGCTCCCTTCCGGCCCGGCCGCCTCGTACCCTTCCCGCCCGGTTCTCCTCGCGGCGTCGCCCCCGGGCCGCGAGGGGAACCGGCCCGGCGGCCCGGCCCTGCGCCCGGGACCGGGCCACGGCCTCACGTGACGGCCGTCGCCCCGCGAGGCGACCCGGACCGTACGGGGGCCGCCGCGCGGCACCCGGCCCCCGCCGGGACGTTCCTCCCGGCGGCGGGCCCGCGGCCGGGTTCAGGCGAGGACGATGGAGTCGCCGTCCACCTTGATCGACTTCTCCTCCAGCGGCTCGGTGGCCGGGCCGTTCGCCACGGAACCATCAGTGATCTTGAACTTGCTGCCGTGGCACGGGCAGTCGATGGTGCCGTCCGCGATCTTGTCGACGTCGCACCCCTGGTGGGTGCAGACGGAGCTGAACGCCTTGAACTCGCCCGCGGTCGGCTGGACGACCACGATCTTCTCGTCCTTGAAGACCTTGCCGCCCCCCTCGGGGATGTCCGCGGTCTTGGCCAGGGCGTTCGCCCCGGAGCCGCCCCCCTCGGCACCCGCGGTCGTCTCGGCCGCCTCCGGCGCCTGCGAGGAGACGGTCGAGGACGTGTCCCCGCCCTCCGCCGCGGGCTCCCCGTACCCCGCGCACGCGGTCAGCACCGCGGCCATCCCGGCCCCGCCCGCGCTCAATATCACCGTACGACGTGTCGTCTCAGTCATGAATATCCTCCAGGATCATCATCTTCAGGTACGGCTGGCACCCCGATGACGGTTCAGCATGCCGTACGTCATGTCAGGAGACTGTGAAGAATTACCTCCTCGGCCCTCTTTCCGGGCCATCCGGAGAATCCCCTGGAAACCCTCACAGCGGGCTTCGAGCCCGGCGAGGCCGCACCTCCCTCGGGGGAGGAGGCCGCATCCCCTTCGAAAAGAAGGGGCTCTCCTTCGAAGAGAAGGAGCGCGAACCGTCAGAGCATGATGATCCCGTCGCCCTCGACCTTCAGCGCGTACTGGACCAGCGGCGCCTCCGCGGGCCCCTTGAGGCACCTGCCGGAGTCGGCGGCGAACTCGCTGCCGTGGCAGGGGCAGCGGATGACGCCGTCGCCGACCCTGCCGACCGCGCACCCCCGGTGCGGGCAGCTCGCACCGAACGCCCTGAACACCCCCGAGGACGGCTGGGTGATCACGATCTTCCACTTGGTGATCACCTTGCCGCCGCCCACCGGGATGTCGGCGGTCCTCGCGATGACCTTCCCCTTGATCCCCGGCGGCACGATGGCGGCGGCGGACTCCCCGCCGCACCCGGCCAGCGCCGCCCCGCACGCCACGGCCCCCGCGGCGGCGATCACCCGCCTGCGCGCGGGCGCGGCGGAAGTGTGCTCCATGCTCATCGCGGCCCTTCTCGCAACGTCATCCCCGTCAGAGACAGGCTCCCGCGTCAAGGGTATTGACGCGGGAGCCCGGTCCCGAACCCGGCCTTCAACCGGCCTTCAGCTGCCGAGGATCTTGCGCAGGAAGCGGCCGGTGTGGCTCTCGTCGACCAGGGCGACCTCCTCGGGCGTGCCGACGGCGAGCACGCTGCCGCCCCGGGAGCCACCCTCGGGGCCCATGTCGATCAGCCAGTCGGCGGTCTTGATCACGTCGAGGTTGTGCTCGATGACGATGACCGTGTTGCCGCCGTCGACGAGCTTGCCCAGGACGCCGAGCAACCTGCGGATGTCCTCGAAGTGCAGGCCGGTGGTGGGCTCGTCGAGCACGTAGATCGTCCGGCCGGTGGAGCGTCGCTGCAGCTCGGAGGCGAGCTTGACGCGCTGGGCCTCGCCGCCGGACAGGGTCGTGGCGGGCTGGCCGAGCCTGACGTAGCCCAGGCCGACGTCGTTGAGCGTCTTCAGGTAGCGCTTGATGGCCGGGATGGAGTCGAAGAAGCCCAGGGCCTCCTCGATCGGCATGTCGAGCACCTCGGAGATCGTCTTGCCCTTGTAGTGGACCTCCAGGGTCTCCCGGTTGTAGCGCGCCCCGTGACAGACCTCACAGGGCACGTAGACGTCCGGCAGGAAGTTCATCTCGATCTTGAGGGTGCCGTCTCCCGAGCAGGCCTCGCACCGGCCGCCCTTGACGTTGAAGCTGAACCGGCCCTTCTGGTAACCGCGGACCTTGGCCTCGGTGGTCTGCGCGAACAGGTCGCGGACCTTGTCGAAGACGCCGGTGTAGGTCGCCGGGTTGGACCGGGGGGTGCGGCCGATCGCCGACTGGTCGACGTGCACGACCTTGTCGACCAGGTCCATCCCGTTGACCCGCGCGTGGCGGCCGGGGACGGTGCGCGCGCCGTTCAGCTCCTTGGCCAGCGCGTTGTAGAGGATGTCGTTGACCAGGGTGGACTTGCCGGACCCCGAGACCCCGGTGACCGCGGTCAGCAGCCCCAGCGGGAACTCCACGTCGACGCCCTTGAGGTTGTGCTCGCGGGCACCCTTCACGGTGATCTGCCGCTTCTTGTCGCGCTTGCGGCGGGCGGCGGGGATCGCGATCGTCTTGCGGCCGGACAGGTAGGCGCCGGTCATCGAGTCTTCCGAGGCGAGCAGGTCGGCCACGGTGCCGGAGACGACGACCTGGCCGCCGTGCTCGCCCGCCCCGGGGCCGATGTCGACCACCCAGTCGGCGGCGGCGATGGTGTCCTCGTCGTGCTCGACCACGATGAGCGTGTTGCCCATGTCACGCAACCTGATCAGGGTCTCCAGCAGCCGCTGGTTGTCGCGCTGGTGCAGGCCGATGGAGGGCTCGTCCAGCACGTACAGCACCCCGACCAGGCCGGAGCCGATCTGGGTGGCGAGCCGGATGCGCTGCGCCTCGCCACCGGCGAGGGTGCCGGAGGCCCGGTCCATGGTCAGGTAGTCGAGACCCACGTCGAGCAGGAAGCCCATCCGGGCGTTGATCTCCTTGACCACCCGCTCGGCGATCTGCATGTCGCGGTCGGACAGCCTCAAGCCCGCCAGGAACGCCGCGCAGTCGCCGATCGACATCGACGAGACCTCGGCGATCGAGCGGTCGTCGACCGTGACGGCGAGCGAGACCGGCTTGAGCCTGGCCCCCTTGCAGGCCGGGCACGGGATCTCCCGCATGTAGCCTTCGTACTTCTCGCGCATGCCGTCGCTGTCGGACTCGCCGTGGCGGCGCTGCACCCAGGGGATGACCCCCTCGAAGGTGGTGTAGTAGGAGCGCTGGCGGCCGTAGCGGTTGCTGTAGCGGACGTGGACCTGCTCGTCGTGGCCGTACAGCAGGGCCTTCTGCGCCTTCTTGGGGAGCCGCTCCCACGGGGTGTCGAGACCGAACCCCATGGTCAGGCCGAGTGCCTCGACCAGGCGTACGAAGTAGTCGCTGGTGTGGCCGCCGGCCCACGGGGAGAGCGCGCCCTCGCCCAGCGGCCTCTCCGGGTCGGGCACGACCAGGTCGGGGTCGACCTCCATCCGGACGCCCAGGCCCGTGCACTCCGGGCAGGCGCCGAAGGGCGAGTTGAACGAGAACGAGCGGGGCTCCAGCTCCTCGAACGACAGGTCGTCGTAGGGGCAGTGGAGGTGCTCGGAGTAGAAGCGCTCGCGGTTGGGGTCGTCCTCGGGCAGGTCGACGAACTCCAGGGTGATCGTCCCGCCCGACAGGCCCAGGGCGGTCTCCACCGAGCCGGTCAGGCGGCTGCTCGCGCCCTCCTTCACGGCCAGGCGGTCGACGATCACCTCGATGTCGTGCTTCTCCTGCTTCTTCAACGTCGGCGGCTCGTCCAGCCGGACCACGGTGCCGTCGACGCGGGCGCGGGCGAAGCCCTTCGCCTGGAGCTGGGTGAACAGCTCGGCGTACTCGCCCTTGCGGCCGCGGACCACCGGGGCGAGCACCTGGAAGCGGGTGCCCTCCTCCAGCTCCATCACCCGGTCGACGATCTGCTCGGGGCTCTGCCTGGCGATCGCCCGCCCGCACTGCGGGCAGTGCGGCTTGCCGATCCGCGCCCAGAGCAGCCGCAGGTAGTCGTACACCTCGGTGATCGTGCCGACGGTGGAACGGGGGTTGCGGCTCGTGGACTTCTGGTCGATCGACACCGCGGGCGAGAGCCCCTCGATGAAGTCGACATCGGGCTTGTCCATCTGCCCGAGGAACTGCCGCGCGTACGCCGACAGCGATTCGACATACCGGCGCTGACCTTCGGCGAAGATCGTGTCGAAGGCCAGACTGGACTTGCCCGAACCGGACAGTCCGGTGAAGACGATCAGAGAGTCTCGCGGCAACTCCAGCGAGACGTCCTTGAGGTTGTGTTCACGTGCACCACGCACGATGAGGCGGTCAGCCACAGCAGTCCCGACGTCGTTGGTAGAGGGTTGGAAGCAGTCGCGGGAAGACTAGCGAGAGGGGCCGACAATTTTCCGGACCGGCGTCCGGAGTCGTTTTCCCGCCCTCTCCAGACTACGGCCTTCACCCAGACCCGGCAGGTGGCCCACGGTTTCAACGATGTGAACACCCCCCTTATGCCCCGCCCTGCCCGGCGGGCGGAATGATGAGAGGACGAGGGCGGGGCGCGCACCGCCTCACCCTCCCGCGACCCCGTCCGAG
This sequence comes from Streptosporangium vulgare, assembly GCF_042428775.1. Lineage (NCBI taxonomy): Bacteria > Bacillati > Actinomycetota > Actinomycetes > Streptosporangiales > Streptosporangiaceae > Streptosporangium > Streptosporangium vulgare. The sequence goes on along the minus strand of NZ_JBHMBS010000007.1, from coordinate 25,055 downwards.
GAGAATCCGTGACGTACACCGGTGATGTTCAGGTCGGCGGCCCCGCCGACCTGCGCGAGCTGCCCGCCCTCACGATCGCCAAGCTGGCCGTCGGCCCGTTCGACAACAACGCCTACCTGATCCGGTGCACCCAGACCGGTGACGGCGTGCTCATCGACGCGGCCGCCGAGCCCGACCGGCTGCTCGAACTCATCGGCGACCAGCCGATCAGCAAGATCGTCACCACCCACCAGCACGGCGACCACTGGCAGGCCCTGGAGGAGGTCGCCAGGGCGACCGGTGCCTCGGTGGTCGCCCACCCGCTCGACGCGGGGGCGCTGCCGGTGCCGGTGGACCTGGAGGTCGAGCACGGCGACGGGGTCACCGTCGGCGTGGTCAGCCTAGAGGTGATCCACCTGCGCGGGCACACCCCCGGCTCGATCGCCCTGTACTACCCGGGCCACCTGTTCACCGGCGACTCGCTCTTCCCCGGCGGCGTCGGCAACACCAACAAGGATCCCGAGCGGTTCGCCCAGCTCTTCGCCGACGTGTCGGAGCGGATCTTCGACCGGCTGCCGGACGACACCTGGGTCTACCCGGGCCACGGCAAGGACACCACGCTCGGCGCCGAGCGCCCCTCGCTGCCCGAGTGGCGCGAGCGCGGCTGGTGACACCCCTCCGGGCGGCGGGAGCCCGCCGCCCGGAGGGCGACGGCCTTCGGAGAGACCCCGGAGCGCACGGTCTCCGGCGGGAGGGGGCGGGCGTCAGCCGCCGAAGACCCGGAGGATCCGGTCCGCGGCCTTGGCCGGATCCTCCACCCGCTCGACCAGGTCGCCCCAGGACCAGCGGTAGAACCAGCCCTCGGCCAGCGGGACGCAGTCGAGGGTCTCGTTGAACATCGCCGCCTCGGGATCGCTGACCCGCAGCGCCGGCGGGCTCCGCCTGAGCGTCACGCTCATGCCCCTCAGCTCCAGCTCGCGGGCGAGGATGCCGAGGAAATAGGTGCGGGTGTGCTCGTGCGGCTCAGCTGCCATGAGGCAATTGAACGCAGCCGCGCCGGACATGGGAAGCATGCCGGGGCATTCCGGAACGAGAACGGGTCCGGGCATGGCGTGTCCGCGACCATCCGCCATGCCCTGGGCCCTGGGAGAGGTGTCCCGGGAAGAGACCGGCGTGAGCGCGCCCGTGAGCGGTCAGCCGACCCCGGCGGACGCCCTGCGCTGCTCCTTGCGCTTCTCCCGCTTGAACATCAGGACCCGCAGCGGGATGGCCGCCACGATCGTCATCTGCATGACCGCCCCGACCTTGATCAGCGTGTCGCCACCGGCCAGGCCCGCGACCCAGATGGTGAGGCAGGCGACGTTGATCATCATCCAGGCGAGCACGGCGGCGGCCAGGTTGCCCTTGGGCTTGGGGTATTCGATCCGGCTCACCATGAGGTACGCCACCCCGAAGACGGGCAGGATCGTCCAGATCGACGGGGGGAACAGCAGCACGACCGAGACCACCGTCATCGCGCCCATCGGGATCGGCAGCCCCATGAAGTCGCCGCTCTTGGTCTTCACGCAGGCGAAGCGCGCGAGCCGGACGACCCCGGCCAGCAGCATCGACGACGCCGCGGCCATCACCAGCAGAAAGGGGATCTGCTGGTTGAACCCCGCCCAGATGACCACCATGAAGGCGGGCGCGAAGCCGAAGCTGATCACATCGGCGAGGTTGTCCAGCTCGGCGCCCATGGCCGAGGCACGGAACTTGCGGGCCACCAGGCCGTCGAACAGGTCGCAGGTGGCGCCGATCAGCAGGAGCACCACGGCGGTGCCGAAGAACCGGGGGTCGGCCGCGAAGGGCTTGTCCTGCTGCAGCGCGCTGATGGCCGACCAGGCGAGCACGCAGACCGCGAGGAAGCCGCAGAGGGCGTTGCCGAGGGAGAGGGAGTCCGCGGCCGACAGGCGGAACGCCTTGCCGACGGGCCCTCGTGGCTCGTCGTCCGTCTCGTCCATCGGCCAGCTCGCGTCAGCCGTGGTCAAGTCCCGTCACCCCCGCGACCGTCTTCTGGCCCACGGAGACGGCCGGGGCGATCCCCTCGGGAAGGTAGACGTCGACCCGCGAGCCGAGCCTGATCAGGCCGATCCGCTCGGCCCTGGCGACCTTCGCCCCCTCGGCCACGTAGGGCACGATGCGGCGCGCGACCGCGCCGGCGATCTGGACGAGCTCGATGTCGCCGAGCGCGGTGTCCAGGTGCCAGACGACCCGCTCGTTGGTGTCGCTGTCCTTGTTGAACGCGGGCAGGTAACCGCCGGACACGTGCTCCATCGAGGTGACCGTACCGGCGAGCGGCGCCCGGTTGACGTGCACGTCGAGTGGGCTCATGAAGATCGCGACCCGGGTGCGGCCGTCCGGCCACGGGTCGATGCTCTGCACCACGCCGTCCGCGGGCGACAGGATCCGCCCGGTGCCCGGAGTGCGATCCGGGTCGCGGAAGAACCAGAGCATCCCGCCGGTGAGCGCGGTCAGCGGGACCGCCGCCAGCGCCCAGCGCCGGTCACGACGGCTGAGCAGGGAGGTCACGGCGGCGGCGGCCACGGTCGGGAGCAACCACGGGGAGACGCCACGTGCCAGGCCCAGCGGACCTGGCCTGTGGCTTGCTGAATCGTGGGACACAGGGAACCTTTGTGATGTCTTGCGGCATTAGACCGGTATGTCTACCCGCTCTGGGGCAGGATGTTACCCATCTCTTAGCCCTTATAAGGCGCAATGAGACAAGCAAAGCGCCTCACACGCCGATTCGCTAGCCCTGCTCGACACTCGCCGGGGTGGTGTTTTCCTTGCCCGCGCGGTTGTCACGCCGGACCTTGATCAAGCTGACCACGGTAGTGACGATCATCGTGACGACGATGACCGACAACGACAACCAGATCGGCACCGCGGGGGCCCAGGAGACACCGCTGGAGTGCAGAGCCTCGAGGATCAGCTTAACCCCGATGAAACCGAGGATGAACGCGAGACCGAAGCTGAGGTAGACCAGCTTCTGGAGCAGGCCGCCCAGCAGGAAGTACAGCTGACGCAGGCCCATCAGGGCGAACGCGTTCGCGGTGAAGACGATGAAGGCGTCGGTCGTCAGACCGAAGATCGCCGGAATCGAGTCGAGCGCGAACAGCAGGTCGGTGGTGCCGATGGCGATCATGACGATCAGCAGCGGGGTGACCAGGCGCCTGCCGTCGACCTTGACCATGATCTTGGAACCCACGTAGTCGTCGGTGTGCGGCAGCACCCTCCGCGCCCAGCGCAGCACCGCGTTCTCCTCCAGGTGCTCCTCCTGGCCGAACTGGCGGACGAGCTGGACCGCCGTGTAGATCAGGAAGAGGCCGAAGACGTAGAACAGCCAGCCGAAGTTCGACAGGGCCGCGGCGCCGATCGCGATGAAGATGCCGCGCATGACCAGTGCCATCAGGATGCCGATGAGCAGCACCTTGTGCTGGTACATCTTCGGCACCGCGAAGCGGGTCATGATGATGTAGAAAACGAAGAGGTTGTCGATACTCAGGCTGTACTCGGTGAGATACCCGGCGATGAACTGGCCCGCGGGGGTGGGGCCCGCGAAGACCCACAGCCCGATGCCGAAGAGCACCGCGAGGGTGACGTAGAAGCCGACCCAGAACCCCGCCTGCTTCAGGGAGAACTCCCGGGGCTCGCCCCTGTCGACTATCCACAGGTCGAAGGCGAGGACGACGAGGAGCCCGCCGATGACGGCGAACCATGCCCAGACAGGAACATTCACAACTGATAAACCTCCGGCGGCGCGCACGACAGACTGCCGGAGGTCTCTCCCGCCCGCGTGAAACCAGGTCGACGTGAAACGGGTCGACAACGCGGACCGACAGCCCCGGGGGCCTCGTGGAGCGAGGCAACACCGTGATGACGAGACTGTCGCGAAGGGATACTCCCCCCCTAACCACGCCAGTATAGGCGTCCGGCATGGCGGCGCCTAATCCAACATCGCGACGCCCCCGCTTGTTCCACCACGCTCGGAAAGCGCCCGCACCGGGCTCGGGAACCGCCCGTCACCGGCCTCTTCACCCTCTCCAGGCTCGTGAGGCCCGGTGGAAAGCCACGGCACCACCGGGGCTCCCCGGGAAGGCCCGGCAGGCTCGCCCGGAAAAACGCCCGGCTCGCTCGGGGAGGCCTGCGACTCGCTCAGGAAGGCGCGCGACCCGCTCAGGAAAGCCCGGCGTAGACCGCGAGCACCGCTTCGAGCGCCTCCGGTTCGCCCGGCAGCCCGCGCCCCCGCCGCGCCGCGGCCCCGGCCAGCTCCCCGGCGAGCCCCTCGTCGGCGAGCACCCTCGCGACCGCGTCACGCATCGCGCCGATGTCCCCGTACGGCACCAGCAGCCCGGCCTCGCCCACCATCGCCGGGATGCCCCCCACGGCGGTGGCGACGACCGCGGTGCCCGCCCGCAGGGCCTCCTGCACGGTGAGCGGCTGCCCCTCCCAGCGGCTCGGCACCACCAGCGCCCTCGCCACCCCGAGCAGGTCCCCCACATCGGAACGGTCCCCGAGCAGCCGTACCGGCAGGTTCTCCCGGTCGATCCGCTCCTGCAGCTCCCCCCGCAACGGTCCCTCCCCCGCCACCAGGAACACCGCCTCGGGCGCCCGCTCACCCGGGCCCGGCGCGGGCCCCGCCGCCACCGAACCCGCCGCCGCCCCCGGCGCGGGACCCATCCCGGGTTCCGCGCCGCGGGCCCCCCGCAGCTCCTTCGCGACGTCGAGCAGGGTCTCCAGCCCCTTCTGCTGGGCGAGTCTCGCGACCGTCAGGAAGATCACCCGGTCACCCGTGCCGAGTTCTCGCCGCACGTCGCCGGGGTCGCGCCCCGACGGGGGCAGCGAGGGCGCGGGAACGACGGCGGCCTCGACCTGCCCGGCCCCCAGGCGGGTCATCCGCTCCCCCAGGTCGGGGGAGACGACCAGGATCCGGTCGGCGCGGCGGGCCACGATCCGTTCCAGGAGAGCGTAGACGGCACCGACGGCACCGCCCGCGGTGGCGGCGTTGTGCAGGGTCACCACCAGGCCGGTCCCGGTCCCGGCCAGCGCGATCGCCGCCAGGGCGCCGGCCCGCAGCCCGTGGGCGTGCACGACGTGCGCCCCCCGCAGCGTCCGGAGCGCCAGGACCGCCCGCAGGTCGGCGAGCGGGCGGGGCCGGTCGGAGATCGGCACGGGCGCGAAGCGCGCGCCGAGGGCGGCGAAGCCGAAGGCGCGCTCCGTGCTCGGCGGGCCCGCCACGACCACCCGGTGGCCGCCGCGTACCAGCCCCCCGGCCAGCATGGCCACGTGCCGGCCGACCCCTCCCGCGCTCGTCCCCAGCACGAGCGCCACGCGCGTCCCCTGGTCAGCCATCGGAACGGCTCTCCTCCCTCGCGGGACCCCGGCGAAGCCTTGCCAGCAGCGCCTGGGCGTCCTCCCTGTCGATCATCACCGCCACGGCCGCGAACACGGCCACCCCGGCGGCCCCGGCGGCGAGCCCGACCGCCACGGACGCCCAGGTGGCCACCGCACCGAAGGCGCCGACCAGGGCCAGCCCCGCGCCCCAGGCCGCGGCGCCTCCGGTCAGGGTCGCCAGGAGGGTACGCGGCGTCCCCGCCAGCGCGGCCGCCCCCCTGGCCCGGAGCACCGCGCCGGCCAGCAGCAGCCCGCCGACGGTCATGCCGACGGTGCTGCCCAGCGCGATCCGCCCGACCACCTCGGCCGGATTCCCCGCGGTGTGGGCGAGCACGATCTGGGCCAGCAGCGCGACGGCCCATCCGGCCACCGAGGCGGCGGCCGCCGACCGGCCCCGCCCGCAGGCGTACAGGATGCGGGCGAGGTGCAGCATGAGCGCGTACCCGACCAGACCCGGCGCGAACAGCGCGACACCCGCGGCCATCTCGGCGGGATCGCCACCCGCGGTCCCGGCGAGGAACACCCGGGACACCGGTACGGCGACCGCCGCCATCACCCCGGCCGCGAGCCCCGTCACCAGCAGCACGGCCCGGGTGGTGGAGGCGGTCAGGGCGTCGAAACCCGGGGTGTCCCCCTCGGCCGCCCGGGTGGACAGCACCGGGAACGAGCTGGTGGCGATCGGCATCACGAGCACCGCGTACGGCAGCTGGTACAGCGCCCAGGCGTAGGTGTAGGCGGCGATCGCGCCCTCGCCGCCCAGGCCGTTGGCCAGGCGGATGACGACGATCAGCGCGACCTGCTGCGCGACCAGCACGGCGAGCCCCGCGGTGGCGAGCCTTCGCGCCTTGGCCGCGACGCCCGGCGGGAACGTCAGCGTGGGCCGCAGCCGGAGCCCGAGCCGGGACACCGGGCCGACGACGGTGAGCACCATCGCGGCGGCGGCGACGGTCGCGCCGAGGGAGAGCGACAGCTGCCCGGCGCCGCTGAGCTTCGACAGGTCCCTGGCGGCGTCCTCGTTGACCGCCTCGAACAGCAGGTTGGAGGCGACGATGAGCAGGCTGGAGACCAGCGGCGCCAGGGCCGGGCCCATGAACCGCCGGTGGGCCTGGAGCACCCCGTACAGCACCACGGCGAGCCCGAAGAAGATCATCCGAGGGGCGAAGACGACGAGCATGCCGGTGCCGGCCTCGACGACGCCGGCCACACCGCATCCGTGCGGATCGCCCATGAGCAGCGCGACGATCGGCCCGGCGAACGCGACGATGAGCAGCGTCAGCGGCACCAGGACGATCATCGCCCAGGTGAGCAGTGCCGAGGTGGTCCTGCTCACCTCCGCCCTGGCCTCGGGGTCGTCGCCGGACCTGGAGGCCGCCGAGGCCAGCACCGGCACCACCATCCCGGCCAGCACCCCGCCCGCGACCAGCTCGAAGACGATGTTGGGCACGTAGTTGGCGGTGTTGTAGGCGGTGCCCAGGCAGCTGTTGCCGACGCTCTGCGACTGGACGAGATAGCGGCCGAACCCGACGAGCCTGGCCAGGACGGTCACGACTCCGATGAGGAGTGCCGCTCCCGCGACCCCCCGCGCGATCCTCGTGCTCATCGGGGGGTGGGTGCCTGCTCCACAGGGCGACGTCCGAGCATGTCGACGCGGTGCAGGAGGGGATTGCCCGCGATCACCTTGGTGAAGCTGATCTTCTCCGAGGCCGCGGTCAGCGCGACCACGGTGCCGAGCACGGCGAGCCGCCCGGGACGGCCCAGGGTGACGGAGGCGGCGAGGCCGAGGAGCGCGCCCAGCGCGTTGGCCCCCGCGTCGCCGAGCATCGCCCGCTCGCCGAGGTCCTCGGGCAGCAGCGCGGCGGCGGCCCCCATGGGGAGCGCGACCACGGCGGCCGGGACCGGGTCGCCCTTGAGCAGTCCCGCGGCGAGCAGGGGCGCCCCGGCGAGCAGGCCCACCTTGATGGCACGCCCCGGCCGCAGGTCGAAGAGGTTGGCCAGGTTCGCGCTCCCGGCGATCAGCCCGCCGTTGACGATGACGTCAAAAGAGGCGCGGGGGCCGTCGAAGGAGTTCGAGGAGGTGACGGCGGCGGCGAGACCGGTCACGCCGATGCCGAGGATCTTCACGGCCCCGCTGGTGACCTCGCCCTTGGCCAGCGCGCTCAGATGCCCCTTGAACCCCTTGGACGAGGTCGCGCCGTACAGGTCGTCGTAGGCTCCGAGGCCACCGCCGCCAGCCACCGCCAGCAGCGCCGCCGCCCGGACCCGGCCGGGCAGCCCGGGGATCACGGCCGCGGCGGCCCCGGCGCCGGCGACGAACGCCGGCCCCTCCAGCAGGGTGATCGGCTCGCCCCGGTGGTTCGTCCGGGCCCAGGTCTCCGCGTCGCCGACCGGGGGCCTGCGGGTGAAGGCGGCGTAGGCGGCACGCGCGGCGACCGCGCCGAGGAACGCGCCGGCGAGGGCACCCGCGAGGGCGCGGGGAAAAGCGCGACGAGCCATCGGGTCATCCTCCGGAGGTGGCCGTGGCGGCCGTGGGGGCGGCCGTGGGCGTGGGGGTCGGCGTCGCGCTGGGCTCGATGCCGGAGACGCCGGGGCCGATGCCGTACTGGCCGGCCAGCCCGGTGAGTTGCTCTCGGAGAGCGTAGACCACCACGACCCGTCCCGCGGGCATATCGGCGGTGTCGACGCTGGAGACCTTCTCGGTGAGGGCCGCGTCCTCGCGGAGCGCGGCGATCACCCCGCCGGTCGCGGCCGAGGTCTGCGTGCCGACCAGCACGGTGCCCTGGCCCGCGTCGTCCAGGCCGACCGCCAGCGTCACGAGCGCGCCCGCCTGCTCGCCCGCGGTCTCCCCGGTGTACGCCTCCGCCGGGGCGATCACCAGGGCCGCCTCCGCGCGCTTGGCGGGTTCGTCGGTGACGGTGAGCAGGCCGCCGCGCTGGAAGGCGTCGAGGATGCCGGCCCCGGCCGGGTGCTCCTTGCCCACCTGGCTGGAGTCACTGGTCAGGATCGCGCCGGCGAGCACCTCGGCCGCCTTGTCGTACGCCGTGTCCTCGACGGAGAAGACGGTCTCGGGGGCCTTGGCGCCGACGGCCAGCTTGTCGACGAAGCCCGCCTGGGCGGGATCGGTGTATCGCTCGGTGAGGGTGATCCGGCCGGTCACGGTCGCCCCGGCCTCCTCGATCACCTGCTGCGCCGCCTCGCGCACGCTCGTCGTGCTGCCCGGGGCCTCGACGATCACGATGCTCTCGCCGGCGAGCGCGTCCCCGACCAGCCGGGGGGTGTCGGAGGTCACGAAGGCGTCGTTGGCGGCCTCGCGCTTCTGCAGGGCCTCGACCTGGTCGCGGAGCTCGTTGTTGCCCTCGCGGAACTGGTTGACGGCCAGCTCGCTCGCCTTGATGACGGGGTCTTCGAGCAGGGTGGTGCCCAGCACGATGCCGACCGACAGCGCGAGGAAGATCGCGACGATGGAGACGAGGTGATAGCGGAAATCGATCACGAGAAGAGTCCGACCAGCCAGAAGATGAAGCCGCTCCAGACGTCGCGCATGCTGTCCAGCCAGATCTTGCCCACCGGGGAGACGACGATCGCCACCCCCATGGTGATCAGCGTGGTGGCGACGAGCAGGAGCAGGGACGGTGTGGAGATCCGGCTGCGGTAGAGCCGGCTGACGCCTTTCGCGTCGATGAGCTTGCTGCCCACCCGCAGGCGGGTGAGGAAGGTACTGGCCATGCCGGAGCGGCCCTTGTCGAGGAACTCCACCAGGGTCGCGTGGGTGCCGACGGCGACGATGAGGTCGGCGCCCTTGTCGTCGGCGAGCAGCATCGCGATGTCCTCGCTGGTGCCGATCGCGGGGAAGAGCACCGCGGTGCGGCCCAGCTGCTGGACCCGCTCCAGACCCGGCGCCCTGCCGTCGCGGTAGGCGTGCACGACCAGCTCGGCGCCGGTGGTGAGCGCCTTGGTGGAGACCGAGTCGAAGTCCCCGACGATGATGTCGGGCAGGTATCCGGCCTCCAGCAGCGCGTCCGCGCCGCCGTCCACGCCGATCATGACCGGGCGGTACTCGCGGATGTAGGGGCGGAGGGCGGCGATGTCCTCCTTGTAGTGGTAACCGCGCACCACGATGAGGACGTGCCTGCCCTCCATGACGGTCCGGACGTCGGGGACGCCGATCCCGTCGATGAGGAGGTCGCGCTCGCGGCGGACGTACTCCATGGTGTTGGCCGCGAACGCCTCGATCTGCACCGTCAGCCCGGCCCGCGCCTCGCTCATCGCGGCCTCGACGGACTCGGCCGTCTGCACGTCGCCCTTGCCGACCACCTCGTCGTCGAGGTGGATGACGCCCTCGTGGAGCCTGACCAGGTCGCCGTCCTTGATCCGCTCGAACAGCTCGGGGGTGGCGTTGTCGACGAACGGCACCCCGGCGTCGACGATGATCTGCGGGCCCAGGTTGGGATAGCGGCCGCTGATGCCGGCGGCGACGTTGACGACACCCGCCGCGCCGCACGCGACAAGCGCCTCCGCGCTCACCCGGTCAACGTCAACGTGATCGATAATCGCGATTTCCCCGGCCCTGAGGCGCTTGGTCAGCCTCTTGGTCCGCCGATCGATTCTCGCCACTGCCGTCACCCCGGGAAGGTCGGTGACCTTCCTGCGGCGGAGGTACCCGGTGAGCCTGTCTTTCAGCCCGTCAATCGGCACCTTCATCACGACCATCCTGCCAGAGGGAACGACCAGGAGAGCCAAACAGCCGGCAGCGTGTCAGATCCGTCACCCGAAACCCCCGCCCCTACTCCCCCGGAACATGCGAATTACTCTTTCAACCCGTCACAGGCCCCGTCACTTCTTTATCCGGCCCATTCGGGCTGTCTCCGCCGTCCCGTCACGCCTTGTCGGCGGCGGCGATCGACAGCAGCTCCTCGGCGTGCGCGCGGCCCAGCTCGGAGTCCTCCAGCCCGGCGAGCATGCGGGAGAGCTCGCGCGCCCTGCCGTCCTTGTCGAGGGCGATCACGCCGCTGCGCACCACGCTCCCGTCGTCGGCCTTCTCCACGACGAGATGCTGGTCGGCGAAGGCCGCGACCTGCGGAAGGTGGGTGACGACGATCACCTGGGAGGTGCGGGCCAGCCGTGCCAGCCTGCGGCCGATCTCCACCGCGGCCTTGCCGCCCACGCCCGCGTCGACCTCGTCGAAGACGAACGTCGGGACCGGGTCGGCACCGGCGAACACCACCTCGATGGCGAGCATCACCCGGCTCAGCTCACCGCCGGAGGCGCCCTTGTTCAGCGGCAGGAGCGGTGAGGCCGGGTGCGGCGCCATGCGCAGCTCGACCTCGTCGACGCCCTGCGGGCCGAACTCGGGGGCGGCGGCGATGGTGACCACCACCCTGGCGTGCGGCATGGCCAGCGCGGTGAGCTCCTCGGTCACGGCCCGCCCGAACCGCTCCGCGGCCGCCGTCCTGACCCGGGTCAGCTCGGCGGCCAGCTCGGTGAGGCGCTCGGTGATCTCCTCGTGCTCGCGGGTGAGCTCGCCGATGCGGTCGTCGTCGCCGTCGAGCTCCGCCACCCGGGCCGCGGCCCGCGCGGCCCAGGCGAGCACCTCCGCGGTGTCCTGGCCGTACCTGCGGATGACGTGGGTGAGCACGGCCCGCCGCTCCTGCACGACCGCGAGCCGGCCCGGGTCGGCGTCGACCGACTCGAAGTACGCGGCCAGCTCGGTGGCGACGTCGGAGATCAGATAGCCCGCCTCCGCGAGCCGGTCGGCGATCCCGGCGAGCGCGGGGTCGAAGTCGCGCACCGCCTCGACGGCCGCGCGGGCCTCGCCGATCAGCGCGATGGCGTCCGGCATGGCCTGCTCGCCGGACAGCGGGTCGCCGAGCAGCGCCCGGTGCGCCGTCTCGGCGGCCCCCCTGAGGGAGTCGGCGTGGGAGAGCCGCTCCTCCTCCTCGCGCAGCTCGATCTCCTCGCCGGCCTTGGGGTCGGCCTTCTCGACCTCGCCGAGCCCGAACCTGAGCTGGTCGGCCTCCTGGGCCCGCTCCCTGGCCCTGGTGGTCAGCTCGGCCAGCTGCTCCGCGACCTTCCTGTGCCGTTTGTAGGCCTGCTCGTAGGCGCGCAGCGGCTTGACCAGCTCCTCGCCGGCGTAGCGGTCGAGGGCGGCCCGCTGGCGGCCCGGCTGCAGCAGCCGCTGCTGGTCCATCTGGCCGTGCACGGCCACCAGGTCCTCGGCCAGGTAGGTGAGGGTGCCGACGGGAACGGTGCGCCCGCCCAGCCAGGCGCGGCTGCGCCCCTCGACGGAGACCGTCCGCGAGATGATCAGCTCGCCGTCCTCGACCACGCCGCCCACGTCCTGCACCTGCTGGGCGACCCGTCCCGCGGGGTCGACGATCAGCGTGCCCTCGATGGTCGTCTTGCCGGAGCCGGGGCGGACCCGGGCGGGATCGGCGCGGCCGCCGAACAGCAACCCCAGACCGGTCACCACCATGGTCTTACCAGCGCCCGTCTCGCCCGTGACCACGGTGAATCCCGGCGCCAGCTCCAGGACGGCCTCGTCGATCACGCCGAGCCCCTGGATGCGGACCTCCTCGACTCTAGGTCGCACTGGTCCCTCCCGTCACATCGAATTCACCGAACATCAGTGCGGTGCGCGGGCACGATCCTACGCGCTCGAGGCGTCGCCCGCCCGGACGAACTAGGGCCTCACACGGCCACGCCACCCCTGTACAGGGAGATCGAACTTGGCGACCAGCCTGTCGGTGAACGGCGCCCCGGTGTCCTCCACGCCGTGCAGCCGCGCGAGCCTCACCGGCAGCTCGGCCCGTCTGAGCTCCACCCTCGCCCCGGCGGGCAGGTCGAACCTGCGGCGGCCGTCGCACCACAGCACCGCGCCCGCCGTCTCCGTCTGGATCTCCAGCGCCAGCTTGGAGCGGGGAGAGACCACCAGAGGCCGGGCGAACAGGGCGTGGGCGCTGATGGGCACCAGCAGCAGGGCCTCCACCTCGGGCCACACGACCGGGCCCCCGGCGGAGAAGGCGTACGCGGTCGAACCGGTCGGCGTGGCGCAGATCACCCCGTCGCATCCCCAGCGCGACAGCGGGCGCCCGTCGATCTCGGCGACCACCTCCAGCATCCGCTCGCTCTTCTCGACGGTGGCCTCGTTCAGCGCCCAGCTGTCGGCCAGCAGCTTGCCGTTGAGGCGGGCGGTGACCTCGATGGTCATCCGCTCCTCGACGTCGTAGCGGCCGTCGACCACGCTGTCGACCGCGTCCGCCAGGTCCTCCACCTCGGCCTCGGCCAAAAATCCCACGTGGCCGAGGTTCACCCCCAGCAGCGGCACCCCGGCCGGGCGGGCGAGCTCGGCGGCCCTCAGGAGGCTGCCGTCCCCGCCGAGCACGATCATCATCTCGGCGGCGTCGACCGCCGCCGAACCCGCGGGTACCACGTCGGCTCCCGCGCAGGCGATCTCGTCGGCCTCGGCACTCAGAACGCGTACGGTCAGCCCTGCGTCCACGAACCGCTGGATCACCATCCGGGCGCTGTCGACGGCCGCCTCCCGCCCGGTGTGCGCGGTGACCAGCACGGTGCGCTTGGCAGTCATCGACTCTCCTTGAGCGTGGAGATCCCCGCCCCGGGGCGGGGAAGGAGACGCGGCGCGGCGCCGCGCGTTTCGGTACCGTGCCCGGCGGTGGCTGCGGCCGGGCCACTACGAGTGTGCCCGGCGGTGCCCCCACCGGACCTGCGGAGCGATGAAACGCCTGTGGAGCTGCTGTGGGACCTCAAGGGATTTCTCCTGGCGGGCGACCGGTGGCGAATTGGAGGGCGGGGAGGCCGGGAAGCGGGGTGCCCGGGGCCTCGGCGGGTGAGGGGCCTACGAGACCTACCGGGGGCCCTCCGCCACCGCCCGCTCGATCTCCGCGTCAAGGTCGGGGACCGGTGGAGCGCCCTCTCCCTTGCCCAGCCAGATGACGTACTCGACGTTTCCCGACGGGCCCGGCAGCGGGCTCGCGGTGACCCCTCGCACGCTCAGGCCGAGGGTTCGGGCGGCTTCGGCCACGTCCCGCACCGCTCCGGCGCGAAGCTCCGGGTCACGGACGACCCCGCCCGCGCCGACCCGCTCCCTGCCGACCTCGAACTGGGGTTTGACCAGCATCGCGAAGTCGGCCCGCCCGGCGGCGCACAGGGCCAGGGCCGGCAGCACCAGACGCAGGGAGATGAAGGAGAGATCACCGACGATCAGCGTGGGGGCCTCGCCGACCATGTCGGGTTTCAGGTCCCTGACGTTGACCCGCTCCATGACCGTGACCCTGTCGTCGGTCCGCAGCGACCACGCGAGCTGGCCGTACCCGACGTCGACGGCCAGCACGTGGGCCGCCCCGGCGCGCAGCAGCACGTCGGTGAAGCCCCCGGTCGAGGCACCCGCGTCGAGGCAGCGACGCCCCTCCACGGTGAGGCCGAGGGGACCGAAGGCCTCCAGCGCGCCGAGGAGCTTGTGCGCGCCCCGGGAGACGTAGTCGGGCCCCTCCGCCGCCTCCGCGACCACGATCGCCGAAGCCGTGTCGACCTGGGTCGCGGGCTTGGCGGCCACCTGGCCGCCGACGCTGACCCGGCCGGCCTCGATGAGCTGGGCCGCCTGCTCCCGGGACCGCGCCAGCTTCCGGCGGACGAGCTCGCTGTCGAGGCGTGTCCGCCGGCTCACGGGCGCCGCTCCGGGGTGCCGTCCACCGGTTCCGGCTCCCGCTCCCGCCCCGAGACGTCGTTCACCGAGGCGAGCGCCTGGTCCAGGCCGCCGAACACCTCCTCGAAGACGTCCGCGTGCGCCGAGACGGGCAGGGTGCCTAGGCGGGTCAGCCCGCCCAGCGCGGCGTCCACCCGCTCGTCGCCCGTCTCGTCCGTCTCCTCCAGCAGGTCCGTCATGCGCCCCCTCCGGAACCGCTCCTGGCCGCCTCGGCCCTCGTGACCGTCTCGGCGGCCCGTCCTCCGTACGGACACGGCCGCCGCCGCACGAGCACGACGCTCGCCGGCTCCGCGCCCGTGGATTCCCCGACCGTATCGGAACCCGCGCCCCTCGTCGTCCCGGCGGGTCCTTCCGCCTTTTCCGCCCATACCGTGCCCGCACCGTGCCCGCACCGTGCCCGCACCGTGCCCGCACCGTGCCCGCACCGTGCCCGCGGTCTCGCCGCCTCCATGCCCCTCCCGGCGCCCGCCCGGGGAACCCGCCCCCTCCCGGCGTCGGCCGGTCCCGCACAGAGCGATCCGACACGGGCCCGCCCGGCGTGGGCCAGAAGGGAAGGGGTTCTCTAAAAATGGGTAAACCGTGAACTATCACGGGGGGCTCGCTCGTTGTCATCCCATTAAGGTCGGCGACCGCCGGCGCGTACCCACGTGATGTTCTGACGACATGGCAGACGCCTCTTTCTCCGGCACCCCCCGCGCCGGATTGCATGCCGTACCCATGTGGAACGCTACCGTCCGTACCTGAAAGGGATCCGGATCGGTCAGGGAGAGAAGGGAGCGCCACGCGATGGCGACCGTCGACGAGTGCCGGGTGGCACTGCGCAAACTCGGCGAGCAGTTCGACGAGGTTGACCAGGAAAGCCGCGCCAAGCACGTGGTCGAGCGCAGCATCAGCTGCCACGTCAAGGATCTCGGCGTCACCTTCTACGGCCACATCCACCACGGCGGCCTCGGCCCCTTCGAGGATCTGCCCGCGAACGACGGCAGACAGGCCGAGGTGAAACTGACCATCGGCAGCGACGATCTCGTCTCCCTGGTCAACGGGGAGCTCGACATGGGACGGGCCGTCTTCAGCGGGCGGGTCAAGGTCGACGCCAGCTTCGGTGACCTTCTCCGCCTGCGCAAGCTTCTCTGAGGATCCCGCCCTCGGGCGGGATCACGCGGAAGTCGGGACACGCGGGAGGAGAGTCCCCGAAGCCGCCGACGGCCGGTCCGGCCACCGCCTCCCGGTCATCGCGCGGCATCGCCCGGGACCCACGCGCCCCGGGAGCGAGGGTCCGGGCGGCCGTTCCAGCCTTCAGCCGGAGCGCGGGGTACGCGGCGGGAGCACGAAGTCGAGTGCCGCCTTCACCATGTCCTCGTCCGCCCCGTCCTCGCCCACAGCCTCCCAGGTCGCGGCGGACGCGGCGCGGAGCCCGTCGAGCGGCTCGCCCTCGCCTTCGAGGGTGAGCGCGCCATCCTCCCAGCGGGCCGTCCATCCCTCACAGGTCCATCCGTTCCCGCTCCGCCGCACCTCGGGGTAGGGCCGGTGCAGGTCGGACAGATCACCGGCGACGTAGGTGGGCCGGTGCCGTGGAACGGCGGTCAGCACGTCGAGCGGGCTCGCCACCCCGGTCAGGACCAGCAGGCTGTCCACCCCCGCGTTGTTCGCCCCCTCGATGTCGGTGTCGAGCCGGTCGCCGACCACCAGGGGTCTCCGCGACCCGGTACGGAGCATCGACTCCCGGTGCAGGGGCGGCTCGGGCTTTCCCGCGACGATCGGCTCCACACCGGTCGCCGTGGCGATGACCCTGATCATCGCGCCGTTGCCGGGCAGCTCGCCCCTGCCGGTCGGCATGGTCGCGTCGGCGTTGGCGGCGACGAAGAGCGCCCCCTCCCTCACGGCGAGCGTTCCCTCGGCCAGCAGCCCGTAGGAGAGATCGGGAGCGATGCCCTGGACGACCGCGACCGGGGCGTCCAGGGCGGTGCTGACCGGACGCAGCCCGTGGGCGCGCAGCGCGGAGCGCAGCCCCATCCCGCCGACCACCAGCACCGCGGCGCCCGGTTCGACCCGCTCGGCCACGAGCCGCGCGGCGGCCTGGGCGGAGGTCACGACATCCTCGGGGTTCGCCGGAGCGCCCAGCGCACGCAGGTGCTGGGCGATGGCGGCGGGGGTGCGCGAGGCGTTGTTGGTGACGTAGGCGAGGCGCACACCACGCTCCGCCGCCCGGCCCAGGGCCTCGGGAGCCGCCGGTACGGCGTCGCGCCCGAGATACACCACCCCGTCGAGGTCAAGGAGAAGAGTGTCGTACGGGTCGATCAGCGTATTCGTGTCCACCGGCCCATTTCATCACCGCGTTCCACCATCCGCACGGGTCCATGCGACAGAGCGGCCTGGATCACACCCGGCGAACCCGCCCAGATCACATCCGACAAGCATCTATCGGCCCTATCGGCAGGCCGATGTGCGGCAGGCCGACATGGAAGACCGCCATGGGTTCGTCCACGCCGGACGCCTACCGGCCACGCCGGAAGCCCCACACGAACCACGCACAACAGACACCTGACCACCACACCGGCGGCCCCACACGGATCACATACGGCGGACATGCGCGCCTACGGCCACACCGGCGGCCTCATCACACAGATCACATACGCCTCACATACGACAGACGCCCACGACCGCGCTGACAGCCCGCGCAGATCACATGAACCGCGTCCCGCGAACACGCGAACACGGGGTCACGGGGTCACGGGGTCACGGTGGCGTACCCCTCTGGATCACATCCTGCGAGCGCGCAACGTGGCGCGAACGCTCTTCAGCGCGGAAACGTAGTGCCGCAGGTCGGGTCGCATCGCGACGGCGATGGCCAGCGGCTCCTGAGCCCCCTCCATGTCCCCGGTACGCCAGAGGGCGAGCCCGAGCCCGAAATACGCGTAGTCCTCAGCGGGGTTGGCATCGATGATCCAGCGGAAACTGTCGGCGGCGTCGGCGTACTGCCGGGAGTTGAACTGCGCCCTGGCGAGAGCCTCCCGGATGCTCCGCGACTCCGGCTCCGCGTCGGCCGCCCGCTCCAGCAACGCTGCCGCCGCCGCCGGACTGCCCTCACCCAGCAGTCTCATCCCTCGTTGGAACCATTCGTAGACGTCCCCGGCCGGAGCGCCCGTCTCGGGGCTGGGGGAATCAGACGGACCGCCACGTCCTTGGACCATTATGTGAGGCCTCCTTCATCGACAGACGACAGATCTGGCCGATTCCCTGACGGACCGGGCACCACAGACTTGAAGCGACCCCCGGCCGTTTCAGGCCTTTATGGCAGCATGCCCTCTATGGCGAATCCTGAACTGCCGATACCCGGCGGGCTGGTGCTACGCCCGTTTCGCGGCGTACGGTTCACGGTCAACGATCTGGCCGGGGTCACCTCACCGCCTTACGACCTCATCGACGAGGCCGGCGTGCGAAGGCTGCTCGACACCCACCCCAACAACGTGGTGCGCTTGATCCTTCCTGGCACCGACCAGCACAGATACGCCGAGGCGCGGGAAACGCTTCACCAATGGCTCTCCTCCGGGGTGCTGGCCGCCGACGAGACGCCCGCCGTCTACGTCTACGAGCAGTCGGGGCCTGGAGTCCTGCAGCGCGGGATCATCGGCGACGTGGGCCTGGCCGGCCCGGAACTGCACATCGTCCTGCCTCACGAGAACGTGATGCCCGGACCGGTCGCCGACCGGCTGGCGCTGATGAGCACCACAGAAGCCAACCTCGAACCCATCTTCCTGCTCTACGACGGCGCGGGCGGCGCCACCACCCGCCTCGTCGACCGCATCGCCGAGTCCCGGCCCCCCTTGGCGGAGGCGAAGACCGAAGACGAGGTCAGGCACCGGCTGTGGGCCGTCACCGACGCCGGGGAGCTCGCCTCCATCGACGCCGATCTCCGCCCCCGCCAGGCCCTCATCGCCGACGGGCACCATCGTTACGCCACCTACCTCGCGCTCCAGCGGCAACACCGTGCCTCCACAGGCGGTGCGACGGCCACGACCGACGCGGCAGCCTCCGCAGACGCAGCAGGTGTGACAGGGACTCTCCTGGGGCGGGTGGAGACCACGGACGGGGTGACACCGGCGGAGACCGCACCCGTGATATCGGCGGAGCCCCCAGGTGCCGTGACACCGGCGGAACCCGTGGGTGCCATGAGACCTGTGGCACCGCTGACACAGAAGAGCCCTCTGACAGCGGTGGAACCGGTGACACCAGCGGTGTCCACCGCGCCCATGGCCCTCACCGCACCCACGGAATCGGTGACGCCACTGAGCTCCGCGGAACCCGAGCCGTGGGATTTCGGCCTCGCGCTCCTGGTGGACTCCAGCGCCTATCCACCGGATCTGAAGGCCATCCACCGGGTCATTCCCGAGTTGCCGCTCGAGGAGGCGCTGGCCAAGGCCAGGGGCTCGTGGCGGGTGCAGGAGCACACGGACCTGACCGAAGGCCTGGCCGCGCTGGACGAGACCAGCGGACCGGCCTACCTGCTCTCCTCCGGCGGGCTCACCCACCTTCTCACCGACCCTGACCCCGATCAGCTCGAACGCGCCATGCCGTCCGAACGCTCGGCCAGATGGCGAGCGCTGAACACCTCCATCCTCGCGGAGTTTCTCCTGCCGAAGGTCTGGGGGATGCGGGACGACGAGCTGTCGGTGCGCATCGTCCACCACGACCCGGAGGCCGCCGTACGGCTCGCACGGGCCTCCGGTGGAACCGCGGTGCTGTTGCGCCCGCTCGCCGTCGACGATGTGCTCGCGGTCGCGGCCCAGGGAGAACGGGTTCCTCGCAAATCCACCTCCTTCGGCCCCAAGCCCAGGACCGGCCTGGTCCTGCGCCTGCTCACCCCGGGGCGGACATCGCCCACGGACAACCCGCCCTCCGAGAAGCCCGGCCCCTGAGAGTTGGGAGAGCCCGAATCCTGAGAGGGCACCGGATCCCCACGAAACTCCGGGATCCCGGGACATCGGATGCACACGAAGAAGGACACCGGTCACGCGCCCGCCCCGGAGACCGCGTCCGCACGCGTCGTGAGGTGAGGCACCCGCGAACGGCCCGAAATCGACGCCTCCGCGGCTCGCGGAACCAACACCGGCACACCTTCCGGAGCGATGTCCGATGGAGCCGGGGCGGGAGCCTCAGGCCCCGCCGGGGCAGCACCCCGCCCGGTCGGAGTGAGCCCCTGCCCGACCGGACCCGAATCCAGCCCGGCCGGAACGAGACCCGGCGTGACCAGGGCGGAATCCAGCCCGACGAGATCCGGTCCGGCCAGACCGGATCTCACTCCGACAGGGACGGAAACCGGTCCGGACGCGACGGAAACCGGTCCGACTGGGGCGGGATCCGTTTCTCCGGCCGAAGTGACGTCCGATCTGGTCGGAGCGAGAGCCGGCCCGGCTGAGATGAGGTCAGGCTTGCCCGGGGGGAGCCACGGCTCCGCGCCCCGCTCAATGCTCCCCTGCCCGGGGCTCTCCTGCACAGCATCTCCCTGCCCGACATCCCCCTCCCCGGTATCTCCCTGCTCGGTGTCCTCCTGCCCCGCGTGCAGAAGTGAGCGCACCGGCCGGGGCGGGGCGGGCACCGGAACTCCCTCGTCGCCGGTCAGGATGGTGGTCACCCTGCGCTCGAGACGTCTCGCCGAACACACCTCGACCTCGTATCCGGACGATTTCGCCCCCTCACTCCCCCACCAGCGACGACGCAGCGAACCCGTCACCTCGACGATGTCGTCGGGCAGCCAGCCGGCCACGGCCTCGATCACCTCAAGCTCGAACGAGGCACACGGAATCGTGTCGACCCGGGCGCCACGCCCGCGGTGCCGCCGCCGAACGATCAGGCGCCAGGTGCCGAGCCTGCTCCCGCTCGGCAACGACCTGATGTGGGCCGCCTCAGGTAGGCGTCCCACGAGAATGACCTCGTTACGATCCATGCGATCCTCCTCGATCCTGCCGGTCGAGGACGACTCTCTACGATGTGAGCCGCGCAGGAATGGCCGAATACTGTTCTGTGGACGCCGGTTCCAGTTATGAGGTGGCCTGTGGAAAACATCACCGCCCTCGGCGGGGACGTCTATGAGATCGACACGAGGATGGCCGGATATTCGAGCATCACGGCCGGATACCTGATCCTCGGAGACCGTCCCTGCCTGGTCGAGACCGGCACCTCCACCTCCGCTCCGGTGGTGCGCGACGCCCTGACCTCGCTGGGCGTCGGCCCGGGAGACCTCGCCACGGTCGTCGTCACGCACATCCACCTGGATCACGCGGGCGGGGTCGGCGACATCGCCGGTTTCTACCCGGATGCGGAGATCGTGGTTCACGAGAAGGGTGCCCGGCATCTCGCCGACCCATCCAGGCTGATGGCCAGCGCGCGGATGGTCTGGGGCGACAAGCTGGACACCCTGTTCGGCGAGCTCTCCCCCACGGAAGCCTCGCGGATCCGCGCGCTCGGCGACACCGACACGATCGACCTCGGCAACGGACGCACCCTGAACAGCCATTACTCACCAGGGCATGCCAGACACCATGTGGGGCTGATCGACTCCGGCACCGGAGACCTCTACGTCGGCGACGCGGCCGGGGTCTACCTTCCCGAAACGGGCGATCTGCGCCCCGCCACGCCCCCGCCGGACTTCGACCTGCGAACCGCGCTGGACTCGATCGCCCTGTTCAAGGCACTGGGTCCGCAAAGACTGCTCTTCAGTCACTACGGACCGGTCGCGGATGTGGAGGAGATCCTGGGACGTTCCGCCGAGGAGCTTCGCGTCTGGGTCGATATGACCCGTCAGGCCCGCACGGAGGGCATGGACCTGGATCACGCCGCCGCCATGGTCAGGGAGCGCACCCGCGAGCGCTACGCGGCCCTGAACGCGGACGAGGCGACCGCCGAGCAGTTCGAACTGCTGAGCGGCGCCCCGTCCAATGTGGCCGGCATCCTGCACTGGCTGGACCGGGTCCAGCCGTGAGGACGCGAGGCCCAGGATCACCCTGGAGACGCCTTCCACATTCCGGGTGCACGGCTCCGCACACCCGGAATGTGCTGAAGGTCCTCGGGAACTACTTCTTCTCGGTCTTGCCCCGGCCAAGGCCCTGCTCGTCGTCCCCGTCCGGATCCTCGTCCAGGTCGTCGTCTCCGTCGGAGCCGGCATCAGGGGCGTCGCTGAGGATGTCGCCGAAGTCAGGCTCGATGAAGGCCGGGCCGACGGCGCGCTCCACCTTGCCGGGCTTCTCCTCCGCCTTCCGCTCGGCGTCGACCGTCTCGTTCTCGGAGATCTTCTCGGAAGAGGCCCTCTCGGAAGACTCCTCTTCGCCGGAGAAGCCGTTGCCCGGAGCGTCAGCGGCCCGGCTCCCGCTGAACTCTTCGTCGAAGAGATCGTCTTCGGCCTCGATCTCGGCGTCCAGATCCGCGACGTCGTCGATGTCGGCGTCATCGTCGATGTGGAGGACGTCGTCGGTGTCGATCTCGTCATCGGCGCCGCCCTGAGAGCGGGTGTCGTCATCGATGACTTCCCCGTCCTCGTCGTCGTCCTCTTCGAGATCCTCGATGAGGGCGCCCGTCAGCTCCGCGTAACGCTCGGCCGCGTCGGTCTCGCCATCCTCGTCGAAGGCCATCGCCCGGCCGAACCACTCGGTGGCCGGCCCCTCGTGACCCGCCACCGACAGCGCGTCGGCGTAGGCGAAGGCGAGACGGGCCGACCAGGGCTGGGGACGGGTGTCACGCAGCTCGGGAAGGCGCTGGAGGGTGATGACCGCGGCGTCGTTCTGGCCGAGATCCCTCCGGGCGCCGGACTCCACGATGGCGAGTTCGATCTTGCCAACGCGGTCGAGCCGCTCGGCCTCCTTGGAGCGGACCAGGTCAAGGGCGCGCTCGGGACGACCAAGGCCACGCTCGCAGTCCGCCATGATCGGCAGGAACGAGTCGGAACCCGTCATCCGGCGAGCCGCGCGCAGATCACTGAGCGCCTCTGAGAAGTGGCCGGCCCGGTAGGCCGCGATGCCGACGGCCTCGCGGATCACCCCGATCCTGGCCGCGAAGCGACGAGCGACCTTCGTGTGCTCGTACGCCCGCTCCGCGTCGTCCTCACCGAGAGCCCTCTCGGCCGCCACCAGGTGGCGGGAGATCAGATCCGCGAGGTCGAGCGGAAGGGAGCGCAGCTCCTCGCGGATCTCCTTGTCGAGCTCCTCCGCGGTGATGTCCGGGGCGAGCTCCGGCAGCTCCTCACGCTGGCTGCTGGGAGCCTCGTCGCGGCCGCCGGACCGGTCATCCCGGCCATAGCGGGTACGGGACCCCTCACCGTCGCGGTCGCGGCTCTCGAAGGGACGCCCTCCACCGGGACGGTCGTCGCGGTTGAAGGGCGGACGCCCCCCGCCCGGACGGTCATCGCGGTTGAACGGCCTGCGCTCACCACGGTCATCGCGGTTGAACGACGGACGGTCCCCACCACGATCGTCACGGTTGAACGAAGGACGATCACCACGGTAGCCACCGCCCGGACGGTCGTCACGGTTGAACGGCCTGCGCTCACCATCCGGGCGTGAGCCATAACGACTACGGGTCTGGTCGCGGTCCCCGTACGAACGACGCTCACCACCACGATCATCGCGGTTGGACGAGGGGCGATCATCGCGGTTGAAGGGAGGACGGCCGGAACCACGATCATCACGATTGAACGGCGGACGATCCCCACCACGACTGTCACGGTTGAACGAAGGACGATCACCGCGATACCCGCCACCCGGACGGTCATCACGGTTGAAGGGCGGACGCCCCCCACCGGGACGGTCATCGCGGTTGAACGGCGGACGGTCCCCACCACGATCGTCACGGTTGTAGCCGGGCCGATCACCACGGTAGCCGCCACCGGGACGGTCATCGCGGTTGAAGGGCGGACGCCCCCCGCCGGGACGGTCGTCACGGTTGAACGGCCTGCGCTCGCCACTGTCGGGACGCGAACCATACTGACCACGCGACTGGTCACGATCCCCGTACGAACGACGCTCACCACCACGGTCATCGCGGTTGGACGAGGGGCGATCATCGCGGTTGAAGGGAGGACGGCCGGAACCACGATCATCACGATTGAACGGCGGACGATCCCCACCACGACTGTCACGGTTGAACGAAGGACGATCACCGCGATACCCGCCACCGGGACGGTCATCACGGTTGAAGGGCGGACGCCCCCCACCGGGACGGTCGTCACGGTTGAACGGCCTGCGCTCGCCACTGTCGGGACGCGAACCATACTGACCACGCGACTGGTCACGATCCCCGTACGAACGACGCTCACCACCACGGTCATCGCGGTTGGACGAGGGGCGATCATCGCGGTTGAAGGGAGGACGGCCGGAACCACGATCATCACGATTGAACGGCGGACGATCCCCACCACGACTGTCACGGTTGAACGAAGGACGATCACCGCGATACCCGCCACCGGGACGGTCATCACGGTTGAAGGGCGGACGCCCCCCGCCCGGACGGTCATCGCGATTGGACGGGGGGCGGCCGGAACCACGGTCGTCACGGTTGTAGGACGGCCGGTCCCCACGGTCACGGGCTCCGTAGGAACCACCGCGGGACTGGTCACGGTCACCGTAAGAGCGCTGACCCTCGCCACGCGGCCCTGAGGACCTCTGCCCGCCCCCCGGGCGGTCGTCACGGTTGAAGGCGGGGCGGCCGGAACCACGGTCGTCACGGTTGTAGGACGGCCGGTCGCCACGATCACGAGAGCCGTAAGAACCGCTTGGGCGCCCCTCTCGGCGCTCACCATATCGGGGACCGTCGCCCGGACGTCCCCTGTCACCACCTGCGCGATCGCTGCGGTGGCCTCCCTGGCCACCGGATCCGCGGTTTTCGCCCTCTTCGCGTCGACCGGCGCCCTCAGGCCCGTTGTCACTGTTCACTTCTGGTCCATTCGTTGGCTCACTCTGCGAGCGCGTCCCGTCTCTTCGATCGGATGGGACGATTCGCTGTGCGGGCGGTCTCCGGCCGCGGGGTGCGCCCCGTTCGCTATCGCTGCCCCGCCCTATCGTGGTCTGGCGCGACGAAGGCCACCCGCAGGTGGGGTGGCCCGGCCTCTCCAGCCTAGCAAGCCCCTGAAAGTCCACACGCCCTTCCCTCGGCGCCAACAAATGATCATGACCATGGCGGTGGATCCTTTGTGGGCGGTTCTCGAGAGAAACATGAAGCCATCTGACCCGGCGATCGCCGCGTTGCCACAAGAGCCCAGACAGAGCCGAAGATCACCCAGAGAACATCCTCACAACGCGGGAAGGGCCTCCACCTGCGGTGGAGGCCCTTCCCTGGAAATCCCCGAAAACCGGAGACCCCGAAATCAAGAGGCCCGGACCTCGGGAACCTCCGGAAGGCGAGGAGCCTCGAAAGGCCAAACATCCAGGGAGATCTTGAGGAGATCGAGAAACCCCAGGAACCGGGAAACCTCAGATGCCCCTCCGGGGGATGCTCCGAAAAGGCCGGCCTCCAAAACGAGCCAGAACAAGCCAGGAAGGACCGGGAAGAGCTCTGGAAAGAGCGCGCGAAGCCCCCGGGAAACCCTCCGGGAAATCCTTGAGGGGAAACTCCCCGGAAAACACGAAGGCCCCCACCGAAAGGTGGGGGCCCTCAAAAGATTGTCCGGCGGTGACCTACTCTCCCACACCGTCCCCGGTGCAGTACCATCGGCGCTGAAGAGCTTAACTTCCGGGTTCGGAATGTAACCGGGTGTTTCCCCTTCGCCATAACCGCCGTAACCCTATGAAACACACAAACCATTGTTTGTTGTCTCAGAATTGCCTAGTGGACGCGAGCAAATTGCTTTGTGGTCAAGTCCTCGGCCTATTAGTACTGGTCAGCTCCACACATTACTGCGCTTCCACTTCCAGCCTATCAACCCGGTCGTCTACCGGGA